>JAJDZJ010000228.1 GCA_022824685.1 Caldilineaceae bacterium
TACCAGCACATCAATAGCGCCCAACTGCGCCATCGTGTCCTGCACCGCCTGCTCCACACTCGCCGGTTCCGTTACGTCGACCGCAAAAATGGCCTCAAACGCCTCACCGGCCGCACTGCCACGCAGCGGATCCGGGTCCAAATCCCAAACCGCCACAGCCGCGCCCGCACCCGCCAGCCGCTGCGCGATCGCCAACCCTATCCCCTTCGCGCCCCCGGTAACAACCGCCCCACGCCCTTCAAAATCATACGCAACCATCAGCACTTTCCTTTACCGACCCCCAACTTGTCGAGCTAGCTATCCGAATATTCGCCGACCCCTGCAGTACTGACCACTGACCACTGGCCACTGACCACTGCAGTTCTGACCACCGACCACTGCAGTTATACCCCAGATCGGGGGAAAGTGCTACAGATAAGGGCGAAGCGACGTTCGTACCGACACAAGAATTGCGTTGGTCAGAATGGGAGCAGTTCAGCTAAAATGCAACTGCAGCACTACGCCCTGCCGGAGTGAAAGAATGGACAGATTGCGTATAGTCGTAATAGGCGCCGGGACCATGGGCCGTCGTCATATCGAGTACCTGACGGCAAGCGGCGAATGCCAGCTCGCCGCAATCTGCGACCCCGATTCCGGGGCGGCCTATCTCGCAGCAAAGTATGACGTCCCGCTCTTCCACGATGCCTACCAGGCTCTTGATCTGGCCTCACCGGACGGGGCAATCATCGCCGCACCGACCCTGTTTCACGAGGAGCTTGCCCTGGCATGCATTCGCCGCGGCATCGTACCTCTGGTCGAAAAGCCGATCACCGCTTCCCTCGACGAAGGGCAAAGACTGGTAGACGAAGCCGCCGCGGCCGGAATCCCAGTCCTGGTGGGACATCACCGACGCTATCATCCCCGCATCAAACGGCTTTGGAAACTGGTTAAAGGAGGGGCCATCGGCACTCTGATTGGTGTTTCCCTGCTCTGGGCCGTCAAGAAACCGGATGCCTACTACGACGTCATCTGGCGAACGCGCGCCGGCGGCGGACCTGTGCTCACCAATCTCATCCACGAAATCGACACGTTGCGGTATATCTGCGGCGAGATAACACGAGTCTACGCCGCCAGCAGCTCGACGACGCGCGGCTTCGAGGTCGAGGACACCGCCGCCATAACCCTGAATTTCGCGGACGGGGTGGTCGGCTCAATCTTCCTTTCCGACGCCACACCCTCTCCCTGGTCCTATGAACTGACGATGTTCGAGAATCCTTCCTACGCGCACGTCCAGGGAAACTGCGCCTTCTTCTTTGGCTCCGGGGGCTCGCTCGCCTTTCCCACAATGGAGCTGTGGCGCTACCCCTCCGCCGAAAACGCCGGCTGGGAGTATCCACTCCATCGGGTACAGCATGAGACTGCCGATGCCGATCCGCTGGCAGCGCAACTGGCCCATTTCTGCCGTGTCATTCGCAGAGAAGAGTCGGCCCTGGTCAGCGGCGAGGAAGGCCTGCGTACACTTGCGGCCACTCAGGCCGTGCTCTCCTCCGGCAGTGAGGGCAGACCGGTTGAGCTCCCGCCTGCCCGCCCCTGATCTGTCAAGGTTGTTTCTTCTATTTGCTACTGATATCGACGGCTTGGACATAGAACGAAAGGAGACGCCCGATGGCATACGCAACCTACATGGGTGCACAGGTCAAACGCAAGGAAGATCCCCGGCTCATTACCGGCAGCGGCTCATACGTTGGCGACCTGAAGCTGCCCGGTATGCACTACGTCGCTTTCGTGCGCAGCCCCTACGCGCACGCCCACATCGCCGAGATCGACGTCTCCGCGGCCCTCGCCCTTGACGGCGTCGTCGCCGTCGTAACCGGTGACGAGCTGGCCGCCCACACCGAGCCAATGCCTTTCCCCTTTGAAGTCGGGTCGGCCGACGGCGAGGCCAATCGCGCACGCACGCACCATGCCCTCACAACCGGCAAAGTGCGCCACATGGGCGAATGCGTAGCCGCCGTCATCGCCGCCGACGCCGCAACCGCCGCCGATGCCGCCGAGGAAGTATTCGTCGACTGGGAACCCATCTCCGCCGCCGGAGGAATCGAGCAGTCCCTCGAGCCCGATGCCGCAACCCTCTTTGACGACATGGACAGCAACCGCCAGGAGGTGTGGCGCCAGCAGGTCGGCGACGTCAACGCCGCTTTCGCCTCAGCCCACAAGGTTGTCAGTCAACGCATAACCAGCCAGCGGCTCGCAGCCGTACCCATGGAGGGCCGCAGCATCGTCGCCGCCCCCGACCCGACGACCGCAGGGCTGACCGTCTGGACCAGTACCCAGGCGCCCCATCTCGTGCGCGGCCAGCTCGCCGGCGTACTGCGCATGTCTGAGAACGCCATCCGCGTCATCGCCCCCGAAGTCGGCGGCGGATTCGGCGTCAAAATCGGCATCTATCCCGAAGAGGTCGCCGTGGCCAGCCTGGCCATGCAGTATCAGCTTCCGCTCAGTTGGGTAGAAGGGCGCAGTGAGCATCTCCTGACCACGACCCACGGCCGCGGGCAGATCGCCGATTACGCGCTGGCCGTCCAGGAGGACGGACGCATTTCCGGCCTGCAGATGCGCGTCGTGGCCGACATGGGCGCTTATCCCATCGTCCTCATCATCCCTGAGCTGACCGGCTGGATGGCAGTCGGCGTCTACGACATCCCCGCCGTGGACATAGAGATCGACTGCGTCTTCACCAACACAACCCCCATCGCCGCCTACCGCGGCGCAGGCCGCCCGGAGGCCGCCTTCTACATCGAGCGCATGGTAGACCTGGTAGCAAATGAGCTGGGCCTGGACCCAACCGACGTGCGCCGCAAGAACTTCATCTCCCCCGACGCCTTCCCCTACGATACGCCCACCACACTCACCTATGACAGCGGCGAATACGAAAAGTCACTGTCGAAGGCCCTCGACGTTTCCGGCTACGCCTCTCTCAGGCAAGAACAGGAACGCCGCCGCAACCGTAACGGCGGCGACCTCCTCGGAATCGGCCTTGCCACCTACGTCGAGATCTGCGGCTTTGGCCCCTATGAAAGCGCAGAAGTACGCGTCGAACCCAGCGGCACCGTCACCGTCTTCACAGGAATCTCGCCCCATGGTCAGGGGCAGGAAACGACCTTTGCTCAGATTGTGGCCGACCATTTGGGAGCCGACTACGATCAGATCGTTGTCAAGCACGGCGACACTGCCAATACGCCAATGGGCATCGGCACGCTGGGCAGCCGGGGCCTGGCCGTCGGCGGCACAGCCCTGGTGAGAGCGACGGGCAAAGTGAGAGACAAAGCCAAACAGATAGCCGGGCATATCCTCGAAGCCGCCGCCGAAGACATTGAGCTGACCGAAGGTCAATATCAGGTCCGCGGCGTCCCGGACAAGGCCGTGACCCTGGCCGACATCGCAGGCCGCGCCTACAGCGACGACCTCCCGGACACCATCGACTCCGGCCTCGAAGGCAACGACTACTTCAGGCCTGATCTGGTCTACCCGTTCGGCACCCACGTCGCCGTCGTCGAAGTCGAGAAAGCCACCGGCCGGGTCACCATCCGTGAATACTACTCCGTCGACGACTGCGGGCCGCGCATCAGCCCGAAACTGGTTGACGGCCAAGTCCACGGCGGTCTCGCCCAGGGCATCGCTCAGGCCCTGTTGGAGGAGGTGGTCTACAGCGAAGAAGGCCAGTTGCTCACCGGCACGCTGATGGACTACGCGATTCCCAAAGCGGCCCAGTTCCCAAGCTTCGTGACCGACTCAACCGTGACCCAAACACCCCATAACCCCCTCGGAGCCAAAGGGATCGGCGAGGCCGCGACCATCGGGTCCACGCCTGCCATCGTCAATGCCGTCATGGACGCCCTCAAGCCTCTCGGCGTCCGTCATCTCGACATGCCGCTCACACCCGAGAAAATCTGGCAAGCCATCCATCGCAACGGCGATGATGCCGGTTGAGCCGATGTATTCCGATAAGGGAGAAACGCACAGATGAGCAGCTTCTATGTGGATATCGGCGACAGCGTTTCATTCAGCAAGACCGTCGGCGAGAGCGACGTCTATCTGTTCGCTGGCATCACCGGCGACCTGGCGCCGAATCATGTCGACGAAGAATACATGAAGCGGTCCAGCTACGGCAGCCGCATCGCCCACGGAGCCCTGCTGATCGGCTACATGTCCACCGCCTCATCCATGGCCATCGCCGCCTCGCGCAACGGAGCCGCAGAGACGCCGGTCTCACTCGGCTACGACCGCATCCGCTTCTTGGCGCCGGTCTTCCTGGGTGATACCATCACTGTCCACTACGAGATCGCGGCTGTTGACGAAGGGCGCCGAAGGTCTGTGGCCGACATTCGCGTCACCAACCAAGCGGGGACCTTGGTCGCCGTCGCCCAACATATCCTCAAATGGGTATCCAACACCTGACCTGCGGGGAAAAAACGATGGACAACAAATGGCGAAACCAGCTAGCCGAAACCGGGGTCGCAAACCTGGGCCAGATCCTTCAGGGAAAGGAGCTGGACTCCTGGCGCGCGCTGTACGACGCCGACCGCGCTGACTACCCCTACTTCTGGCGTGCCTACGGCCATCATCAGCAAGCCAACTACGACGCCCTGATCACCACCCCTCGCTTCGATGACCTCATTCGCCACCCGCGCATCCTGCCCATTATCGAGGACCTGATGGGCGGCCCGGTCTGCTTCGGCGAAATCGGCCTGCGCTTCATGGGCCCCTATGACGGTCAGTTTCACCAGGGCTGGCACCGCGACAAACTCCACTGGCCCGAACATCCGCTGCGCATGGACTATATCCAACTGATGGTCTATCTGACCGACGTTGACGAGAGCACGCACTGCATCTCGTTTTCGCCCGAGTCGATCGACCAGCCGGTTCTCTTAGACAAACAGTCCCAGCTGGAACGCGGCGGTGTCTACGACCTGCACGGCCCTGCCGGAACGTGCGCCCTCTTCAACGTCGCTGCCCTGCACACCGCCACAACCCGCCCCACCCGCGCCGAACGCAAAACGGTCCAAATCTATTACGGACACCGCGGCCGCGCCCCGCTCGCCAACGACTCGGGCATCCCCGCCACACTCTGGCGGGATCACCCGGACACCGAGACGCGGGGGTTCTACGGCGTCCTGAACCAGCGAACCAAACTCTACATGGCCGCCTTTGGCGCCTGACCGGCGCCGCCTCAGACGGGACTGATCTCCCGGCAGCGCTCCAGTATCTCCACCTGCCGCCGCACGCTGGCCGCGGAAATCGCCGCCTGCTCTCCCGTGCGAATCGTGGTGAAGATGTCCTCGTACAGGGTGAACATGCCTGTGAAAAAGTTGAACTCTGGCGTGAAGCTCTCCTCTTTCCAGGGAAGCGTCTCACTGTTGTAGCTGCGGTCCGGCGTCGGCTTCGTGTCCAGCACCAGCGGCGGCGCCTCCTCCGGGTCAAAGTACCGCCACATGACCTCCCGCCGGTCCGCGCTGACCAGCGTGCCCTGCGTGCCCATCACCAGCCACGCATCCTGCGGATACGCGCAGCAGTTGGTCATCTCCACGTCGATCACCGGGCCGTCGTTCGGCTTGATAACCAGCTTGACGTGGCTCTCCGCGTCTCCCGCAAACAGAGGCGTCGTTTCCATCTGGCAGAAGATCTCCGGTTCGGGATCGTCGAAGAAGTGAATGGCCCAGTCGATCGAGTGGGCCCCCTTGTTATTCAGGTCGCCGCCGCCGTACTTCTTCAGCGTCTGCCAGTCCCACCGTCTGCGAAAGCCGTGGCCCGTAATGCGCATCTGCACGATGCGACCCAAGACGCCCGATTCAACGACCTCCTTGACCTTCAGAAAATCCGCGTGATAGCGATAGTTCTGATTCACCGTCAGGAGCATCCCCGTCTCCTCGGAGACCGCGATCATCTCGTCCACGCCTTCCAGCGTCGGCGCCATCGGCTTTTCCACGATGACATGCTTCCCCGCCCGCATGGCAGCCGAAGCATCGCTCACGTGCAGCTGGCTCGGCGTCGCCACCACGAGCAACTCCACAGCATTGTCCGCGATTATCTCATCTATCGTCGAGTAGGCCAGACAGTCAAACCGGTCAACCGCCTCCTCCTGCCGGGCCGGGTCCGGATCGCAAACTGCCGCGACCTGGAACTTTTCCCCGATCTGGGCCAGAACATTCGCGTGAATGCCCCATCCACTCCGCCCCAGCCCGCTTATCCCGATCCGCAGAGGTTCATCCGCACTGCCAGCTTGCTGCCCCTCGGTCATCCCATGTGCATCTCTTGGCCTTGAATCCGCCATGTTCACGTTCCTTTCTTCAGGCAAAGCACACGCCGCAAAAGCGCTCCGTCTTTCGAACGCCGCCGCGCCATGAACTGTTGCCAAGGTAAACTGTCACGATTTGGAAGCTCCTGCAGCCGTCAGCCCAAGCATAGCAGATAGTCCAACGAATGTGTAAAAAATCCCCCAGTCTCGCCTCCCAACCCAACCTTCGCGATGCCCCTGCAGGGGCGCCCCTTGCGGGCGCCCAAGCCCCTCGCACAAAAGCACTCCACCGACCTGAGACGCCAACATGGTCCTCGCGCCCTTCTCCCGCCGTTCCCCTCTGCCCTTCTCCGTGCCCCTCCGTGTCCCTCCGTGGATAGGAAGCTGTTGCCGTTCGCCGTTGACGTTCCCCTGCGGTTCAAATCATCGCTACAACGAATCGGCGTAGATAGTATATAATCCATGCGCGGCCATTTAGCCCGGCGGACCCGCAGGAACATCACAAAGCCACGTCGACCACCGGCCTATTCCGCCAGAAGACCGATGAAACTCTCAATCCTGTTGATCTCCTGCTACGAACTGGGCCACCAACCGCTGAGCCTGGCCTGGCCCCTCGCCGCCCTGCGCGCAGCCGGCCTGGACGCAGCAACCGCCGACCTCGCCGTCGAACCCTTCCCCACCGACAGCGCCGCCAAAGCCGACCTGATCGCCGTCGCCGTGCCCATGCATACCGCTCTTCGCATCGGTGTCGACGCCGCCCGCCAGGTTCGCACCGCCAACCCCGACGCCCACATCTGCTTCTTCGGCCTCTACGCCTGGCTCAACCGCGCATACCTCCTCCACAGCGCGAACGGACATCCCCCCGTCGCCGACTCTGTGATCGCCGGCGAGAGCGAGCCCGTATTGGTCACGCTCGCTCAGGCCCTCTCAGCCGGCCGCGGCCCGCAGGACCTGCCGGGCCTCTCCACCGCGCAGCAGCAATCAGCGCCCAATCTGGCACGCCCCTCTCTCCCCCTGCCCGACCGAACGGCCCTGCCCTCGCTCGAACAGTACGCCCACTACGTCCCCGGGTCCGACGTCGAGTCGAGTCCCGCAACGACCGGCGGCCACGCGGAGGCTGATCATCCCGTCGCATACACGGCCGGCTACGTTGAGGCAAGCCGCGGCTGTCTGCACACCTGCCGACACTGTCCCGTCGTGCCGGTCTACCGCGGCCGCTTCTTCGTCGTGCCGGTCGAGTCCGTCTTGGCCGATGTCGCCCAGCAGGTCGAAAACGGCGCCCGCCATATCACCTTCGGCGACCCGGATTTCCTCAACGGGCCGGGCCACGCCCGCAAAGTCGCCCGCGCCCTCCACCGCGCCTTCCCCGGCGTAACCTTCGACTTCACCGCCAAAGTGGAGCACCTGCTCAAACATCGCCGCCTCCTGCCAGAGCTCGCCGAACACGGCGCCTCCTTTGTCGTCTCCGCCTTCGAATCAACCAGCGACCGCGTGCTCTCCCGCCTCCAGAAGGGCCACACGCTTGAGGACATGGAAAAGGCGCTTGACGCCGTGGCCGCCGCCGGGCTCTCCATCCAGCCCACCTGGATGCCCTTCACGCCTTGGACCAGCCTCGACGACTATCTCTTCATGCTGCGCTGGATCCGCAGACAGGGCCTCATACCGCACGTGCCCGCCGTGCAGCTCTCGATTCGCATGCTCGTCCCTCCGGAGAGCGCGCTCCTCGCCGACGAAGACGCCTCGGAATGGCGGGGCACGCTCGACGCCGCCAACTTCACCTACCGCTGGCTGCACCCCGATCCCCGCATGGACCAGCTCCAGCTGCAGATCGCGCGTATCGCCGAACTGGCAGGCCAGGCCGAAGCGGAAAACGCGTCCGCGGCGGGCGGCAGCGACTCCTCCGCCGCCGCCGGACCCGCGACCCATCCATACGCCGTCTTCCACCGCATCGAATGCGCCGCGCACGAGATTGCCGGCCGCCGCCCGCCCGATACCCCGACCCTCTCCTCCTACATCCCCCGGCCGCCGCGCCTGACAGAGCACTGGTTCTGCTGAGCCGAGCCCACCGCCGACCAGTTGGCCGGCTGACCTGTGCGCATGTACGACCTTCCCACAGCAGAAGGCATCCTCTTTACCGATCAGTACCAACTGACCATGGCGCAGCTGTACTTCCACCTCGGCATGCACGAACAGCGCGCCCAGTATGACCACTTCTTCCGCCGCTACCCGGATTACGGCGAGCACAGAGCCGGATTCTGCGTCAACGCCGGCCTGGAATGGCTGCTCGACTGGATGGCATCCGCCCGGTTCCGCGAGCAGGAAATCTCGCTCCTGCGCGGCATGACCTCCCGAACGGGGAGAAGGCTGTTCGCCGATGACTTCCTGTCATGGCTGGCCGCGCACGGCAACTTCAAAGCCATCTCCCTGCAGGCAGTTCCGGAAGGACGAGTGGTCCACGGCCATGCCCCCCTGACAGTCGTACGCGGCCCCATCGCCATCGCCCAGCTTCTGGAAACGCCACTCCTCAATATCCTCAACTACCAGACGCTCATCGCAACCAAGGCGGCCCGTGTCCGCGCCGAAGCCGGAGACGCGCTCGTGCTTGAGTTCGGCATCCGCCGCGCCCACGACCGCGGCGGCAACGCGGGCACGCGCGCCGCCCTCATCGGCGGCGCCGACTACTCCTCCAATGCCGGCATCTCCCACGAGCTGGGCTATCCCCCCAAGGGCACACACGCACACGCCTTCGTGCAGGCCTTCCTCGCCCAGGGCATGACCGAGCTCGACGCCTTTCAAGCCTACGCTGACGTCTATCCCGACGAGTGCCTGCTCCTCGTCGATACAATCGACACGCTCGGCAGCGGCATGCCCAACGCGATTCGCGTCTTCGAACAACTCAGGCAGAAAGGCCACTCTCCCGTCGGCGTGCGCCTCGACTCCGGCAACCTCGCGCTCCTGAGCGTTCAGGTCGCCCAACTGCTCGACGCTGCCGGGTTTACCGAGGCTGCCATCGTGCTCTCGAATGAACTGGACGAATTCAGGATTCACGAGATCAAGACCGAAATCGCCCTTGAGGCCCCCTGCCGCGGCGCCGACGCCGACACCGTCATCAACCGGCTCGTCTACGGCGTCGGAACGCGCCTGATCACCTCGGCTGGCGACAGTTCTCTCGGCGGCGTCTACAAGCTGGTCGGCCTCAAAAGCGGTCCGGAATGGAAACCCGCGATCAAAGTCTCCGAAGATCCGGTCAAAACAGCGATTCCCGGCAGCAAAAAGGTCTGGAGGATCTATGACGCGCAGGGCATGGCCACCGCCGACCTCCTTACACTCCACACTGAAGATCCGGTCCAGGAGTGGAAACTGGCGCCCTCCCTTGGCAGCCCCGTCGACGAACGCGGCGGCCCGTCTATGCAGTTCCTCCATCCGCGTGACCCGGACAAGTGCAGAGCCCTGCCCGCCGGCAGCATCTCCCACATCGAACCTCTCCTCGTGGACGTGCTCACTGACGGACGCCCCGTCTACAACCGGCCCTCTATCGAACAGATCCGCGCCGTCCGCCGCGCAGACACGGCCAGGCTCCCCGAAGACGTGCGCAACCTGATCGACCCCGCGCCTTACCAAGTCTCCGTCAGCCAAAAACTCCGCTCTCTCCAGGATCAGCTCGTCCGCTCCCTGACCAAAAACTAGATCGCCCCCACGCCGCCATCCCACTGCCCACTATCCACTGTCCACTATTCACGAACCCCTTCCCCCCAGACCCCCTCCGCCCGCCCCCAACCCCCAATCCAGACAACAACCCATCCCCAAATCCCAGAAATCCCCCCAAATCCCCGTCCCGACAGATGCCCATCCCCCTCGTCCCCGTCCAAATCCCCGTCCAGACAAATCCCCGTCCCCTCATCCTGGTCCGTCCCCGAATGCAGGGCGATTGCATCTAAATTGGGTCAGAACATCGAAATGCAGCCGAATACTCTTCCAGGTCGGGGTAAGACACAGGGAAATGTACGAAAGATGGCACGTAGACGGAGAATTTAACTTATCTCGCCGACTGAGGGCCTG
>JAJDZJ010000029.1 GCA_022824685.1 Caldilineaceae bacterium
GCCCTCAGTCGGCGAGATAAGTTAAATTCTCCGTCTACGTGCCATCTTTCGTACATTTCCCTGTGTCTTACCCCGACCTGGAAGAGTATTCGGCTGCATTTCGATGTTCTGACCCAATTTAGATGCAATCGCCCTGAGAGATTGCCCAACAGACGAAGGCGACTGGCTCGCTCTGTCCTGCAGGCGGATTTCCGGCATTCACACTGGAAATCGACAGGCTCCAGCGCGTGTTGGCCTCTTTCCGGCAGGGCAGGGCAACTTGATAATATGCCTACGATTCAGCTACGAGCGCGGTCGGGTCGCGGTGTCAAGGCTCGTTTTCCCGGTTTTCCCGCCTGGTCCCCAGATGTCGCCATACGGAAAGACCTTGTCTGGCTGTGCCTCGAATGCATATCCATGGAATGCTGTTCCGCGGCGCGTTCTGCTATAATCATGGCATCTGACTCCGAACATCCCTGCTCTGGTCGCGGCGAGGGGGTAGGCCGATGGCAAAGTGGTTCATCATTCTGGGGGCCATCCTTCTGCTGATTGGAGCCGCGCTCCAATTTGCTCCCTGGCTGCTTGGCTGGTTTGGCAAGTTGCCGGGCGACATCAGGATCAGGTCGGATTCATTGAACGTCTTTATACCGATAACCTCGATGATTCTTGTTAGCCTCGTCTTGACTTTGCTGCTGAATCTCCTGAACAGGTGAAATTTATGCAGGCATCACCGCGCAACCGGGCAGAACTGACGAAAATCTGGCGGGCCGAGGAAGATGCCCCTTTTGTCGGATGGGACTTCTCATACCTGGACGGGCGGATGCTTCTGGAAGAACCGCCCTGGTCCTACACGGCTCGCGCCCGCCAGCTCATGCGCAAGGCATCTACCGTCCTGGATATTGCCACCGGTGGAGGTGAGCGCCTGCTCTCAATGAGAGACAGCTGGCCGGACTCTGTCGCGGTGACGGAAGGCTATCCCCCAAATTACAAGCTGGCGCGCGAGCGGCTGGGGCCACTTGGCGTTCGGGTTGTCGAAGCCGAAAATGACGAATATACCCCGTTTCCATTCGAAGACGGCGCGTTTGATCTCGTGCTGAACCGCCATGGGGCCCTCTTTGTCGATGAGATCGCGCGCATGCTCGTACCCGGCGGCTGCCTGCTCACAAGGCAGGTGCATGGGCTGTGGGCGCAGGACCTGCTCGCGGCATTTGACGCGCAACCGCAGTGGCCGGACGCCGCGCCCGATAAATATGTGCCATGGCTGCAACGGGCCGGATTTGAAGTCGTCGACTTGAAGGAGTGGTCGGGCAGGCTGGTTTTCACCGATGTGGGGGCGGTCGTCTACTACCTGAAGGCAGTTCCCTGGCTTGTTCCCGGTTTCTCGGTTGCATCGCACACAGACAATTTGATGGCACTGCAACGGCAGCTGGAGGAGCAGGGACAGCTTGCTTTTCAGGCAAGCAATTATCTGATCGAAGTTGTGAAGTCGGGAGGAGAGGAGAATTCGGCCAACGGATGACGCCCCGCAGGCAGCGGCCTCTTGCCTTTCAACCCCGCTACTGGTACCTCTGCAATATGCGCCGGGCGACGCTCATTTTGTGGACTTCATCGGGGCCGTCGTAGATGCGCGAGGCCCTTTCGTGGCGGTACCAGAACGCAATCGGCGTGTCGTCGCTCATGCCGAGGCCGCCCAGCGTCTGCAGCGCTCGGTCCAAGACTTGCATCAGCACATCGGCGACATAGAACTTGATCAAGGAGATTTCGTCTCGGGCCGCGTAAACGCCCTCCGCGTCGATTTTTCGGGCAGTGTCCAGTACCATGAGCCTCGACGCGTTGATCGCCGCCCGGGACTCCGCGATCCATGCCTGCACCATCCCCTGCGCGCCCAACTGCCGGCCAGGCGCCACCTCCCTCCGCGCGGCGTGGCCGCACATGATATCGAAGGCCCGCTCACAGATGCCAATCCAGCGCATACAGTGGTGGATGCGGCCGGGACCCAGCCGAAACTGCGCCAGTGCGAATCCGTTTCCGTCCTCCCCGATCAGGTTTTCCGCCGGTACGCGCACATTTTCAAACCACACCTCCGCGTGGCTGTTCCAACCGCCGTGCGCCTCGCCCATCACCGAGATATTGCGTTCCAGGTGAAAGCCTGGGGCATCCAACGGCACGATGATCTGGCTGGCGCGCTGGTGGCGGCTCGACGCCTCCGGCTTCGTCACGGCCATCAGGATCGCGAAAGAGGCCCCGTCCGCCGCGGTGGTGAACCACTTGTGGCCATTGATGACGAACTCATCTCCGTCGCGGACCGCCGTCGCGCTCATCCAGGTGGGGTTGGAGCCGGCGTGTTCCGGTTCGGTCATGGCAAAGCAGGAACGGATTTCGCCGCGTGTCAATGGCAGCAGGAACCGCTCCCGCTGGGCTTCTGTGCCGGCGTGCATGAGAAGCTCCATATTGCCCATGTCCGGCGCTTGGCAACCAAAGACGTAGTGCCCTCCCGGCGTGCGGCCCAACACCTCGCTTATCCGCCCGAATTCCGCCAGCGTCAGGCCCTGGCCGCCGTACTCGACAGGTAAGGCAAGCCCCCACAGGCCGACATCCTTTACGGCCTCACGCTTCTGGTTGAGCAACGGCTCAACCTCTGCCCAGGGACGGCTGATCAACAGCTTTTCCAAGGGAACGACCTCCTCGTCGACAAACTGACGAACCCGGACAAGAAGGTCGGAGAGTATTTCGGTCGTCATGGAGAATCCTCTATCGTAATCTGATGCAAGAGCACGTAGACCCCCGCACCATGGTACATGCCCACGCGTTCTGACTTACTAATCGATCAAATGTCCAGCCCCGAGTCAACCCACTGTCCCCCGTCGACCAGAAAAGTTCCGCCGGTCGTAAAGCGACTGGCGTCCGAGGCCAGGTAGAGGGCAAGCCCAGTCATTTCGCTGGTCTCCCCGATCCGTCCCTGCGGAATCGCCTTGAGCACGGCCTGGTTGAGGTCCGGGTCCTGCCAGATGGCGCGGCTGAAGGCGGTCCTGACAAAGCCGGGCGCAATCGCGTTGACCTGGATCCCGTCTCCGGCCAGCTCCGCGGCGAGGACTTCCGTCAGCATCAGTACACCTGCCTTGCTGACACAGTACACGCCCATCCCTGGTTGTGGGCGTTTGCCTGCGATCGAAGCCATGTTAATGATCTTGCCGCCCCCCCTTTTCACCATCTCCGCTCGGCACGCCTTGGCCATACGAAAGTAGCCGACCACGTTCACGTCGAGGATTTTGTGCCAGTGGCTCTCCTCGGCGGTCAGTACCGGTCCGAAGTGGGGGTTGGTCGCGGCATTGTTTACGAGGATGTCGATTCCGCCGAACGCGTCCACGGCCTGTTGAACGAGCGCAGTCGTTGCTTGCATGTCTCCGGTATGCGCGGCCACGCCCAGGGCGCGGCCGCCTTCGGCCTGAATCGACTCGGCGACCGCGTCCAACGCCTCCTGTTTGCGGCTGCTCAGGACGACCGCCGCCCCCATGGCGGCATAGCAGCGGCTGATCGCCTCCCCTATGCCCCGCGAGGCGCCGGTAATCACCGCGACTTCGCCGGTAAGATCGAAATCCGGGACGTGCGCCAACGGTTTTCTCCTGTTGCCGACAGTCATATGCCCAGTTAGCGGGCAAAAAGTGTTTTCAGTATAGCACCGGCGCAGTTCGCCGACAATCCATTCTGAACTGCGGGGGCAGGGCAATCGCATCTAAATTGGGTTGAAAAATGGGTAAGATGACGGAATAGAGACGATTTGATACGATTGAGAGTCCTTTCACCAGACAAGGGGGGACTCATGGCGGATAGAAAGGTCGTATCACTGGTTGAACACTTT
>JAJDZJ010000220.1 GCA_022824685.1 Caldilineaceae bacterium
CAGGCCCTCAGTCGGCGAGATAAGTTAAATTCTCCGTCTACGTGCCATCTTTCGTACATTTCCCTGTGTCTTACCCCGACCTGGAAGAGTATTCGGCTGCATTTCGATGTTCTGACCCAATTTAGATGCAATCGCCCTGTCGGCGACCGTGCGCACGAAGACATCGGAGGACACTGCGGTCACGGACGACGCCTGGCTCAGCGCACTCTCCCTCAGCGGCGTCAACATCACCTTCAATCCCGGTTTCACCTACTTCACCGCCACCGTTTCCGAAACTGTGACGCAGACGGCGGTCACGGCAACGACGCGCGATTCAGGCGCGAGCTACCAGGTCCAGCTCGGCGGCGCCGTCGACGACGACGGGGTGGTCCCGCTCAAAGTGGGCAGAAACAACATCAGCGTGCGTGTGACCGCCGCCGACGGAGTCACGACCCGGCTCTACACCGTTATCGTCACGCGCGCAGGACAACCTTCAACCGACGCCGCGCTCAGCGCACTCTCCCTCAGCGGAATCGACTTCGGCGCCTTCAACGCCGCCGCGACCCAGTACACGGCGCAGGTCGCAAATGTGACCGAAACCACGGTTGCAGCGACGGTAAACCATTCCGGCGCCAGTTACGTGGTCAAACTGAACGGTGTGGTCGACGCCGACGGCGTGATCCCCCTGGCCGCGGGAATCAACGTCATCGCAGTCGAGGTCACCGCCGAAGACGGAACCGCCACCCGCACCTATACCGTCACCGTGACCGTCACCCGCGTCCTGTCCACCAACGCCAGCCTGCGCCTTCTCAGCCTGAGCAGCGTCGACTTCGGCGCCTTTGTCTGGCACACCACCAGGTACACCGCCACCGTTGCCAACGGCGTGACGCAGACGACGGTTACGCCTACCCCGGTCCACGATACCTCGAGCTACCTGATCAAACTGAACGGTGTTGCCGACGCCGACGGCGTGCTCCCTCTTGCCGTAGGGCGCAACGTCATCACGGTTGAGGTCACCGCCGAAGACGGGGTCACGACCAGGACCTACACGGTCACCGTCGTCCGCGAGGTGGTGACGGGCCAGTTGGCCAGCGACGATCCGCCCGTGAACTTCCGTGTCACCGGCTATACCGACACCTCGGCCACCGTGATGTGGGAAGTGCCCAACGATCGGGGCATCACCAGCTATCTCCTGCAGAGATATAGGCATAACGGCACTGACTACGTATCCGAATCGCGCATCTCCGACCCGACCAACGGCGGGGCAGTGCATGGTTGGGCCGCCGTCAAGCTGACCCCCGATACGCAGTACAAGTACGTGCTCAAACTCAAGGACGACCTCGACACAACCGTGATCGAAGACACGGTAACGGTGCGCACGAAGACAACGGCGGACAGTACGGTCGCGGACGACGCCTGGCTCAGCGCCCTCTCCCTCAGCGGCGTCAACATCGCCTTCAATCCCGGGTCTACCTACTACACCGCCACCGTTTCCGAAACCGTGACGCAGACCGCGGTCACGGCAACGACGCGCGATTCAGGCGCGAGCTACCAGGTCCGGCTCGGCGGCGCCGTCGACGACGACGGCGTGGTCCCGCTCAAGGTGGGCAGAAACAACATCAGCGTGCGCGTGACCGCGGCCGACGGGGTCACGACCCGGCTCTACACCGTCATCGTCACGCGCCAGGGGCAGCTCTCAACCGACGCGACGCTTAGCGCACTCTCCCTCAGCGGAATCGACATCGGCGCCTTCAGCGCCGCCGCCACCCAGTACACGGCGCAGGTCGTGAACACAACGCAGACCGCGGTTTCAGCGACCGTCAACCACGCCGGCGCCAGCCATGTGATCAAGCTGAACGGCATAGTCGACGCCGACGGCGTGATCCCCCTGGCCGTGGGAAACAACGTCATCACGGTTGAGGTCACCGCCGAAGACGGAACCACCACCCGCACCTACACCGTCACCGTCACCCGCAAGATGGAGACGGGCGAACTGGCCACCGACGATCCGCCGGTGAACTTCCGTGTCACCGGCTATACCGACACCTCCGTCACCTTGCAATGGGGCGTGCCCAAAAACCGCGGCATCACCGACTATGTCCTGCAGAGATTTAAACACAACGGCGCCGCCTTCATATTCGACGCGCGCGACGGCAGCCGGACCGGCGGTGGGGCCGGGCAGAGCCGCAGCCATGGCAATCTGACCCCCGATACGCAGTACAAATACCTGCTCTTTCTCAAAGACGACCAGGGCGCAACTGTCGTCGAAGCCGCCGCGACCGTGCGCACGCGCAAGAAGGACCTGCTGGCTGCGCCGGTTCTGACGGCGGCCGCGAAAGGGAACGCCGTGGAACTGAGTTGGGCCGCAGTGGTCGGCGCAGCCAGCTACGAGCTGTGGACCTGGTGGGACGAAGAGGTTGGCTGGCAACGGCTCGACGGTGGCAGCCTGACCGGCGCAACCTACACGCACAGCGGGCTCGCGGCCGCTACCACCTACTACTACACCATCCGCGCCCTGGACGCCAGCGGCATGGCGAGCGCATGGTCTGCGTACGCCAGCGCCACCGTGGCCGCGCCGAATGCGCCAGCGCCACCGTGGCCGCGCCGAATGCGCCGGTGCCGCCGGTCCCGGCGCTGAAGGCGCAAGCGGGGGCCGGGCAGGTCACGCTGACATGGGATTCCGTGGCCGGCGCAGTCCGCTATGAGCTGTGGGTGTGGTGGGACGAGGAGACCGGCTGGCAACAGCTGGACGGTGGCAGCCTCACAGGCACAACGCACACGCACAGCGGGCTTGTAGCCGGCGCCACCTACTACTACTCGATCCGCGCCGTGGACGCCAATGGCGCCGCAAGCGCATGGTCGGACTTTGCCAGCGCGGTCCCTGGCTGAGCGCAGCAAATGAGGCCGGCGTCAGAATGTGAGGCGCCGGCTCTCACACCCGCCCGCGTGGCGACCCAAGGCAAGCCGGCTGTACCGTCTTCCCACGAATTGGACCGGAACCGGCGTCCTCTGATTTCGGCAGACCGTATCTGTCAGGATACATCCTGTCTGTCCCGTTTCGCGGTCCAAAGAGTGGAGCTGGCCATATTCTTCTTCTGAGTACCCCTCTGCCAAAGTACCGCCATAGGATCAAGGCGGCGCAGCCCCTCACCGCATCCAGACCGGGGAAGATATGGCGCTTGCCATGCTGACGATGTGGAAGAACGTTCTGACCAGGCCGGGCGAACAGACGTTCACGACGGAACGAGACCACTTTTCAGGCACACTGAATCTATGTGCTGAAATGTATCCTGATCGCCAGCATGACGACTGCGCTGCTGGCAGTAGTGAGAACTGCGCTGATCGAATCCTGGGTCTTGGGACGCCATGAAATTGCTCCTCCCGACTCTCTGCCCTCTGATTTCGTCATGGCGTACTACGAGCTCCGCATTGCCCTCAAGTACTGGAGCATACTTCTGGGAATGAAGGTTCAGGACGCTTACAGCAGCTTCTTCTTTCATACCCGACTGTTCGACTTCGGCGCCCCCCTGACCATTCTGAGAACGATTCTCTGGTACTCAGCCTATCTCGGCGGCAGAACTGTGGCTGCCTTGCCTGACTCCTCGCCAATGGAAGATACCGATTTACCTCCCTGATTCAGACTGGTCCATACTCTTCATACCCGCAGGCATTTGGACCGCTTGCCTTTCCAAGTGCCTTCTCCCGTAGTGGTTAGGACTCGTTGACACTTCGTTCGAGCCAGATGAGTGTAGAAGCAAAATGCTGGGTAGGGTGCAAGCGAGTTGCGATGCACTTTTCCTACTCCCCCTCCGATCCGTGCATGCGGCTTTTACCGCACACGGCTCTCCAGAGCATCTTTCCAGTTACCCCATTTTTTGAAATTCTGTAGACTGCGTTTCGTTCCGGCTCTTGTTGTCATTTCGCTATCCCATCTACTTCGCAATCCGATTTACCTGCCCCTGACCTGCCTCCCAAGAACACGTACAGTTTCTGCCACTGATATTTGGCTATTTCATATGTAGCCATCCTGCCATCGTCCTTCATTTGACCAATCGAATCAAACGTCAACGAAATCTGACCACGGCAGCTCACTGTACGCCCTTCTTCGCGTCCCTTCGCGGATCACCCGCCGTTCAACTGACCACAGACCACTGTCCACTATCCACTATCCACTGCCCTTCCCCTTCGCCGCACCAATGAAATAGCTCCATTCCTCCACCGATTTCAATACTTGCCCCCCATCGGCCCTCCACCGATCAACCAGTGCCGGATAGCCGCCCGCCCGGCGCGCAGCCAGTAGCGACGGCGCGTTTCAAACGCCCTGCCACTCCAATTCAAGCCTTTAGATACCCTTCCCTTCTCCCTAATCCTCGCCCATCCACCCTGCCCTACCACCCGTGCGACCATGCCTGCCCATTGCAGCCAGCGAATTGTCTCTACCCCGCCTTTCCGGTACATTTGTCTAATACCTGGCTGCACTTTATATGGAAATCGAACGTCTGCAGCAGCAAAATCATCTGTCCAACTCGTATACTTTCATCAAAGAGTAGGTGGAGGTTATGGTTGCGCCCATTTTCCGGCGAACGCTGGCCGTCCTGACGGCACTTATCGCATTTATTGCGCCTGCCCCCGGGGCGTCCGCCTCCGCGTCGCATATCCTCCGTCCGATCAAATCCACGGGCCGAACCACCGCGCGTAACCGCGCCGCCCACCCCCCGCAGTTCACTTGCCGTTTCCCTGCCCTTCCCGCTTTCGTTTCAGCCATACATCATCGGGCCCTCATTTCCCTTCTCCACATTATTGCCCGGATTCATAACCTTATTCATTGCACTCATCCGCTGCCGGAGTTCCTTCATGAAATCCCGAACACCGCTTCTCCCCCTCGCGCTTATCCTCCTCTGCGCGCTGTCCACCGTTGCCTGGCGCAATTCCCGCCCGCTGACGGCCCCCGCGCGCGCCCTCGACCAGCTTCCCCCTCTCCCCTTCGCAGGCCCCTCCATGGACCTGCCCCGCTTCCGCCTTGAAGACCGCACAAGGCAGGCCGCCGCCAAATACCGCAACCTGCCGGAGAGCGATTCCCGCAACCCCGTCACCTACAACGGCCTCACGCTCCTCCACATGAACGTCGACCGCGCCCGCGCCCAGGGCGAAAAATGGATCGAGGTCAGCCTGGGCGACCAAATGCTCTACGCCTGGATTGGCGATCAGCTCGCAAATCAGTTCCTCATCTCCTCCGGCACTGACGACAGTCCCACCGTCACCGGCCTCTTCCGCATCTGGGCCCGCACCGTTTCTCAGACCATGGACGGCGGCGACCGCGCCTCCGGTACCTACTACAGCCTGCCCAACGTCCGCTGGGTCCAGTACTTCTACCACGGCTACGCCTTCCACGGCGCCTACTGGCACAGCAACTTCGGAAGCCCCATGAGCCGCGGCTGTGTCAACCTCACCAACGAAGACGCCGAATGGCTCTTCAACTGGGCATTCCCCGAATGGAACGGCTCGACCGCCTGGCTCCGCTCCGTCCCCAATGACGCCACCCTCGTCTGGGTCCACGAATAGCCGCCTCGCACGACAGCGCGCCATCCACAGCCAAATGCTTCCACAACGTCTTCCCCGCCTACCGGGCCGTTCACCAAATACGAAAAGCCGACTACCAAAAGCTGCCGTTCCGCCTTTCCCCTCTTCGCAGCCAACCAAACCAACAGCCGCGTACAGCACGAAAAGTTCCTTCTCTACCATCTGCACGAATGTTGACACAATAATGACCAAGTAAAGGGTCCATTTGACACGCAAATGACATCTGCATGCTGTATACTGAGATGATCGCGGTCCGTGACCGGTGGCTGACTCGCTTCTGGATCAAAATCCCGATTGCCTCATCGACAACCTTGGCGCCGGCAAGGCAGGCCGCCCCGCAACCGGCGTCCACACAACTCTTGCTTACATCGTTGCAAAAGAGTAACCTGCATCTGCCTTCATACTGGTCCCGAATATGCGAGCCCCGATGTCAACATCAGTTCGTCGCCCGAAATTCCCCCCGCCTCCTCGCGTCCACCTGCTCGCCCTCTGGGCCGCCCTTGCCATCGCCGTCTCCGTCTCCTTTGCCTCCGCCGTCGCCGCCGCCCCAGGACCAAACGCCCGCGCCCCGCAGCAACAGACCGCCGAACCCGCCCTGCCCGCCCCCGCCCTCACCGCGCACCCCGCCGCAGGCGCGGTCGAACTGCGCTGGACCGAAATGCCCGGCGCCGCACGCTATGAACTCTGGATATGGAAGAACGAGGAGACCGGCTGGCAGCTCGTAAGCGACGCGCTCACCGGGTCCGCCTTCACGCACACCGAAACGACACCCGGCGCCACCTGCTACTACGCCGTCCGCGCCCTCGACGACGCCGGCCAGCCCGTCAGCGCCTGGTCGCAAAATGTCCCCGCAGCCATCCCTGCCGCCTCGGATGACCAGCCGCAGCTGGCCGCGTCAACGCCAACCCCGACGGCGACTTCCACGCCAGCGCCCCTGCATGCTCGCGCGGAGTCCAACACCGCCGCCCCCCAACTCACCGCCCAACCCGCCGCAGGCGCGGTCGAACTGCATTGGACCGAACTGCCCGGCGCCGCCCGCTACGAACTCTGGACCTGGTGGGACCGCGACACCGGCTGGCAATTCATCAGCGACAGCATCACCGCAACCGCCTTTACCCACGACGAAGTCACCCCCGGAACCACCTACTACTACGCTGTCCGCGCCCTCGACGCCGCCGGCCAGGCGCTCACCGGCTGGTCCGACTACGCCCCCGCGACCCCGCTCCCCGCTTTCACGCCAACGCCAACCCCGACCCCGGTTTCGGACCCGCCGCCAGCCAGATCGCCAACCGCGACCCTGACGCCTGCTTCTACCCAGCCGCCGGCGGCGACACCAACACTGACCCAGACACCGACGCCAACACCGACCCAGACCCAGACCCAGACATTAACGCCAACCACCCTCCCCGCCCGCGAACTGCCCGCCCCCGACCTCACCGCCCAGCCCGGCCCGGGCGCAGTCGAACTCCGCTGGCCCGAAATCCCCCGCGCCGCCCGCTATGAACTCTGGACATGGTGGAGCCAGGACACCGGCTGGCAATTCATCAGCGACAGCATCACCGAAACCGGCTATACCCACACCGAGCTCACCCCCGGCATAACCTACTACTACGCCCTCCGCGCCCTCGACGCCGCCGCCAATGCCGGCCCATGGTCGGCCTTCGCCTCCGCAGTTCCGCTCCCCGCCTCGACGGCAACGCCAACCCAAACGCCCGCCTTCACACAGACGCCCACCCTCACCCCAACCCGCACCCCAACCCCCGCGCCCACCCTCACCCCCACACCCACGCCAACCGCCGCGCCGAACCGCCGGCTGCCCCCGCCCCCCGCCTCCCTCGACCTCGACCCCTACTACCGCAAATACCTCGACGCCGGCGGCATTCCCGTCGTCGCCTCCTCCGACGTCGATGACCTGCATCTCTATCACGCCCGCGACATCATCAACGCCATGCTCGCCCACCGTCCCGACCTCCGCGCCACCATGGCCGCCAACCGCTTCCGCGTCGTCATCTACAAACATGATGGCTGCCGCGGCCCCTTCCAAACACCGGAACTCAGGGCCGAACTCCCACTGGGCAGCTGCACCAGCATTCTCGGAACAGCCACCGTTCGCTGGCTCCACAACAGATACACCGGCGAGGTCCTGCTGATCATCGACGTGCTCGGCACCGCGCCGGCCGTCCGCCAGCCCTACTGCAACGTCATCTTCGTCCACGAATTCGCCCACATGGTCCACTACGCCCTCGCAATCGAGACCGCGCTCTCCGGCAGCCGGCCCCTCTTCGATTCACCGTTCGACGCCCGCCTCAAAAGCGCCTACAGCGCAGCCATGCACGCCGGCCTCTATCCGGACGCGTACGCCTCGACCAACTATAAGGAATACTGGGCTGAAGCCGTCATGTTCTGGTTCCTGCCCGACATGCTGTCCGGCGAAGTCCGGACCCCGGCCAGCGTCACCCAGCTCGCCGACTACGATCCCAGAATTGCCGCCATCGTCCAGGAGGTGTTCCGCGCCGCCGCGCTCCCGCACTGTGAACCGATCTACGTCAGACTGTTCGGAAAACTGACCGGACCCGGCGGCCAGCCTCTCGCCGGCGTGACCGTGTCCGCCGATTTGCGCCTGCGAGCCGCAACCGGTCCCTACCGCAACCGCTCTGCCAGCCACTCCCTTCCCACCGGAGCCGACGGCGCCTACCTCGTCATCATAGACAAGCCCCGTCTGGCCTTGCTCCAGAGAGAGCTGCGCCAGGAAACCGGGGCAAGCGACCACGTCCCGTACTTCCTGCTCGCCGTTGCCCGCCGCCAGTGGGAACCCGCCGCCGGCTGCCCCGCCGGCTACCTCGCCGCGGCAAGCCGCCAGGTCGAAAACATCTCCCCCCAAGACGCCGTCGAGTTCCCCGTCCCGCAAACCGACCCCGCCCCCATTCCCCTCACAATCGCCCCCACCTTCACCTGGACCCCCAGACTCGCCTGCTAATTCCCCCCAAGCCCCCCTTCCCCCCGAACCGCCCTCCCCCTAACCGCTGCCTCTCCGCCCCTCGCCCCTGGCTCCTAGCCCCTGCCGTGCCCCTCCGCGTCCCTTTGCAGATCACCCGCCGTTCAACTGACCACTGCCCTTCAAAAACCGCCGGCGCAGTCAGGCAGACCAAGGCTCTCCAGATGCGCCGCCACCTCCCCGTGCAGCCCGGACAAATCCGCGCCCGCCGGCAGACAGAGCTGATTGCCCTCGAGCCGCAGCACCGTCAACTTGGGAAGCGCGCTCAGATCGGGAACCGGTCCCGTCAACCGGTTGTATGACATCGAAAGCTTCGTGAGGCCGGACAGATCTGCAAAGACATCAGCCGGCAGGCTGCTCAGGCTGTTGTGGTCTAGAAGCAGGTACTCCAGGTTCGACAGGCCCCCAAAGACGTCCGCCGGCAACTCCGTCAGACCGTTGTCCCTCATGTCCAGCCCCCGCAGGCTGGTCAGGTCGCTGAAGAGACCCTCCGGCAGCGCGCCGAAACCGTTGTCCTGCATCTCCAGAATCTCAAGGCTCGCCAGACCGCTGAAAATACCCGCCGGCAGGCTGTCCAACCCGTTTCCGTCCACGCGCAGATGGTTCAGCTTGGCCAGGCCCCCGAAAACCTCCGCCGGCAGGCTGCCCAAACTGTTTCCGTACAGAAGAAGAAGGCGCAAACTTGGCAGACCGCTGAACGCGTCCGCGGACAGACTGCTCAGATTGTTCCGCTGTAAGGAAAGGCTATCCAGCTCGGGCAGGACCCCCAGGTTTGTAATTGGCCCGCTCAGCTGGTTGTACCCGAGGGACAGATTCCTCAGCTTGGTGAGCGCGCTCACGTCCGGGATCGGTCCCGTCAACCTGTTGTTGTTGAGGTGTAGGTCTGTCAGTTGGGTCAGCGCGCTCAGATCAGGGATCGGTCCCGTCAACCTGTTGTTGTCGAGGCGTAGGTCTGTCAGTTGGGTCAGCGCGCTCAGATCGGGGATCGACCCGCTCAACTGGTTCGATCTGAGATTCAGATGCACCAGATTTGTGAGCCCGCCCAGCCCCCGGATCGACCAGCTTAGGCGGTTCGATTCGAGATTCAGATACCGCAGATTGGCCAATGCGCCCAGATCGGGAACGGGCCCGCTCAACCGGTTGTGACTGAGATCGAGGTGTACGAGTCTGGTCAGCGCGCTCAGATCGGGGAACGGTCCGCTCATCAGGCTGCCGCGGAGACCGAGCCATCTCAGCTTCGTCAGCGTGCTGAGCTCGGAAATCGGGACCGTCAACTCGTTGCCCCCCAGCGTCAGGTATCTCAAGTTGGTGAGCGACCCCAGCCCCGGGACGGCTCCGGTAAGTTTGTTGGACGCGAGGCCCAGATAGTCTAGGTTCGTAAGGCCGCTCAGATCCGGTACCGTCCTGCTTAACTGGTTGCCCTCCAGAGACAGTCTCCTCAGATTGGTCAGCGCGCTCACATCGGGGATCGGTCCGCTCAGCTGATTGGCGCCAAGGGACAGGTACTTCAGGTTGGTGAGAGCGCTGAGATCGGGAATCGGCACGCTCAGCTCGTTGCCGCTGAGCTCCAGATACTCCAGCTCGCTGAGACCGCTCAGATCGGGGATAGGCCCAGTCAGCCCGTTGGAACTGAGGTACAGGTACCTCAGTCCGGTGAGGGCGCGCAATTCGGGAATCGGCCCCGTCAATCGGTTGCTGAGCAGGTCGACGTAAACGAGACTCGTGAGACTGCTCAGCTCCGGGATCGGCCCCGTCAGCTCGTTGTGATTGAGTTCGAGCGATTCCAGATCTGTGAGGCCGCTCAAATCCGGAATGGGTCCGCTCAACTGGTTGGAGTAGAGCCGCAGGGCGGCCAGCTCGGTGAGTGCGCTCAACTCCGGAATCTGTCCGGATAACCGGTTGTTGGTAAGATCCAGAACCCTCAGCTTCGTGAGCGTGCTCAGCTCCGGGATCGGTCCGCTCAGCTCGTTTCCCCCGAGCTCCAGCCCCTCCAGGTCGGTGAGTGCCTTCAGCTCCGGGATCGGCCCTGTCAACTGGTTGGACCCTAGCGCCAGCCACTTCAAGCCGGTGAGGCTGCCCATTTCCGGGATCGGCCCCGTCAGCCGGTTTTGAAAAATGGCCAGGCTCGTCAACCTGGTCAAAGCGCTCAGATCGGGGATTCGCCCGCTGAGCTGATTGCCCCCCAGGTGCAGACTCGTCATACCGGTTAGCGCGCCCAGGTCAGGGATCGGCCCGCTGAGCTGGTTGTAACTGAAGTCCAGGCTCGTCAGACCGGTGAGAGCGCTCAAGTCCGGGATCACTCCCTTCAGTTGGTTGGCCTGGAGCGACAACTGCGTTACGCGCCCGCTTCCGTCCGTCGTGACCCCGTGCCACGTCGCGACGGGTCTGTCGCTCAGCCAGTTCTCGCTCTCCCTCCAGTTCGGGCCGTCCGTCGCCTCGTACAGCGCAACCAGCGCCGCCCTCTCCTCCGCAGGAGCGTCCGCGCACAGTGGCAGTTTGAGGCCCTTCAGGTGGTCGCGCACGACTGCGCTGGAATCCGTCAATGCCGACCCGCCGGCAAGACACAGATCATTGCCTGTCAGGTCCAGTTCTACCACTCTTGAAAGGACGCTCAGGTCCGGAACTGGGCCTGTCAGCCTGTTATGCCCCAAAGTCAGGCTGTACAAACCGCCCAGTGCGCTCAGATCCGGGATACGACCGCTCAACCGGTTCGATTCGAGATTCAGGAACTCCAGTTTGGTCAGGGCCCACAGTTGAGGAATAGGCCCGCTCAACTCGTTGGAGCCGAGATTCAGCAACACCAACCCGGTCATTGTGCCCAGATAAGGGATCGGTCCGCTAAGCTCGTTGGATTCGAGATTCAGGAACTCCATGTCTGTCAGGGCCCACAGTTGCGGAATGGGCCCGCTCAACTCGTTGGAACCGAGATCCAGCAACGTCAGCTCTGTCAGGGCCCGCAGATTGGGAATGGGCCCGCTCAACTCGTTGGAACCAAGCGACAGCGAATGCAGCGCTGTGAGCGCGCTCAAATCCGGGATGGTCCCGCTCAACCGGTTGGATGAGAGATTCAGAGCCTCCAGCTTTGTAAGAGCTCTCAGGTCCGGGATCGATCCGCTCAACTGATTGGAATGTAGCTGGAGCGACGTCAGCCTTATCAGTGCGCTCAAGTCCGGGATCGGTCCCGTCAACCTGTTCTCGCCCAGGTTCAACACCGCCAGTCCGGGCAGCGCGCCCAGCGCCGGAATCTGCCCGGCCAGCCCGTTGTTGGGCAGGCGCAGCCCCACAACCTGACCTCTCGGATCAGTCATGACCCCGTACCACGTCCCAATCGGCTCGTCGCTCAACCAGTTGTCGCCGCGCGTCCAGTTCGCGCCGTCCGTTGCCTCGTAGAGCGCCGCCAGCGCCGCCCTCTGCGCCGTCCCGTCCGGCACGGCCGCGTCGCCAACCGCCGTCGCCTTCGCGTACGCCGACCACGCGCTCGCCGCGCCGCTCGCGTCGATGCCGCGCACTGCGTAATAGTAGGTCGTGCCGGCCGTTACCCCGCTGTGCGTAAAGGTCCTGGCCGTCAGGCTCCCGTCATCAAGGCGCTGCCAGCCCGTAGCCTCGTCCCACCACGTCCACAACTCGTAGCGCACCGCGCCGCCGACCGCACTCCAACTGAGGATGATCTGGCCGGCGCCCGCCTCCGCCTCAAGCGTCGGCGCCGTGGTTGTCCCGGACCCGGGCGTAGACGTCGGTGTCAGGGTCGGTGTAGTCGTTACTGCTATGGCGGACGTAGAGGTCGCTGAAGCGGTCACGGTCGCTGTAGGTGTAATCCCGGCCGCAGCCGTCGGCGAAGCCGTCACCGTAGTCGTTGCTGCCGAAATGGACGTCGGCGATACTGTCGCCGTCGGGGTGGGTCCGCCTTCCCCGGGCGCCGTCGCGTGTGCATACTCCGACCAGTCGCTCGCCGCGCCGCTCGCGTCCACCGCACGCACCGTATAATAGTAGGTCGTGCCCGCCGCAAGCCCGCTGTGCACCTGGCTTGTGCCCGTCAACCTGCCGTCGTCAAGGCGCTGCCAGTCCACATCCGGATCCCACCACACCCACAGTTCGTACCGGACCGCGCCGGCCACCGCATTCCATCCGAGCCTGATCTGCCCGTTGCCTGCCTCCGCCGTCAAGGTTGGCGCCGGCAGCGCCGCGCCCGCCTGCGCTTGCGCTACGGCCGCCCGGTTCGTGGGCGTCGCCGTAGCCGTCGCTCTCGATGTCGCCCCGGGCACCGTCGCGCTGACCTGCTCCGACGTCGCGCCGGTTGCGCCGCTCGCGTCCACCGCACGCACCGCATAATAATAGGTCGTGCCCGCCGCAAGCCCGCTGTGCACCTGGCCTGTGCCCGTCAACCTGCCGTCGTCAATGCGTTGCCAGCCCGTGGCGTCGTCCCGCCACGCCCACAACTCGTACCGCACCGCGCCGGCCACCGCATCCCACATGAGCGAAATCTGGCCCGCGCCCGCCTCCGCCTTCAGCGCAGGCGCCGCCAGCGCCGATTCGGTCGCTGTCGCCGTCGGTGTAATCGCGGACAAAGACGTAGGGGTCGGCGTAGGGGTCGGCGCAGCCGTCATCGTCGGCGTTGAACTCGTCGTAGGTGTTGGCGTTGTCGTCCCCGCCGCCGTCTGGCTCTACGCCGCCGTGTTGCTACTCTGTTCCCTCCCCGTCCCTGCCCCGCCGCTCGCCTCCCCGTCCGCCTCCGCAGCCACCACCGCAGTCCGGGGCGTGGATGCCGTCAAGCCCTCCTGCGCCCTGGCCCGACCGGTCACAAAGAGCATGGCTGCTGCAGCCAGCGCGGCCAGCGCCAGACGCACGCGCAGACCGTCCGCCTGTCCCCTGGGGGTCGGTTGTCCTGACATGCCTTCCATCCTCCCTGTGAATGTTTCCCCGTCCAACCGCGCCCGGGCGTCCACCGAGCTGCCGGAGCTGCCCGTCCCTTCTCCCCACAACGGCCCAATCTTGTCCCAATACGCCTCTACCGTCCTTCCCGCATCAGAAGCGGCAAAAATGCTCCCCGCGCCCCTCCGCGGAAAGAAATGTTGTCCCAACACCTCCGCGGACAGGAAGAGATCTCCTTCGCGAATCCGGCTGTTCACTCAAAACTGACTACGCAAGACTGTTTACCAAGAACTGCCCTTCGCCCTCCGTCTCCGCCGGAATGTCAGCTGGTTCCTCGCTTTTTCAAGATTGATACATAACTGACACTACCTTTTACGAGAATAACATATGAAAGTCATACTGATAGTATATGCTGTCTCTAGATAGCCGCGTTCAGAATTTCATAATCTCCGGTAAAGTAGCCGCATCTTTGCCGTAAAGACGGAGGGAACGCTTCCTGGATTGCCAATTGCCGGCAATCAGACTGGCAATGGAATTGACGGCAACACTGCTCGTGCCCTTGAAAAGACGCTTCCTTACGATGTTATTCGCGTCTCAAGGGACAAGACGAGGGCAAAATATGAGAGATGACATAATAATGACACAATAGTGGGCCTGAGTGACACCCTTACGACACTTTACGTGTGTTATAATAGTGGATGTGACCCTTTTCCTCAGTGCCGAGAGACGGCAGTTCGCAGGTGGGTCTTCACGATTGGCGGCGCGGTATGGCGGTGCATCGGGCATGGTCTTGTCTGTGATGGCGTCCACCCCGGCGTACGGTTTGGGGCCCGGGCTTCGCTGATTGGGTGGTGTGGGGAGCGAAAGGAACCGGCATAAGAGCCGCTTGTTCCGTTGAGGAAAGTGAAGGCGGGACTGGCATAGCAGCCCTCTGCACTATCGCAGGAGAGTGCAGCGACACGGGCGCAGAGCAGAGTTCGGTAGATCCTCCAGATTCGTGTTGCACTGCGGGCCGTCTTCGGGAAGAACTGCTGGAGAGACCGGTGGCTGGCAAAACGGGGATCAAGAGATGGTCCCCTAAGTGGATGACGCGACGTAAGCCTGAGAGCCGTTCCGGCCATGGGGTCTAAAGGCAAGTTGACCGATTTTCTCAACCTCACAGGAGAACATCCGAAATGAAGACTGAAATGGAGTTGTGGGCGGTAAAGTTGGGCGCGGCGCTCCTGGTGGCTGCGTTTCTGTTCTTGACACCGGCACTGCTTCCCCTCGGCGGTGCGGAAACCGCGGCAGCGCAGGGGGAGGGTACGGAGAGTGAGGCCACGCCCGCGCCCTATGCGGCTTTGCAGGCCTGTGAGGTGGGCATGGCGTTGAGTGCGGGTGAAGGATGCCATGTAAGCGGGACCGGCACCAGCTTTGTGGTCGGGCGCGGTTCAGGCTGCATCGTCCTCTATGATCCCGCCCCGCTGGCAATCTGCCACGCCGCCGCCACCGACTCCTCTTCGGTGCTGTCGGCCAGAAGAGGCGAGGAAGGCAGTTGGACGATTGAAGAGATCTCGGCCGCGCCGGGAAGCTGCGGCGAGTTGACGGGACTCCACGAAGCCGTGCGGCTGGGCAATGCGCAATGGGTCGCGTGCCTGGCAGCGGCCGGCGCCGGTGTGAACGCCCGCGACGAAAAGGGCGACACACCCCTCCACATCGCGGTGGCGAAAGGATCGGTCGAGCTTACGCAAACTCTTATCGCGGCCGGCGCCGACGTGAGCCTGCTCTCCCACAAGGAGAGACCGGTTCCCATTGGGTTGACGGAGCTCAATCAGATCTTCGCCTCCGCCGGTTCTAAGGCAACCCTGCAGGGCGCGGAAATTGTCGCCAAAGCCGGGCAGGGCGCAACACCATTACAGACAGCTGTAGAAAATGGCGACATGGAGCTTGTGCCGATTCTCGTTGTAGCCGGCATGGCTACCCCTGAACCTGTGGCAGACTCTGATGCGAAGGCCGAGCCTGAAGTGAAAGCAACACCTGCGCCAACGCCTGAACCAACGAAGAGCAACACTGCCCTGTCGCAACCGGGCTGGATGGACGGGACACTCCTTCACGATGCGATAGAGGAGGAAGACGAAGAACTGGTGCGCATGCTTGTTGAGGCCGGAGCCGACGTCGATGTGCCGGGCTGGATGGATGAAACGCCGCTTCATGCGGCGATAGAAAAGGGCAATGTGGAAATTGTACGGACCCTGGTGGAAGCCGGGGCAGACGTCAACAAACCGGGCTGGATGGGACAGACACCTCTCGCGCTGGCCGTAGAAGAGGGGAATGCCGATATCCTGGAGATCCTGATTTCGGCGACACCGGCGTCAACCGGTGACAACACTGCCCTGTCGCAACCGGGCTGGATGGAGGAGACACTCCTTCACGATGCCATAGAGGAGGAAGACGAAGATCTGGTGCGCATGCTTGTTGAGGCCGGAGCCGACGTCGATATGCCGGGCTGGATGGATGAGACGCCGCTTCATGCGGCAATAGAAAAAGGCAATGTGGAAATTGTACGGATCCTGGTGGAAGCCGGGGCAGACGTCAACAAACCGGGCTGGATGGGACAGACACCTCTCGCGCTGGCCGTAGAAGAGGGGAATGCCGAGGTCCTGGCGATCCTGCTCTCCGCAACAACTGGCGATGGGACCGAAGAGCAACCTTCGACGGAAGACGGCGACAAGGTCGTCACCGGATACGATGAGATGATCCGACTGCAGCCCGACAATATCCCGGCCTACTTCCTTCGGGGCGCGTCCCACTTCACTTTTGAACGGTACGAGATGGCCATCGCCGACTTCGATGAGGTGATCCGACTGCAGCCCGACAATGCCCCGGCCTACTTCCTTCGGGGCAGCGCCCACCTCCTCCTTGAACACTTCGAGCAGGCCATTGCCGACCTTGACGAGGCGATCCGACTGGAGCCCGACAACGTCCAGGCCTACTCCATCAGGGGCAGCGCCCACCTCCTCTTTGAACGCTACGAGGAGGCCATTGCCGACTTTGACGAGACGATCCGGCTGCAGCCTGACAATGCAGAAATCTACTTGCTTCGAGGCCTGGCCCATTTCGGCCTTGAACGGCCTGAGAAGGCCGTCGCCGATTTGGCGACCGCTTTGACGTTGGCAGAGGCGGCCGGGAATGACGACCTGATCGCTGACATTGAAGAGGCGCTCGGAGAAGCAGTCGGTCAGTAACCCATGACCGCGCCCGGCTGGACCAAGCGCACCATGTGGACAGGCGACAACGTGCACGTCAAGCGCGGCATGAACGCAAAGCCGTTCATGCTTGTCTGTCTCGTCCCGCAACCAGGCCGCGCCGCTCGGCAGTGAGGCCGCGGGCGCGGCGTTCAAACACAGGTGAACGCTGCAAATGGGGTGCAGTCCAAATTGGTACTCAATTGACTTTGAAAGAATGTATCCGGCCGGCCCGCCGTGCGCGCAAGCGTGTACCCGGCTCTCACAGCGTCTGTCAACTCGTCGTGGAACGGCGGATGGTCGTACGCAGTGATAGATGACAGCCTTCGCCGCCGTGGCTCCGGCGGCGAAAGCCGGTTGGCCGGGCTGCCCGGCGCCGGCGCGGAAAACGTCCTTCAGTAGGACTTGCGCCCTGTTTCCCGGGGCGACAAAAAACGAGGGGCCGCCGATGACAACGGGCTACTACCTTCAAGGGTTGGCTAGATACGTAGACTTTGAAGGACGGGCCGGCAGAGCGGAATTCTGGTGGTTCAATCTGGTCCTTTACGGCATCCAGTTCGCGATAGCCCTTCTCGGCATAGTTTTTCCGGCTCTTGAGACGGTCTCAGAGGTCATGCTCCGGGGCCATGCTCTGGGTACGGCCCTCCCACAGTTCGCAGTCACCGCTCGACGCCTTCACGGAATGGCTGCACCATATTTCGTGGAGTCGGATGTAATACCACGAGGGTCGGGGGCTGCAGGCAGTGAGGTCGGCCCCCGCGAAAACTGTTCAAGCCGGGCAGACCGGCAAATCTTGGCCCCTCCCGCTTGCTTCAAATTGTGTCTGACCTCATTGAAGGAATGAGGAAGAACATGACTGATCTACAGGTTTTGAGGGATATATTGCTCTTGAGGGGCACTCTCGGTCGTGGGGAATTCAATGTCATGTCGCTGTCGCTTTCGCTTGTCTATGGATTTCTGATGACCATGTTAGTTGACATGATTGATTCCGATTATCGGCGGGTTGGCATCTTCCTCTTTATACTGATTACTTTGTCTTGGGCATACTTTTTTATCGCTTTGATAGCCGCCCGCCGTCGCGATACGGGACACTCCAATTGAGTTGCATTTCTCTGTTTTCTCCCGATTCCTCTGGGGGCCGTGCCTCTGGCAATGCTCCGCCTTACCCCCCTCAAAACTGCTTTCTGAGATGGAGTCAGGCGACGGACTGAACAGTTTCGATTAAACAGGACGGGCAGGACCTGCTTGGTAGAGGTTGTTCATCTTTGGTTGGATTCCGCAGTTGGTCTTCCCGGCGCTTCCCGGAGATGCAACGCCTGACGAGTCCGGCCGCGAGCCCGGCGACTGAAGCGCCCACCCTGCTTACGGCGCTTCAGATCTTGCGCTGGCATCCTGCTGCGAGTGGGTAATGGCCGGCGTCTGCCGGTCTGCCTAAAGCGCCGCAAATCCAAGACGTGCTTACATTGACTACCCAACATTGCAAAGGAAATCCGAAATGAAGAATGGGACAGTCTGGCGGAGAGTCAAGTTGAGCGCAGCTTCCTTGTTGTCCGCGTTTGCGCTCTTGATATCGGCATCGCTGCCCCTTGGCGACGCGGGAACCGCGGCCGCGCAAGGAGAGGATACAACGGGCGAGACAACGTCCACCTCCGTCTCTTCTGCGCAGACGGAGGGCAGTCCGGCAAACTTCGTGTCGGTCAGCGCCGGGGGCGGACACACCTGCGGGGTGAAAGCCGACGGCTCGATCGCATGCTGGGGGTCCAACGAGGATTCCGATGGAAACGAAGTTGGCCAGGCGACGCCGCCGTCGGGTACGTTCCTCTCGGTCAGCGCCGGGGTCTTGCACACCTGCGGGGTGAAAACCGACGGCGCGGTCCTGTGCTGGGGGTACGATGAAGATGGCCAGGCGACGCCGCCGTCGGGTACGTTCCTCTCGGTCAGCGCCGGCGGGCGCCACACCTGCGGGGTGAAGAGCGACGGCTCGGTCCTATGCTGGGGGGCAGATGGATATGGCCGGGCGACGCCGCCGTCGGGTACGTTCCTCTCGGTCAGCGCTGGGGGGGGACACACCTGCGGGGTGAAGACCGACGGTTCGGTCCTATGTTGGGGGTTCAACGAGGATAGGAACGGCAATGTTGCAGGCCAGGCGACGCCGCCGTCGGGGGCGTTTGTTTCGGTCAGCGCCGGGGTCTACGACACCTGCGGGGTGAAGAGCGACGGCTCTGTCGAGTGCTGGGGGTCCAACGTGGATTGGGAAGGCAATGTCGTGGGCCAGGCGACGCCGCCGTCGGGGACGTTCCTCTCGGTCAGCTCCGGGGGGTATCACACCTGCGGTGTGAAGACCGACGGCTCGGTCCTATGCTGGGGCGATGATGAGGATTGGGAAGGCAATGTGGTGGGCCAGGCGACGGCGCCTTCGGGAGCGTTCGTCTCGGTCAGCGCCGGGGGCTACCACACCTGCGGGGTGAAGAGCGACGGCTCGGTCCAATGCTGGGGCGATGATGAGGACTGGAAAGGCCATGTGGCGGGCCAGGCGACGCCGCCTTCGGGAGCGTTCCTCTCGGTCAGCGCCGGGGACCGACACACCTGCGGGGTGAAGAGCGACGGCTCTGTCGAGTGCTGGGGCAATGATGAATATGGCCAGGCGACGCCGCCGTCGGGAGAGTTCGTTTCGGTCAGTGCCGGGGGGTATCACACCTGCGGGGTGAAGAGCGACGGCGCGGTCCAATGCTGGGGTGATGATCGAGAAGGCCAGGCGACGCCGCCGTCGGGTACGTTCCTCTCGGTCAGCGCCGGCTGGTTGCACACCTGCGGGGTGAAGAGCGACGGCTCGGTCGAATGCTGGGGCAGTGATTTCTATGATCAGGCGACGCCGCCGTCGGGTACGTTCGTATCGGTCAGCGCCGGTGGCTTGCACACCTGCGGGGTGAAGAACGACGGCGCGGTCCAATGCTGGGGTGATGATCGAGAAGGCCAAGCGACGCCGCCGTCGGGAGTGTTCCTCTCGGTCAGCGCCGGGAACTGGCAAACCTGCGGGGTGAAGAACGACGGCTCGGTCGAATGCTGGGGCTATGATGAGGATGGCCAGTGGACGGCGCCGTCGGGTACCTTCGTTTTGGTCAGTGTCGGCTCGCGCCACACCTGCGGGGTGAAGAGCGACAGCTCGGTCCAATGCTGGGGACGTGATGAGGATGGCCAGGCGACGCCGCCGTCGGGGACCTTCCTCTCAGTCAGCGCCGGGAACGATCACACCTGCGGGGTGAAGACCGACGGAGAGGTCGCTTGCTGGGGCGATGATATTGTGGGCCAGGCGACGCCGCCTTTGGGTACGTTCCTCTCGGTCAGCGCCGGGGGGTATCACACCTGCGGGGTGAAGAGCGACGGCTCGGTCCAATGCTGGGGGGGGTGACGTTTGCGGCCAGACTGAGGGCCGGTGCCATTTGGTTTCTGCCGGATCAGGATGGAGTCAAACTGAAGATGCCGGACCTTAAGGGACCGGCCGCTAACAAGCCATATGGGTGTGACCGGGCCTGCTCACGGTTGCATCCGGGCTGCGCGCACGTCATGCCGTCCTATCTGTCCCACCTGGAACGATTAGAGTGAACCTTCACCGACTTACAGTCAAGAAGAGATTGCAACGGACCTTACGCAATGGCAAAGATGAAGATGAACTGCAGCAACTGTGGACATGAAGTTCCGGTGGACGCCGCGGCTTGTCCCTTCTGCAGCATCGATCTGGTGACGGCCGCCCGGTCTGATTCCCAGCCGGCTGAGGGTGACGATCGATCTGCCTGAAGCGCCGCAAATCCAAGATGTGATTATCGTGACGACCTCAACATTGCAAAGGACATCCGAAATGAAGAGTGGGACAGTCTGGCGGAGAGTCAAGTTGAGCGCAGCTTCCTTGTTGTCCGCGTTTGCGCTCTTGATATCGGCATCGCTGCCCCTTGGTGACGCGGAAACCGCGGCCGCGCAAGGAGTGGATACAACGGGCGAGACAACGTCCACCTCCGTCTCTTCTGCGCAGACGGAGGGCAGTCCGGCAAACTTCGTGTCGGTCAGCGCCGGACTCTTGCACACCTGCGGGGTGAAGAGCGACGGCTCGGTCCTATGCTGGGGGTCCAACAGGGATTTCGATGGAAACGTTGTGGGCCAAGCGACGCCGCCGTCGGGGACGTTCGTCTCGGTCAGCGCCGGATTCTTGCACACCTGCGGCGTGAAGACCGACGGAGAGGTCGCATGCTGGGGGTCCAACGAGGATTTCGATGGAAACGAGGTGGGCCAGGCGACGCCGCCGTCGGGGACGTTCGTCTCGGTCAGCGCCGGGGTCTTGCACACCTGCGGGGTGAAGAGCGACGGCTCTGTCGAGTGCTGGGGGTCCAACGAGGATTGGGACGACAATTATGTGGGCCAGGCGACGCCACCGGCCGGTACGTTCGTCTCGGTCAGCGCCGGGGCCTACCACACCTGCGGGGTGAAGAGCGACGACTCTGTCGAGTGCTGGGGGTTCAACGAGGATGGGGACGGCAATTATGTGGGCCAGGCGACGCCGCCGGCCGGTACGTTCGTCTCGGTCAGCGCCGGGGTCTTGCACACCTGCGGGGTGAAGACCGACGGCTCTGTCGAGTGCTGGGGGGGTAACGAGGATGGGGACGGCAATTATGTGGGCCAGGCGACGCCGCCGTCGGGGGCGTTTCTATCGGTCAGCGCCGGGGCCTACCACACCTGCGGGGTGAAGAGCGACGGCTCGGTCCTATGCTGGGGGTCCAACAGGGATTTCGATGGAAACGAGGTGGGCCAGGCGACGCCGCCGTCGGGGGCGTTCGTGTCGGTCAGTGCCTCGGGGACGTTCGTGTCGGTCAGCGCCGGACTCTTGCACACCTGCGGGGTGAAGAGCGTCGGCTCGGTCCACTGCTGGGGTGATGATTATTCTGGCCTGGCGACGCCGCCGTCGGGAGCGTTTGTCTCGGTCAGCGCCGGGTTCGGACACACCTGCGGGGTGAAGACCGACGGCGCGGTCGCATGTTGGGGTGCTGATTATTCTGGCCTGGCGACGCTGCCGTTGGGTACGTTCCTCTCTTTCAGCGCCGGGTTCGGACACACCTGCGGGGTGAAGAGCGACGGCTCGGTCCAATGCTGGGGTGATGATGAGTATGGCCAGGCGACGCCGCCGCCGGGAGCGTTTCTATCGGTCAGCGTTGGGTACTTGCACACCTGCGGGGTGAAGAGTGACGGCTCGGTCCAATGCTGGGGTGTTGATTATTCTGGCCAGGCGACGCCGCCGCCAGGGGCGTTTGTCTCGGTCAGCGCCGGCTTGGACCGCACCTGCGGGGTGAAGACCGACGGCTCGGTCCTATGCTGGGGCGATGATGAAGATGGCGTCCTTGATAGTGATCAGGCGACGACGCCGTCGGGGACGTTCCTCTCGGTCAGCGCCGGATTCTTGCACACCTGCGGGGTGAAGACCGACGGCTCGGTACAATGCTGGGGAATCTACGAGGATGATGGCGTCCTTGATAGTGGTCAGGCGACGCCCCCTTCAGGGGCGTTCCTCTCAGTCAGCGCCGGGTTCGGACACACCTGCGGGGTGAAGACCGACGGCTCGGTCGCATGCTGGGGGATTGATGCTGCTATCCATGCGACGCCGCCGTCGGGTACGTTCGTTTCGGTCAGCGCCGGTGACTTCCACACCTGTGGGGTAAAGACCGACGGAGAGGTCACATGCTGGGGGTATGACTATTATGGGCAGGCGACGCCGCCTTTGGGGGCGTTCCTTTCGGTCAGTGCCGGGGGTGAACACACCTGCGGGGTGAAGACCGACGGAGAGATCGCTTGCTGGGGCGATGATATTGTAGGCCAGACGGCGCCGCCGCCGGGGGCGTTCGTTTCGGTCAGCGCCGGTTCATTTCACACCTGCGGGGTGAAGACCGACGGCTCGGTCCAATGCTGGGGGCGATGACCTTTCCGGCCAGACGTTGCCATTCGGTTTCTGCCGGATCAAGATGGAGTCAAACTGAATATGCCGAACCCTGAGTGACCGGCCGTTAACAAGCCGCATGGGTGTGACCGGGCCGGCTCACAGTTGCATCGGAGCTGCGCGCACGTCATGCCGTCCTATCTGTCCCACTTGGAGCGATTGGAGTGAACCTTCACCGACTTACAGTCAAGAAGAGATAGCAGCGCACTTTAAGCAAAGGCAAAGATGATGATGAACTGCAGCAACTGTGGACATGAAGTTCCGGCGGACGCCGCGGCTTGTCCCTTCTGCGGCATCGATCTGGTGACGGCCGCCCGGTCTGTTTCCCAACCGGCTGAGGATGACGATCTGCAAGGCGTCGTGGTTGGTTTACAAACGCAGATCGGTCGGTTACAGGCGCAGGTGAACCGCCAGGCACAGCGCATCTACGCGCTGGAAACTGCACAGTCCCGTCTCCCTTCAGAGACTCCTGCCGCGGCAGCCGTGGACCCATCCGGTAGCCCGGCTCAGGTCATCGAGGAAGCCGGCACGGCTCCCCCTCCCCGGACGGATGCCGGCGCCGCAGCGCCTGTCGATGGAAAGCGCTGGGAGTGGCTGATCGGGGGCAACTGGTTAGCCCGCGTCGGCGCCCTGGCACTCATAATCGGGATCGGCTTCTTTCTCAAACTGGCCCTGGACAATGAATGGAGTGGGGAGACGACCCAGGTCATCCTGGGTTTGGCTGTCGGCGTTTCCCTGCTGGTTGGCGGCGAGTACTGGGGCCGCAGGTACCCCGCCTGGGCCCAGGCGGTCACCGGGGGCGGCATAGCCATCCTGTACCTGGCCGTCTATGCCGCGTCTGCACTCTACAGCCTGATTCCACCAGGTATCGCTTTGGCGTTGTCCGTCCTCGCCACCCTGTCCGCCGCGAGCCTGGCCTTTCGCTACAACGCGCAGTCCGTTGCCATTCTTGGGCTCCTGGGGGGGATCGCCACCCCGCTGTTGCTGGCCGGCACGCTGCCGAACCAGTGGACGCTTCCGCTCCTGTACTATGTGCTGATACTGGACCTGGGTGTATTGGCTCTGACCGTCTTCCGCAATTGGAGGTGGTTCACGCTGCTGGCCCTGCTTGGTTCCCTGGGGCTCTTCGGGTCCTGGTACTTCACAACGGACCCCGGCCTGGAGCTGGCCCAGGTGGGAAACACCTTCATTTTCCTCATTTTCGCGGGGGCCACGACACTGTTTTTCATTCTCAGGGGCCGCGCGCCGGGGCGCATGAATGGGGTCCTGATCGTGTTGAACGGGGTAACTTATTTTGGGATTAGCTACCTGCTGCTGATGGACGACGAGTACCGGGCCTGGTTGGGCGGGCTTGCCTTTCTCCTGGCGCTGTTCTACGGCTTTCTGGGGTACTGGATTCCTGTTCGGCATCGGGGACCGGAGCGGTTCAATTTCCCTGCAATGGGTCTGGGCCTCGTCTTTCTGATCGTAACCGTCCCCATACTGGTAAGCGGTCCCTGGGTCGCCGTGATCTGGGCTGTACAGGCACTGGTCTTTGTCGGGCTATCCTCTTTCCGGGGCATGCACCAATTGACGCTGCCAGGTCTAGCCGTCTTTGCCCTGATTGTTCTCCGGTTGGTTGGCTACAGCTTCGTCTTCCCCTTGGTGAAGGCAGTTTTTTCGGACTCCGACGGATTCCTCTGGTCGGCCGTGAACCGGAACTTCCTGGAAGGCGCAGTCGTGGTCGCCGCCATGGCCCTGTCAGCCTATTTCCGGAGAAGGGACCAGGAGTACAGACTCGTCTATCCGCTTCTGCTGGTCATGGCAAATGGGGTGTCGCTGTTCGTCCTGAGCATCGGAATAATTGACATTGTCGGCCAGGCCTTTGCTGACATCGAGCCGGAGACTGCGGGCAATGTGCTCAGCCTGTCGCTGAGCGCGTTCTGGGCCCTGTACGCGGCGGCCTTGATTGTGTTGGGCGTAGCGCGTCGAAGTCTCAGGCTGCGTCAGGTTGGGCTGGGGCTGCTGGCCGTGCCCATCGTAAAACTGTTTGTCTATGACGCCTTCAGCCTGGAGCAGGAGTACCGGGTGATCATTTTCATCGGATTGGGGATCCTCCTTGTTCTCGGCGGGTTCATGTACCAGCGCTACGGTCGCATCATTCGGGATGTTCTGCTTGAGTAAAATCGTCAGCGGCGACAAGGCTTGCGTCAGTGCACCGGTCGCTGAGGAACGTTGGCAACACAATCGCATCCGCCTGCTCGCCGAGCCGCGCTGCAATCGGAGGAAACGGAACTCGGTATCTGTCCGCCGCCTCTGCAACTCGGTCTGCCAAACCATCGAAACGGTTGGCAGTCAACTGAACGCCCAGTTCTTGTCGGAACCAACCGCGCACACACGTTCAAAGGCTTCTGTGCCCGCAGTTACACGAAGTTGACCGCTCATACAATCTGCATTTGTGTCAACCGCCTGATGGGCCCGCTTAGACCATCTTCAGAGCAAGATACCGGCCTTCCCTGGCTTGCATAAGACCCCACTCATCATTACCTGGGATTGTGGGCCGAATCATTGATAACAGACCGGGCCGTCCAAAGCGCCGGATGCCGCAGAGGAATCATCACAGAGGAGGAAGAGCCGATGTTTCGACCAAAGCAATATGTGTCAGTCCTGAAGAGTCCGGGATACTGGCTGCCGGTGGCACTGCTGATCGCCGCCGCCGTCCTGTTTCCCCGAATCCGGCCGCGGCGCAGCAGTCGTCCCCGCTCTCTGCGCCGTCTCTGACCGCGCACGCGACTGAAAACGGCATCGAACTGCGTTGGACGGAGGTCTCCGGCGCAGTGCGCTACGAACTGTATACGTGGTGGAACGAGGATCCGGGCTGGCAGCCGCTCGGCGGAGACGACCTCACCGGCGCCACCTACTACTATACCATCCGCGCAGTCAACGCAGCCGGCGAGTGGAGCGCCTGGCAGCAGCAGTTTGCATCCGCAACCGCACAAGAAGTGTCCGAAAACCCGACAGCGACAGCAACGTCGGCGCCAACGTCTGAGCCGACGCCGGCAACATCCGCGCCGGCTGTGCCCGCGCTGACCGCAACAGCCGGCGCCGGTGCAATCACGCTCGAGTGGACGCAGGTGGCGAACGCAGTGCGCTACGAACTGTCTACGTGGTGGG
>JAJDZJ010000018.1 GCA_022824685.1 Caldilineaceae bacterium
GCCCTCAGTCGGCGAGATAAGTTAAATTCTCCGTCTACGTGCCATCTTTCGTACATTTCCCTGTGTCTTACCCCGACCTGGAAGAGTATTCGGCTGCATTTCGATGTTCTGACCCAATTTAGATGCAATCGCCCTGAGAGAGGGGCTGGAGACTGTTGCCATCGTGAAGGAACTTGTGGAGCAACTGTTTCCGCAGGTCGCAAGGCAGTTCCAGGGCTGTGTTTCCACATTAGGACACGCGCCTTCGGACAACTGAGGCTACGGCAATTGCAGTCGTTCCAGCGGTAGTTCGTCGTAAGTTCTTCCATGCAAAAGCCGACCTGTACGACTTTTTTTGCGACCGCCCCATTGCTTAAAGAAAAAAGATACATCCTGTTCTTTGCACTGGTGCAGTATCGACTCTACCCAGTCGGTCTGCATGGGACGCGCGCCGGGGCCGGACTCGCCTCCCACGATCACCCAGTGGATTTCATGCAAATTCAGTTTGTTGATCGAGCCGAGGAGTGGCTCGCAAGACAGAAATCGCACATGTGCCGATACCTGTTGCAGGTGCTCAAATCGATGCAGTACCTGGTCATCTTCTACGCTGACGCCCATCCAGACATTCTCCGGCCAAGGCAACTGCGCTGCAAGAGCGCAGAGTCTCTCGCTGCGTTTGGTAAGCACTTGGAAAGTATGTCGCGGGCACTCAACCATTACATTGAAGACACGCTGGATGAACTCGACCGGCACATCTTCGTGGAACAGGTCACTCATTGAATTCACAAACACAACTCTGGGCTTAACCCATCTGTACGGTTTTTCGAGGATGTCTTCATGCAGGGCAAGGTCAAAGCCATTTGCGTAGCGCGCCACTCCCATCGCTTTCAACCTCTTGGCCATTCGTTCCGCGTAGCAGAACTTGCAGCCCTGGCTGACTTTGGTGCAGCCCGTGACGGGGTTCCATGTCATCTCGGTCCATTCGATATGTGACTTTGCGGCCATGCCTTAAATCGTTTCCCAATCCACAGCCATTCCGTACGGATCCAAAAAGACAACCGCTCGACTATGTTGCCAGTTCATGCTATGGCGCCATTCTTGAAGGAATCTGTTTGAATCCTGCGGCACTATCTGAACGTTCCTGTCCTCAAAACGCGCCTTCAGCTTCCTCAGTTCCTCTGTAAACTGAGGGTTACTTTCGATGAAAACGTAACGTTTGAAAGGCGGGTCCAATTCGAGGGCAATTTGGGCACTCCCATCATAGAACCGCTTGACCTCCTTCATATCCTCTTGATCTGCAAACAAAGACAATGTGGAAGCCGGCGAGCTGTCAGGTGAAGTTCTGGAGCCTGTCCCGGCAAAGGCATCTACGTAGTATGTTGTGTAACGCCTTGCCCACGGATTTGCCGTGAATATGTTCATGTAGGCACGAAGATACTTCTGTAATCGTTCCAGCTTCTCCTGCGTCCAGTTGCCGCCGAACTGATGTATCGTATGCATTCACTTCCTTTCCAAAGTGACGAGTTCAAGCGCAGCTTGGGTGTTTACACCTTCTCCAGCTTCAGTGCGTTGCGCAGTTCGATGACCTGGTCGCGGAGGGAGGCGGCGCGCTCGAACTCAAGCTGCTGGGCGGCTTCGTGCATCTCCTCTTCGAGGTTGGCGATCCGCTTGACCAGTTCATCCGGCGAGAGGGCTGAAAGATCGCGCGTCGCAGTTGTTTCGCCTTCGTCGACGCTATAGTCTGCTTGCTCCTCGGCAAGGACCTTCATACGGTCGGTCAGGTCGCGAATGCCCTTGACGATGCTGCGAGGCTCGATGCCGTGGGCTAGGTTGTGCGCTTCCTGGATCTGGCGGCGGCGATTGGTCTCGCGCATTGCGTTGTCCATGGCATCGGTCATTTTGTCGGCGTAAAGGATGGCGCTGCCCTCGATATGGCGGGCGGCGCGGCCGATTGTCTGGATCAGCGATGATTCGCTGCGCAGGAAACCCTGCTTGTCGGCGTCCAGAATTGCGACCAGCGTGACTTCGGGCAGGTCCAGTCCTTCGCGCAGCAGGTTGATGCCGACGACCACGTCGTAGACGCCAAGGCGCAGGTCCCGCAGGATTTCGACCCGTTCCAGGGTGTCGATTTCGCTGTGGAGGTACTGGACCTTCACGCCCAGGTCGGCGAGATATTCGGCCAGGTCTTCAGCCATCCGTTTGGTGAGCGTGGTGATGAGGGCCCTTTGCCCGACGGCGACGCGACGATGCACTTCGTGAAGCAGATCTTCGATCTGCCCCTCGGTGGGCCGCACCTCGACGATGGGATCCAGGAGGCCGGTCGGGCGAATGAGCTGTTCCACGACCTGGTCGGCGCTGCGGAACTCGTACTCGCCCGGGGTGGCGCTTACGTAGATCGCCTGTTTCGCGACTTCGGCAAACTCATCGAAGGTAAGAGGGCGGTTGTCCAAAGCGCTTGGCAGGCGGAAGCCGTGATCAACCAGGACTTCCTTGCGGGAGCGGTCGCCGGCGTACATGCCCCGGATCTGGGGGATGGTCATGTGGCTTTCGTCGATAATCACCAGCCAGTCGGCCGGGAAATAGTCGAGCAGGGTCCACGGACGGCTTCCGGAAGGACGGCGCGCCAGGTGCCGGCTGTAGTTTTCGACACCGTTGCAGTAGCCGATCTCTTGCAGCATCTCGATGTCGTAGCGGGTACGCTGGCCGATGCGCTGGGCTTCCAGCAGTTTGCCCTGGCTCTCCAGGTGGGCAACCTGATGTTTGAGCTCCTCTTCGATGTCGACGATGGCTTCGCGGACCTGTTCCTGGTGTGTAATGAAGTGCTTGGCCGGGAAGATCTCAACTTCGGGGAATTCGTCCAGGATCTCGCCGGTGAGGGTGTCGATTTCGCTGATTCGTTCGATCTCATCGCCCCAGAAGCTGACGCGCAGAGCGTTGTCGCTGTAGGCCGGTTGGACCTCGAGGACATCGCCCCGCACGCGGAATTTCGCCCGCTGAAGGGCCGTGTCGTTGCGCTCGTAAAAGATGTCGACGAGGTGGCGCAAGACCTGGTTGCGGCGCACCATTTCGCCAACGGTCAACTTCAAGGCAACCTGTCCGTAGTCCTGGGGACTGCCCAGGCCGTAGATACAGGAGACGGAGGCGACGATGACGACATCGCGACGGCTGAAAAGGGCGCTGGTCGCAGCCAGCCGGAGGCGCTCGATCTCCTCGTTGACCTGGGCATCTTTTTCGATGTAGGTATCGCTGCGGGGGATGTAGGCTTCCGGCTGGTAGTAATCGTAGTAGGAGACGAAGTATTCGACCATATTGTTGGGGAGAAACTCGCGAAACTCGCTGTAGAGCTGCGCGGCCAGCGTCTTGTTGTGGGCGATGACCAGGGTCGGCTTCTGGATCTTTTCGACGACTTTGGCCATGGTGTAGGTCTTGCCGCTACCGGTGACGCCGAGGAGAACCTGGTGCTCCATCCCCTCCTGAACGCCGGCGGCAAGACTGGCAAGAGCCTGGGGCTGGTCGCCCCTTGGCTGGAAGTCGCTGACGACCTGAAATTGCGTCATTTCGGGCTCCATTGAAGTGATACACAGGCAGTTCGCAGATCAGCCGAGGGAACTTTTTCTGAGCCGAACTTTTGTTCGTTTCAGAGCGTTATTATACCTGCTATCGCCAAATCTGTCCAACACTTCAATCACGGGAAAGGGCGGGAGAGCGCCAAAAGAACCGCAGGTGAACGGCGCAAAAAGGGGCGTCCATTCGCCCCTTTTGGGAGGGCTGAAGGGCCGACCGACCAAACCGACAGGGGTGGGGAGATGACGGGAATGGTCATTCCGACAGACGCTTTGATCGTGTATAATCGGAGTTTATGAGATTTCTCCATTGCCTGCGGCAAAGCGAGCGAGTGCGTAACCGGCGGAGCGGCGGTACCCGTCTGCGCGCCGTTGCACTGGCCTTGGCGCTGCTGGCAGCGGGGGTGGCGGGCATCAACTTTGGCGGGGCGATACCGGGCGTGAACTACGCTGCCGCGCAGGAGGAGGCGACGGGCACGGCGACCCGTACCGCCCAGGAGCTGCTGGAGTCGATTCGCGCCACGGCGACGGCCGGCGCGCGGCTGACTCTGACCGCGGAGGCGGAGGCCACCAGCCTGGCGCTTACGCCCTCGGTCACGCCGACGCCTGTCCCCACGCAAACGCCGACGTTGACTTCTACGCCCACGCCCTCATCTACGCCAACGCCTGGCCCGGATGAAATCCTGGATGCCCGGATCGACAGTCTGGTCGCCGGGATGAGCGTTGCCGATCGAGTCGGCCAGCTGTTTGTCGTTACCTTTCAGGGCAATGACATCGGACCGCGAAGCGACGTAGCCGAGTTGATAGAGGAGTACCGGGTTGGCGGCGTGGTGATCAGCCCCCAAAATCGCAATTTCAGCAATTACAGCGACACGACTCCGGAGGACGTAGCGCGCCTCACGAATCAGTTGCAGGCGCTGGCTTATGGAATCTATCTGGCGCCGACGGAGGCCCTGAACGTGAAAGGGGGCGGGCCAGCCATCCCGGGCATTTTGCAATCTGGCCTGGAGCAGAGAACGCCGCTGGAGATTCCGTTGTTGATTGGCGTGGAACATGGGGGAGACGGTCTGCCGGCAACGGCCCTGCGTTCCGGCTTCACCGCCATTCCGCCCCAGATGGCGCTGGGGGCGACCTGGAATCCTGGTCTGGTTGAGGAGGTCGGCGCCGTTCATGGCCGCGAAATGCGCAGCGTAGGGGTAAATCTTCTGCTGGGGCCGGCGCTGGACGTGATCGAACAGCCGCGGCCGGATCTGGTGACCGGATTGGGACTGCACTCGTTTGGCGGGGAACCGTTCTGGGTCGGGCGGATGGGGCAGGCCTACGTAACGGGAATACACCGGGGCAGCGCCGGTCGCGTCGCCACCGTGGCCGGACATTTCCCCGGCCTGGGCGGTACGGACCGCCGGCCGGATGAGGAGATCGCCACAATACAGAAAAGTTTACAGGAACTGCAGCGAGTTGAACTGCCGCCATTTGCCGCGGTTACGGAGCGGCCTTCCTCGATTCTGCGGTTAGATGGGTCGTCGGCCGCGACCGAAGCGCTGATGTCCGGCCACATTCGATTCAGCAGCTTTCAAGGCAGCCGGGAACGCACGCCGCCCATCAGCCTGGCGCAGGAGTTGGGTATTCTCCTGGAATTGGGGGCGTTTGCGCCTTGGCGCGAGCAGGGCGGCATTCTGATGAGCGATGCGTTGGGCGTGATGGCTGTACGACGCTACTATGACCCGCAGTTGCAGGAGTTCCCGCGGCGGCGCATTGCGCTGGATGCGTTTACGGCCGGCAACGACCTGCTCTATCTGGCGGATTTCTCTCTGACGGACAGCTGGCTGGATGAGAGGGCCAATATCAAAGAGACGATCATCTTTTTCCGCGAGCGATATACAAACGATGCGGAGTTTGCGGCGCGGGTGGATGCCTCGTTACGACGGATTTTGCGCTTGAAGCTGCGGCTATACGGCACGGTCGATACGTTCGAGGGGACGGCCACCGATCTGCCTGCCCTTAACGAACCGCTTGAGATCGATATTGCGGATGTGGTGGTAGGGCCGGAAGACCTGGAGGATGTGTTCAGCCCTGAACATGAGCGACAGGCGCAGGTACTGCTTGACCAGGTGGCCAGCGAGGCGCTGACGATCTTTTTCCCGGACTCGCCGGGGCTGGCCGATCCTATGCCTGCGCCGCCGGGGGAAGACGAGCGTATTTTGATCTTCACAGACAGCCGCCTTCTGCATGAGTGCGATGGCTGTCTGGCAGAGCCGGTCGTAGAGCCGACCGCACTGGAAGAGATCATGTTGAGGCTTTACGGGCCGGATGCGACCAACCAGTTGCGAAGGGAGCGGATTCGCAGCCGCACCTTTGCCGAGTTGAATTCTCTGCTGAATGGCACGGCCAATGCCGCGATGGCTGAGGCCTTGGAGGAGGAGATTGTCAACGCCAATTGGCTGATTTTCGCCATGCTGGACGTGGACGTTGCGAACTACGACAGCAGCGACGCGGTCAAGCGGTTTCTGCGTCAGCGGAGCGACCGGTTGCCGGGGAGCAAGCTGGTGGTGCTGGCGCTTAACGAACCCTATTATTTTGATTCCACCGAGATCGGCAAGATGACCGCATTCCTGGGTGTCTATTCCAAGACACAGCCGTTCCTGGAGGCAGCGGTTCGGGCACTTTTCCGGGCGCAAACCGTGACCGGCGCGCCGCCGGTCAGTGTTCCGGGCACCCGTTTCAGCAATCTGGTGGAGCGGCTGGAACCGGACCCGAACCAGCGCATCGGTCTTGCTCTGCTGAACGAGGAGCTTGTCATTCAGGAAGCGGAAGGGGACGATGTGGTCGTGATCCAGACCGATCTGTCCATCGGGGACAGCCTGGAGCTGCAGGCCGGTCCGATTCTGGATCGCAATGGGAACGCGGTGCCTGACGGCACCCCTGTCAACTTCCGCCTGATTTACGAGGGCGAAGAGCTTGCCATCCAGTCAAGCCCGGTGGCGACGCGCGGGGGACTCGCCCGCAAGTCGGTGCTTCTGGAGAGAACGGGCGCTCTCCTGATTGCGGTGAACAGCGTCGAAGCAACATCCAGCACAGAGATTCGGGTCCGCATTGCAGACCCGAATGTTGCAACCGACAGGACTCAGATTGTGGTGACGAACCCGGAGCGGGTGATCACACCGCCGGCTCCGCAAGCGGGACCGACGGCGGATGCGCCCACGCCGGCAGCCGTGCCGACATCGAGCGGCGGGGATCCCTTGGAGGCGGTGGAGGTCGACATCGCCTCGTTGACGATTGCAATCGTCACACAGCTGGTTGTGCTGGCTCTGCTGCTGGTGGCGCTCGTGCAGGTGATGCCGCGTCAGCTGCTGGTGAAGCGTTTGCTGTGGGCGATGCTGGTAGGCTGGGGCGCGTACATCCTGTATGGTGTCGATGTTCTCCCCGGCGGCGCCTGGATCCAGGTCAATCTCGCTCCATGGGACAGCGTTCCGATCGTGGTGATCGGGATGCTGATTCCGCTGGTTTGGTTGCAGTTTCGGGCGGAGTAGGGATGCAAAAGCAGGGCCAAGCGGCGCGGCCGTCCCCTTAACCTTTTGGCGCCCGTTTCTCCTCAAGCGGCAAACCCGGAACGAACACCTACAGGTCCGGGGGGGCTGCTCCCATTCGGCTGTATGGGCAGATCTTCCTGGCGGCGGAACTGGTTCATGTAGAGTTCGTAGTAGAATCCCTGCTGGGCCAGCAGAGATTCGTGCGTGCCCCGTTCGATAATTTCCCCATCTCGCAAAACCAAGACCTGGTCGGCGTTGCGGATCGTGCTGAGGCGATGGGCGATCACGAAGCTGGTGCGCCCGATGAGCAGGTCGTTGAGGGCGGCCTGGATCTTCTGTTCAGTGCGGGTGTCGACACTGCTGGTGGCCTCGTCGAGGATGAGGATGCGGGGGTCGGCCAGCGCGGCGCGGGCGATGGCCAGCAGCTGGCGCTGCCCCTGGCTGAGACCGGAGCCGCGTTCGCCGAGAACGGTTTCGTAGCCTTCGGGCAGCCGCTCGATAAAGTCGTGCGCCTGGGCTAGCTTGGCCGCGGCGATGACCTCCTCGTCGGAGGCGTCGGCCCGGCTGAAGCGGATATTGTCCATCACCGAACTGCTGAAGAGGTAGGTATCCTGCAGGACGATGCCGATCTGTTCGCGCAGGCTGTAGATCTGTACGTCGCGCACGTCAACGCCATCGATGCGGACAGCCCCGCCTGTCACATCCCAGAAGCGGGGCAGCAGATTGATGATGGTTGTTTTGCCGGCGCCGGTCGGCCCGACGATGGCGACGGTTTCGCCCGGCTGGGCGGTCAGGTTGATTCTTTTGAGGACGGGTTCGCCGGGCACATATTCCGCCTCCACGTTGTCGAGGGTGACGGTTCCCCTGATCGCGTGCATCGGCGGGGAGCCGAACTTCTCCTGTACGTCCGGGACTTCGTCCATTAGTTCAAAGATGCGTTCCACGCCGGCGATGGCGCTCTGGATGTTTGTCCACATGACGCTGATCTGGGAGATTGGCATGTTGAAACGCTGGGCATAGCCCAGGAAAGTTACGATGAGGCCGAGCGAGATGGCCGATCCGGCCAATGTCTGGCCGCGGAGCAGCAGCACACCGCCGACGCCGACCACGACGGCGATGCCGAGAAAGCCGAGGGCTTCCAGCGCCGGCGCCAGGGCCGAAGTATAGGCGACGGCTTTTACATTGGCGTCGCGGTTGAGGGCATTGCTCTGCCGAAACTGTTCGATATTGGTCTCCTCGCGGCTGAATGCCTGGACTTCGCGAACGCCGGATATACCCTCTTCCAGTTCAGCGTTGACTTCGCCGATGCTCTGGCGGGTGACGCGAAAAGCTTTGCGCGCCTGGTTGCTGAACCACACGGTTGCCAGGACCATGAGCGGCACGACGCTGAGGCTGATGAGCGCGTAGGCCCAGTTGAGGACGAGCATCTGCCAGATGATCCAGAGGATCAGGAGGGCGCTGCTCAGCACCTGCACGAGCGCGAAGCTGACGACCTGTTGGATGGTGTCGGAATCGTTGGTGATACGACTCATCAGGTCGCCGGTCTCGTTGCGGGAATAGAAGCCGAGAGAGAGGCGATGAAGATGGCTGAACAGGCGCACGCGCAGGACGCGCAGGACGTTGTGGCCGGTCCAACTCATGCTGAAGAACATCAGGCCGCCGGTGACTGATCCGATCAGATAATATCCGGTAATGACAAGGGTAATGTTGAGCATGCCGCGCAGCAGGTCCGCGCGGACGGGTTGCCCCAAGGCGACCTCCGGGGCCCACCAGCAGTTGGCCTGGCTGTCGGATTCCGTCTGCAGCTCGTTGGAGGCGGGCAGCTGGAGCCCCCTGCCGGAATCACCGTCGCTTCCGAAGGCGGCGGGGGCCAGGAAGCAGTCCACCGCCTGTCCGATCAGGATGGGGCCAATCACCTGGGTGTAGGCGTTGACAGCCATGAGGAGGGCGACAAGGATCAGGCCAAACCAGTAGGGCCGAAAATATCTGCTGAAGCGGGACAGGGTGGCGCCGACGCTCTTGGGCTTCAGCGTTTCCTGTCGCAACATGCGGTCACCGAACATCGGGCACGCTCCTGGGGAAAATGGTGCAATAAAAGGTCAGTGCAGCCGACGCGTTACGCTTGCGCAGTCAGCGGCTCTTGCTGTTCGATCGCGGCGTCTTCCACGAGCTGGCTGTGGTAGATTTCGGTGTAGATCTCGCTGGTTCGCATCAGGTCTTCATGGTTGCCCCGATCGACGATACGGCCTCCGTCCAGCACAAGGATCTGGTCGGCGTTTACGACGGTGCTGATGCGCTGGGCGATGACGAAGCTGGTGCGGCCGAGTATGAGCCGGTCGAGCGCGTTCTGGATGAGCACCTCGGTGGCGACGTCCACGCTGCTGGTGGAGTCGTCGAGGATGAGGATGCGCGGGTCGGTGAGGAGGGCGCGGGCGATGGCGACGCGCTGTTTCTGGCCGCCGGAAAGGGTCGTGCCGCGTTCGCCCACCGCCGTCTGGTAGCCGTCGGGGAAGCTGACGATAAAGTCGTGGGCGGCGGCGGCCATGGCGGCGGCCTCCACTTCGTCATCGGTGGCGTCCGGGCGGCCGAAGGCGATGTTGTCGCGAATCGAGCCGGTAAACAGGTTGGTTTCTTGCAGGACGATACCGATCTGCCGTCTCAGGCTGTCCATCGTTACATCGCGTACATCCCAGTCATCGAGCAGGACGTTTCCGTCGCTGACATCATAGAAACGGGGGATCAGATTGATGATCGTGGTCTTGCCGCTGCCGGTTCCTCCCAAGAGGGCGACTGTCTCACCGGGTTGCGCTTCGAACGTGATGTCCTGGAGAACGGGGTCGGTGCTGTTGAAGTAGCGGAAGGCAACGTCGTCAAAGCGCACGCGGCCGTGGACCTGGGGCAGCTGCTGGGCGCCGGGCTTGTCTGTGACCTCGTTTTCGGCGTTGAGGATTTCGAAGATGCGTTTGGCGCTGGCGCTGGCCTGGCTCATCTGGGCGACGATGAAGCCGAGCTGGCCGACAGGGAAAAAGACATAGATCAAGTAGAGGCTGAACTTCTGCCATTCGCCCAGTGTAAGCGTATCAAAGAGAATCTGGCGGCCGCCGAAGTAGACGACAGCGGCCTGCCCGAGGTTGGAGATCAGGAAGATAAAGGGGAAGAGGAAGCTGAAAATCTTAGCGACCTGGATATGCTGATCCATGAGGCGCTGCGCCGAGTTGTCGAACCTGTCCTGTTCCTCTCGCTCGCGCACAAAGGCTTTGACGACGCGTATCCCTGCCAGGTTTTCCTGAAGGATCTCATTGAGTGTTGACAATCTGCGTTGGATTTCACCGAACAGGGACTGGGCGACGGAGCCGAAGACCATGAAGAGGATCAGGGCCACGGGCAGCACCGGCAGAATGATGAGAGTCAGCGAAAGGTTGGTAAAGGCCAGCACTGACAGCGAACCGATGAGAAGGACGATCGATTGCACGGCCAGCAACATGCCCTGGCCGATAAACATTCTCAGTTTTTCGACGTCGTCGGTGGCGCGAATCATCAGCTGGCCGGTCCGGTTGCGGTCGTGGTAGCTGAAGGAGAGCCGCTGAATCTTCTCGAACAGTTCGTTGCGGAAATCGAAGGCCAGGTCCTGGCTCACTTTCTGGGCCAGGAAGGCCTGCGAGAAGGCGAAGAGCCCGCGCGCCACGGAGAACACGACGATGAAGACCATCGCCCAGTAGATCGGTCCTTCGGCGTTTACGGCCTGTTCGGTCAACTGTTCCATCGAGAGGGGAATCTGCTCGAGCGCGGCGGTCCGCTCCGCCTCGGGCAGGGCGAGAACCTGACGGGCGAACACGCTGTTGGTCACCGCGTCCAGGACGTTTTGCACCAGCTGAGGGACGACAAGCTGCGCGCCGATGCTGATGAACAGGGAGGCATAGGCCAGCGTTGTGGTGAGCCTGTAGCGGCCCAGGTAGCGGATGGAGAGCCCCAGATCTTTCATGCCGCCGCCTTCCGGTCGGCCGCGTCCACCAGGCCCGCCAGGTCTACGGAATCCTCTTCGTTGGTTCACATGCCGCTCCTTGGGCAGAGGGATAGGGCGCAACAGATCAAATTCGAGGGCCTTGCCTTGGCCGCTCGAGTGGCAGCCGCACATTGCCGGCGGCCGGCAAAAGTGCGGACAGAGCTATACGGTACTGTTTTCTTCCTGTTTTCGCTGTAACGATTCTACCAGTTTCAACAGCAATTCCTGCAACATTTCGCACTCTTCGGGCGAAAGTTGCGCCACCAGTTCATTGAGGAATTCAAAGTGACCGGGGGTAGATGAGCGGACCAGATTCCTGCCGCCGGTCGTCAGGCGGATGCGGAAAGCCCGCAGGTCGCTGAGATGCTGTCTGCGGCTTATGAAGCGCAATTTCTCCAGGGCGCGCAGGTGGGCGCTGATTGTGTTTTTGCTCAGACGCTGCCTGTGGGCCAGGTCCGTAGGCGAGAGGGTGTCCTGACCATTGAGCTCTTCCAGGTAGAGCTGGTTCAGGATTCGCCACTGGGGCAGAGAGATTTCTTCATTCCTCATGCGCTCGCCCAGGATGCGATCATACGCGCCGGCGCACATCTTGGTCAACCGCATGATCAGGATTCCATGAAGGTGATCCACGCCGGACTCGGCCAAAAGCTGACGGAAGCCGAAATGCTCATAGACGACCTGGCGCGAGCCTTCCGAGCCGGGCGCGTTTGTCAGGAGATTCGCTGCACTGTCCAGTTTTTTCTCGGGTTGGATTGTATGGGTGATTTTTGTCATTGGGTAAATTGTGCGGCATAGAACTAGATTTTGCAAACGTCTTGCCCTGCAGACGCACGGGCGCGCATCTTTCGCCGCCTGGAATGACACTCATTCCCGGATCAGAGAAAAACGCCAGGGCAATTGCATCTAAATTGGGTCAAAGCATCGAAATACTTCAGAATTCCCCTCCAGTTCGGGATCAGACATGAGAAGTGTTCGATTAGTGGCACGTAGACGGGAAGTCCAAATGATTTCGACGCCTGACGGCCGGTG
>JAJDZJ010000162.1 GCA_022824685.1 Caldilineaceae bacterium
GCCCTCAGTCGGCGAGATAAGTTAAATTCTCCGTCTACGTGCCATCTTTCGTACATTTCCCTGTGTCTTACCCCGACCTGGAAGAGTATTCGGCTGCATTTCGATGTTCTGACCCAATTTAGATGCAATCGCCCTGACCCATAGTGTGCCGGTCCTTGCCCGCGCCCCTTACGTGCGCTGGCGTAAGACCAACCAACTGCGGTTCCTCCACAACTGTATAAGGCGTCCCTGCAGCGCTCTGTCAAACCGCCAACCGCGTTAAACAGACTTCCGCTTCGGACGGCCAGCGGTCCAGGGACGTTTCGATCTTGCATCGTCCCTGCGCCGCGCAGGCAACGGTCTTGGGCGCCGGCAGCGCACAGGCCATCCCCACTCCTGTCCAGGCAATTCTCATGGTCGCCTCCCGCAATTTTCGGTTTCGCCTCGAATCCATCCTGATCTACCTGGGCCTCGGTCTCTTCGCGTTCATCGCCGTTACGCCCTTCCTCCACACCATCGCCCGCTCCTTCAGCGCCGAAGCCCCAATACTTCGCGGCGAGGTAAACATCTGGCCGGTCGGCTTCTCCTTCGATGCCTACGAGCGCCTCATCATCGGCGGCACATTCTGGCTGGCCTACCGTAACTCCTTCATGATAACCGTGTACGCGACCCTGGTGCAGATGATCATGACCATTCTCTGCGCCTATCCTCTGTCGCGCACCTATCTGCCGGGCCGCAATATCCTCATGACCCTGATCGTCTTCCAGATGATCTTTCCGCCCAGCCTGATCCCCTTCTACCTTACCGTCCGCGAGGTCGGCCTCATCGACAGCTGGGGCTCGCTCATCTGGCCCTACGCCATCAACACCTTCAACATGATCGTGCTGAAAAGCTACTTTCAGGCGCTGCCCAAAGAGCTCGAAGAGTCGGCCATCATCGACGGCGCCAACGACTTCAGAGTTCTCATCCACATCATGCTGCCGCTTTCCGTGCCCGTGCTCCTGACTCTGACCCTGTTCTACGTGGTCGCCAACTGGAACCTCTTCCTGCCCGCCATCTTCTTCATCAACGACGGCAACAAGCAACCGCTCCAGGTGATCCTGCGCGACATGATCTGGTCCATGCAGCTCGCCACCCAAACCGCAAGCGCCGACGATTTCGAGCGGCTCGCCGGCATGGAAGCGCTCAAGGCCTCCAGCGTCATCATCGCCGCCATCCCTATGCTAATCGCCTATCCGTTCTTCCAACGCTTCTTTATCAAGGGTATCCTTCTGGGCGCCATCAAAGGGTAGATGACGCCCAGAACTGAAATACGACTACCCTTACCAGCCCCGTGATTCCAGGTTGCATCGCTTGCAGCGAACGTGTAACAGTTCGCATCTCCAGACCGACGCAATGTCCAGAGACCACAGGAGGAACGCTTGTATGTCTTCTCAACCCAAGTTTACCCGCCGTCAGGCCCTCAAGTTGATGGGGATCACCTCCGTCAGCGCATACCTGGCCGCCTGTGCCCCCCCAACTGAGATGGCCGACTCCGGCGACTCCGAAATGCCCGCCGGAGAAAAGAAGAAGATCTCCATCTCCCACATCGGTGGCGGCAGTGTCGAGGCATCGGAGAAATCCCACCGCATGATGCTTCTGCGCTCCAGCTTCCCCGACATCGAGTTCGAGAACCGTTGGGTCTCCTACGCTGCCTACCTGGACAAAATACCAGTCCAGATCGCAAGCGGAGACCTCGCCGACCTCCAGTTCTGCAACGCCTTCAATGACATTCCGTTGATGATGGAGAACGAGGTCATCATCGAAACCGGGCCCCTGCTTGAGCAGTTCGGCCAGAACATCCTCGCCGTTACACCCGAAGCGGCCTGGGCCTCCACCGTCTACGACGGCCGTCAGGTCGCCGTCACCCACAATATCTATGACCTCAACATCTGGTGCTGCCAGTACCGCGGCGACTGGCTCGAAGCCCTCGGCATGGGCATCCCCGAAACGATCGATGAATACGGCGAAGTGTTGCGCGCCTTCTCCAACAGCGACCCCGATGGCAACGGCCAGGACGACACCTATGGCCGTCTGCTCTACAACTCCGTCCGCTTCGACGACGACTTCTTCCATGCCTTTGGCGTCGCCGTCGGCCACCACCTCAACGGCTTCTGGCGCCAGCGCGACGGCCGTCTGGAGTTGGACTGGGTGCAGCCGGGAATGAAGGACGCGCTTGCCTGGATGAGCTCCGTCTGGGCGGACGGCGGCTTCCACCCCGATTCAATCAGTATTCCTCTCGGCCAGAAGGACAACGCCTTCCGCGCCGGAATCGCCGGCAACGTCTATACCGCCTGGAGCGCCGTCGATTTCGCCCAGAACCAGATCAGAACTGTCGCCCCCGAAGCCACCGTCGTGGCCGGCCCGGCGCCCGAAGGCCCAGGCGGCCGCGGCTATACTGGCGAGGGTTGGCCCTGGTGCTTCGTTATTCCCATCACAGCCGAGCATCCCGAAGACTGTGTGCGCGTGATCGACTGGTTCTTCACCCCTGACATCGCAGCCCAAATCCTCTGCGAAGGTGTCCTCGGAGTAACCAACAAGGGCCTGAACGAAAACGGCTGGTGTGTCGAATTCACCCCCGAGGAGAAGGCGGCCATGGGTGACGAATGGACCCAGAAGCAGAATGAGGTCCAGGACATCAACGTCTTCTGGGGCCTTTGGCTGACAATTGGAACGTTGGGCGGCGTGCAGCCCTTCCCCACCTTCCCGCCCGATATGAAGGCGCACTTCGAAGGCATGCTCGAAGCCAAGTATTCCGAAGAAGCCCTTGCTGCCCAGGTAATCTCTCAGGAATACCTCAGACTTACCGAGAAGCCCCGCCCCGTCCAGGCCGACAAAGAGTACTGGCCCGGCCTCCAAACCCGCTTCGGCGAATTCATCTCGCAGGCGGTGGCCGGCACCATCGACATCGACCAGGGCTGGTCAGAGTGGCTCGACTTCTTCGAAAAGAACGGTGGTCCTCTGCTGACCGAGCAGGTCAACGAGATCTAGAAGTCAGAATTCCATGGTCGGAGGCCGCGACGGAATCTGGCCTCCGACCATTGCCCTACAAGGATGGCATCGTGGCAACTTCAGCCCTATCCAAATCCGCCGCGGCAGCGGGCCGTCGCAGGTCCTTTTGGGCGCAGTTTGTCTTCAACCTCTGGACCTACCGCTACCTCTACCTGATGCTTGTCCTTCCCTTCGTCTTCTTCATCATCTTCCGTTTCTACCCCATGTGGGGCAACATCATCGCCTTCAAGAAGTACCAGCTGATGCGCGGCATCTGGGGCAGCCAGTGGGTCGGTTTCCAGCACTTCAACACACTCTTCGATGATCCCGCCTTCCTGCGCGTACTCCGCAACACCGTCTCAATCGCCTTCTTCAAACTGGTCTTCACTTTCCCTGCCCCGATCATCCTCGCGCTCTTCATCAACGAAATCCGCCACATGGCCTATAAGCGGTTCGTTCAGACCGTCGTCTACGTGCCCCACTTCCTTTCCTGGGTCATCTACGGCGCAATCCTCTACATCGTCCTGTCGCCGGCAAACGGCATCGTTAACAACATCGCCGCCTCGCTCGGCATGGAAAAAGTCGCCTTCTTCCAGAAGCCGGGCTATTTCCAACCCATCGTCATCATCTCCTCACTGCTCAAGGAAACCGGCTGGGCCGCCATCATCTACCTCGCCACCATCTCCACCATCGACCTCACACTCTACGAAGCCGCCATCATCGACGGAGCCAATCGCTGGCAGCTCATGCGCTACGTAACGCTGCCCGGCCTGGCCATGACCATCGTCACCCTCTTCATCCTCCAGATCGGCTTCTTCCTCAACGTCGGCTTCGAACAGATCTTCATCCTGCAAAACAACATGGTCCTCATGACCGCCGACGTAATCGAAACCTTCATCTACCGAGTCGGCATCCGCCAGGCCCGCTTTGACTTCACCACCGCCGCCGGCCTCTTCAACGGGCTCGTGGGCATGGTCCTCGTCCTCCTCGCCGACCGCCTCGCCAAACGCCTCGACCTCCCCGGCATCTTCTAACCCACCCGCCGACCCCTCCCGTTCCCCCCGCTACCCACTGACCACTGACCACCGCAGTTCGCCATCCAGTTGCCAAGCCGTGACGACTGCTGTAAACTGAAGATTCCTAGCGGAAGGATCGAAAATGCGGCTGAACGAAAAAGTCGCCATCATTACCGGAGGCAGCGGCGGCCTCGGTCGTTCCATCGCCGCAAAATTCGTCGAAGAAGGCGCGTTCGTCACCATCGCCGACCAGGACGCGGATTCCGGGCAGCGCGTCCTTGCCCAACTGCAGAGCGCCGGCCTCCCGGCAATCTTCGTCAAAACCGATGTGTCCAACCGCGCTGGCGTCGCGCGGCTTGTCGAACAGACCGTTCAACGTTTTGGCCGCATCGACATCCTTGTCAACAATGCCGCTGTCCTCGGCGAAAACGGCCACTTTCTCGAGATATCCCAGACCGTATGGGATCACGTGGTCAGCGTCAATCAGACGGCGGTCTTTGTCTGTTCACAACTGGTGGGCCGTGTCATGGCCAAGGCCGGCAAGGGAAATATCATCAACATTTCCTCCATAAATGGCACAGTCCCTCTGCCCCGCTGTGCAGCCTATGTCGCGGCCAAGAGCGCGGTCGAGTCTCTGACTCGCATTGCAGCCACCGATCTGGCTCCTTACAATATCCGCGTCAACACGATCGCTCCAGGTCCGATCGAAAACCGCCCGCCGCATTTGGACGCACCCCGTCCGACCGAAGATACCTTGCTTGGTCGCAACGGCCTGCCGCACGAAATCGCGGCGGCAGCCGTCTTTTTGGCGTCGGAGGAGTCCAGTTTCATCACCGGTGAACGCATCGCAGTCGATGGCGGCATGTTGGTCAACGGCTATCGAATATACGGCGTCGAACGCCCTGCTTAACGCACTTGTTCTGCGAGAAAGTGCGAGAGAGGTAGAGAAACCGCGAAGCCCTGATGCCGATGACCAACGACGCTTTGAGAGTCAAGGGAAAGTCCAAACTGTTATTCCAAGGTGGTTGCCTGTGAAACTGTGTGGTCTGGCCTCTTCCCTGCTGATCGCGCTCACGCTCCTGTCCGCCTGCTTTGGCCCCGACCTGCCCGGCGCGCCCCAGATGCCCCGGCTGCCCTCGCCGCGTAACCTCCCCGGCGTTGACGAGCTGTTCGATCAACTGCCCGGTTTCGACCTGGACCTCCTGGGAGAACTGGAACTCCCCGACCTCAGCGGCATCGCCGATCTGCCGCAGCTGGTCGACCTTCCCGGCCTGGACGTTGGCGAAGGCGCCATCGCCTTCGCCGGTCCCACCGAGATGCGCATAGAAGTGGGCGAATCTATTCGCGGCACCGACATCCAGTTGACCGGCATCGTTGACGGCCGCGCCCAATTCCTCTTCTCCGGACTGCGCGCCGAACGCATCGCCGGCGACTCCCTCGACTTCGACGGCCCCTGGCCTAACATCGCCGGCGTAGACTACCTGCTCCGCCTGCGCGTCTATCGAGTCACCGAGGAGTACGTTCGCGCCGCCGGCGTCCATCGCCTCTTGATCGAGGGCATCCAGCCCATCCATCAGCCAGCGATGACCATGCAGGGAGCGCCCCTCAAACTCCCCTACACCGGGTTAGCCGGACCGGGTTCCCAGCTCAAGGGAACCACTTTCGGTTACATCGGGCAGGCAGAACAGGGCGCCGAAATCAGTGGTATCCCTTCCGGCGATTTTCCCTTTCGCAAAACCGGTGATAGTCTGCGGTGGCAGGGCATGCTGCGGCCCGACCTGCCCAGCCTGTTCGAGTTGCGCATCGTCACTTACGCAGAGAGTTCAGTCCAGGTGGCAGGGATCGTCTCCCTGCAACTTCCTGACTGACGTTGCATTTCGTCTACGAACTGAACGCGCCGCAAACATCAGCAAGGGAGACCCCTTTCCCGACAGGAGCAGCTGGCCAACAGCTCCGCGATGAAGCAGAGAACGACCGTTGGAATCTGTAGCATTGTACGGAAGCGCTGGAGAAACAAGCGATGGTTGAGGCTGTGAGAAACCCCGGTACGTTAAGTGTGATCCGAAGATTCAGACCACACGCCGACCTCCAGGGAATCCGCGCCGACTATTACAATCTTACCGACCTCCAGGGCCAGCCCCTCGCCGGGCTGCTTGTCCTGATGGACCGGCGCGGCCGGCCTGTGCGCGCCGAAATCCATATGAACAACAACATCGCAGACGCCCTCTACGAGATCGCCCTGCGCCAGAGCCTCCGCCTCATCGAAGACCGCTACAAAAGTGACCGCCCCATCCGTCTTTATCCGCTTCGCATGCAACTGAACAGCGACCCGCTTTCGGTCCAGCCCAGGGGCAGCGCCCCAAGCCCCGGCATCGCCCCCGCCCCGGCCTCGGGCAGCCCCCTCCTGCTGGTCGGCGCCATTCTCCTCCTGATCTCTGCCCTGTTCAGCGGGTGGTTCCTCAACGATTGGCTCTCCGGCGACCTGGCGCAGTCAAACACGCCGGCCAATATCGCCCTGGGATCGGCCTCGGGGAACGCCAACACCTTTGTCCTCATCGCCGAAACCAACGGCCTGCCGCCCAGCCGCAACGCAATCCCCATGAATGTCGGCGACCGCATTCGCCTGCTGCCCGAGTACAAAATCTCTCTCCGCTCCGAAGCCGGCGCGCAGGCCGGCGCCATCGTCTCCAACCTGCAAGACGCCAACCACATGACCATCCTTAACGGCCCAATCTGGCTGGAAGGAAACAGCGATACCATCGTCTGGTGGTTTGTGCGCGTCGATAACGGCGCCGAAGGCTGGGTCCCGGCCAATACCAGCGAACTCACTCTTCTCGAACCGCTCACCCGATAGAGGCGCCCAGCCAGGCAACTTCACCCATGCCCCAATCACAGCAAACGCAACTGAACGTCATCGTCGTCGTCGCTGATACCTTGCGCACCGCCTTTCTCGGCTGCTACGGCAACGACTGGATCCACACACCCTCAATCGACCGCTTCGCCCGCCAAAGCGTGCGCTTCGCCTGCGCCCATCCCGAATGCCTGCCCACCATTCCCACCAGGCGCACCCTCCACAGCGGCCGGCGCGCCTTCCCCTTCAACGACTACCAGCCCGTCCCCTGGGACAACGTCTACCTGCCCGGTTGGCAGCCCATGTCCGCCGAGGAAAGCACCATCGCCGAAACGTTGCAGCAGGCCGGTTACCACACCGGCTTCTTCGCCGACGTGCCCCACTACTTCGTGCCCGGTATGAACTTTACCCGTGGTTTCCGCCAGTGGGAGTTCATTCGCGGCCAGGCCGAAGACCGCTGGAATGCCGTCGCCGGCGCAGACCCCGCCCTCTTCGACCGCTATCGCGCCGGCTCCCAGGAACGGGTCGCCGCGCATCTTGTCAACGTTTGCCCCCAACGGCCCGAGGAGGACTGGCCGACCGCCCGTACCTTCCAGGGCGCAATCGACTTCCTGCGCGACAACCGCGCGCCCGGTCGCAACCACACCTCCTCTCCCTTCTATCTCTACGTTGACAGCTTCAGCCCCCACGAAACCTGGGAAGCCCCCCTCCACTACTATGACCTCTACGGCAGTCGCGCCGAACGCGAACCGATCTGCCTCACCGCCGCCTACGGGCCCTTCGCCGACCGCTACGACGACCGCATCCCCAGCATCCGCGCCAACTACGCCGGCCTCGTCACCATGGTCGACACCTGGTTTGGCCGCCTTCTGGATACCGTCGACCAGCTGGGATTGCAAGACAATACACTCATATTCTTCTTCAGCGATCACGGCACCAACTTCGGCGAAAACCCGGACAGAATTATCGGAAAGCCCGCCGACTACATGTACCCCGGCACCATGAACATCCCTCTGCTGATGCGCCATCCCGCCGGCCTCGGAGCCGGCCAGGTCCGCAACGAACTCGTCTACACCCTGGACGTGCCCGCCACCATCCTTGCCGCGACGGGGCAACAGTCTGCCGACCCAATCGAAGGCCAAAACCTCCTGCCGCTGCTCGAACAAAACAACGCCTTCCCATCGCGTGACTACCTCACCTGCCGCTACGGCAACTCCGTCTGGTACCGCGATGACAGCAACTGGTTCTTCAGCACGCTCGACTGGCAGTCATCAAACAAAGACCCATCCTCCCGCCCCGGGCAGCCTCCAATTGCCCGCCTGTTCGATCTCGAAACCGACCCCGACTGCCAGGAGGACATCGCCGCGCGCAGCCCGGAGCGTGTCGCCGTCGCCCGCGAACGAATCCTCAACGATGCCGGCGGCCATCTCAACTACTACGAGCGCCGCGATTCAACCGACGCTCTCGGCCGACCGCAGTTCTCCAGCAGGTAGCCGCCAGTCCACCCGCCGCCCGCAAGACCAGCCGCACGGTCTGCCGGCCACAGGCATCCGGAGTTCGTCCCATGCCAATGATTCCAGCCGACCGACTCGAACGAATCGCAGGACAGCTCCTCGTCGCAGCCGGCGCCTCGACCGCCGAAGCCGCCACCATCTCGCGCCACCTCATCGCTGCCAACCTCGCCGGCCACGACTCGCACGGCATCATCCACGTCCCCGGCTACATCGCATCAATCCAGAGGGGGCACATCCGCCCCGGCGCCCCCTTCACCATCATAAAGGAAAGCCGCGCCACAACCGTCGTGGACGGCAATTGGGGCTTCGGATTCACAGTCTCAGAACGGGCCATGCAGCTGACAATCGACAAGGCCCGCCAGGAAAACGTCGCCGCCGCCACCGTCGTCCGCCAGGGCCACGTCGGGCGCCTCACCGACTATCCCCTCATGGCTGCCGAAGCCGGCATGATCGGGCTCATGACAGCCGACTCCGGCCGCGGCCCGAAGAGCGTGGCCCCCTTTGGCGGGCGCGAGCCGAGACTCGGCACAAACCCAATCTGTATCGCCGTCCCTTCCCTTCTCGACGGACCCTTTTACATCGATATTGCCACCTCTGCCGTCGCCGGCGGCAAACTGGGCGTCGCCATCGAGCGCGGCCAGTCCATCCCCACCGGCTGGGTGATCGACAGCGAAGGCCGCGCCGCCACAGACCCCACCGCCGCACGCAAAGGTGGAGCCATTCTGCCCCTCGGCGGCTCAGAAGGACACAAAGGCTACGGACTCTCCGCCATGGTCGAGATACTCTCCGGCCTGCTCACCGGCCTGGGATTCGGGATCGAGCCTACTGGCCGCCACAACGACGGCTGCTTCATGGCCGTATTCCAGGTCGACGCCTTTCGCCCCCTCGAAGAGTTCAAACGGGAAGTAACCGAATTCGCCCAATACCTCACCGCAACACCGCCTGCCGAGCATGTCGAACGCGTCTACTACCCCGGCGAACTGGAATACCTGCGAACCCAAAAAGGCCGCGTCGAAGGCATCTACGTCGAAGAAGCCACCTGGCAAAAACTCGCCGCCCTCGCCAACGAACTCGCCGTCAACGAAGACTTCTCCCCACAATAAACCCCAACCCGCCCCGCGGCGCCTCCCCGCCCCGCCACCCATAAATGGTCGCCCCGCGGCCTTTACGTTCCCCGTCAGCCCCCTGTAGGGGTGCCCCTAGTGGGCGCCCTCCCCGTCGCTCCCCCGTATCCCCGCCCCGCGGCGCCTCCCCGTCCCGCCACCCCCTGACCACTGCAGTTCCAGCGTTGAAAAATGACGCGCTTCAAGCTACAATAGACCCGGTGCCGCACTTCATTGCCTACAATGAGCCATGCAAAGCCTCATGAACAAACCGGGCAGCGCCATTACCCAGAGCCTGCGTGGCATGGCGCTCTGTCACCCGGACACAATCAAAGTTCATTTCGACCCGGACTACGTCGAGCGAACCGCGCCTTGCCCTTCCGGAAAAGTCGCTGTCATCAGCGGCAGCGGCAGCGGCCACGAACCCCTGCCCATCGGCTACGTCGGCCTTGGCATGCTCGATGCCGCCTGCCCCGGCCCCATCTTTACCAGCCCCTCCCCCGTTCAACTGTTGGCCGCCGTCCATTCAGCGGACCACGGTGGCGGCGTGCTCTTCATTGTCAAAAACTATGCCGGCGGCGTGCTCAACACTGAGCTCACCATCGAAATGGCGCTCCAGGAGGGCATCGACGCCCGCTATGTCCTTGTCAACGATGACGTCGCCATCCCCGAAGTCGCCAACCGTCGCGGGCTCGGCGCCGCAACGCTTGCCTGCAAGATCGCCGGCGCCGCCGCCGAATCCGGATACTCCCTCGACGCAACCGTCAACGTAACGCAGCGCGCCGTCGCCGCCTCCCGCAGCATGGGCGTCGGCACCAACGTAAACACCCTGCCGCGCAACGGCCTCGGCGTCAATCTCGCAGACGATTCCATCGAACTGGGCGTCGGCATCCACGGCGAACCCGGCGTAGTGCGCTCCGTCAAACAGGGCATGCCCGAAATCGTCGACCTCATTCTGCCGCCCATTCTTGACGACCTGCCCTTCGCGCCCGGAGATCGCGTCCTCCTCCTCATCAGCGGCATGGGAGGGACGCCGCCTCTTGAGTTGTATCTCTTCTCCGAAGCGATTCACGAACTGATGGCCGCCCATCAGCTTCGGGTCGAGCGCCAACTGATCGGAAACTACCTGACCAGCCTCGGACGCGGCGGGTACACAATGACTCTGATGAAACTGGACGACGAACTGCTGGGCCTCTGGGACGCTCCCGTGCATACCCCAGTTCTGCACTGGTAACCCGGCGGCCATCCAATACGGACGAACAATATGGGCCAGGAGATCACAACTTCACAGCTGCGTAAATGGCTTCTGTCGTATGCCGCTCGCATCATCGAAAACGAAGCGCACCTGACCGAACTCGATACAGCAATCGGCGACGCCGACCACGGCGTGAACATGCGCCGCGGCATGGGCAAACTGCAGGAGCGCCTCAAGGAAGAAAAACAGTCCGATAATGTCAGCTCCTTCCTGCGCTCCGTCGCCATGACCCTCATCAGCGGTATCGGCGGGGCCGCCGGACCACTGTACGGAACCTTCTTCCTGCGCGCCGCCACCAGCCCCACCAACGGCAGTTCCATCGACCTGGTGCAGCTGACCCAGATGTTCCGCTACGGCCTCGATGGCCTCCAGCAGCGGGGCAAAGCCCAGGCCGACGACAAAACCATGATCGATACCATCCAGCCGGCCGTGGAGGCGATGGAGGCCGCCTTGGCCGCCCACCAAAGCCCCGCCGTCATCCTGGCTGCCGCCCGGCAAGCTGCCCATCTGGGCATGAAACACACGATTGAAATTGAGGCCCGAAAAGGACGCGCCAGTTACCTTGGCCCACACTCCATCGGTCATCAAGACCCAGGCGCAACCAGCGCCTACTTCCTCTTCGAGACCGCCGCCGAGGTCTTCACAAAAACTGGTGCAGACTGATGCCTCAACTGATTGGTGCAATTGACTCTGGCACCACCAGCACCCGTTTCATGCTCTTCGACCAGACGGGCGCCATCGTCGGGTTCGAACAGCAGGAACACAAACAGATCTTCCCCCGCAGCGGCTGGGTCGAACACGATCCCCTCGAAATCTGGCAACGTACCCAAAATGTGATCCGCGCCACCCTCTCCAAATGCGGTGTCCATCCCGATCAGATCGCCGCCATTGGCATCACGAATCAGCGTGAGACCGCCGTCATCTGGGATCGCAACACCGGGCTGCCGGTCTGCAACGCCATCGTCTGGCAGGACACGCGCACCGACCTCATCTGTCGCCGCCTGGAGGACGCCGGCCACGCGCCCGCATTTCATCAAAAGGCCGGCCTGCCTCTGGCAACCTACTTTGCAGGCCCCAAATTCCGCTGGATCCTCGAAAACGTCGAGGGCGCGCAGGCTGCCGCCGATGCCGGCAACCTGCTCTGCGGCACCGTTGACACATGGCTGATCTGGCAACTCACCGGCGCCGCCGTCCACGTTACCGACCCCACAAACGCCAGCCGTACAATGCTGATGGACCTGGAATCGCTCGCCTGGGACGCCGAACTGCTGGACATCCTCGCGATTCCGCGTTCGATGTTGCCGGAAATTCGCCCCAGCAGCGAACCCGCCTTCTACGGCATGACCGCGACCGATGGCCCCTTCGGCGCCGCCATCCCCATCTGCGGCAATTTGGGCGACCAGCAGGCCGCTACCGTCGGCCAGACCTGCTTCAGCCCCGGCGAGGCCAAAAACACCTACGGGACCGGCTGCTTCATGATTCTGAACACCGGCGAGGAAACTGTTCACAGCCGCAACGGCCTCCTGACAACCGTCTGCTATCAGATGGGCCAGTCCCCGCCCGTCTACGCGCTCGAAGGCTCAATCGCCATGGCCGGCGCCACCGTCCAGTGGCTGCGGGACGAGCTTCAACTCATCAACTCGGCCGCCGAAACCGAAGAAATCGCCCAAAGCGTTGCCGACTCCGGCGGCTGCTTCCTCGTCCCTGCCTTCAGCGGGCTCTTCGCTCCCCATTGGCGCAGCGACGCCCGCGGCGTCATCGTCGGTCTCACCCGCTACGTGACCCGGGCGCACATCGTCCGCGCCGCCCTTGAATCCATCTGTTACCAGACCCGCGAAGTGCTCGAGGCCATGAACGCCGATAGCGGCGTGCCGCTGCGCCAACTGAAAGTCGACGGCGGCGCAACCGTTAACAACCTGCTGATGCAAATGCAAGCAGATATCCTCGGCGCAACCGTCATCCGCCCACAGATCGCCGAAACAACCAGCCTTGGAGCCGCCTATGCCGCCGGCCTGGCCGTCGGCTTCTGGCCCGACCTCGAAACCCTCCGCTCCCAGTGGCGCGAGGACAAAGTCTGGCGCCCCCAAATCGACGAATCCATACGCGCGCACGGCTACGCCGGCTGGCAAAAGGCCGTCGAACGCACACTCGATTGGGTACAGTGAGTCCGCAAATGCCCAGCCATCGTCACACGCCCGGTCCGGAGTTCGCATCGTGATCGGTCTTGTGATCGTCTCCCATAGCGCCAAACTCGCCGAGGGCGTACGCGAACTGGCTGCGCAGATGGCCGGGGACGAAGTCGGCATAAGCCAGGCCGGCGGCCTCCCGGATGACGCCCAGGCCCTGGGAACCGACGCTTTCAAAATTCTTTCCGCGATAGAAGAGGTCTGGTGTGAAGACGGAGTGCTTCTGTTGATGGATGTAGGAAGCTCTGTCATGTCGGCCGAAATCGCTCTCGAAATGCTGCCGGAACAGCAGCGGCGGAGATGTAAGCTCAGTAACGCGCCCCTTGTGGAGGGCGCGATCGTCGCGGCGCTGCACGCCAGTCTCGGCGAACCACTGCAAACGGTGAACGCGGTCGCCGAAGCAGCGCTGTCCACGCCGAAACTCGCCAACACCGGCTGAATGAAACGCATGATCGCACGCTTGGAACTCTGAGATGGAAAACTGCCAGTCACAGACTTTCCCCCAAAAGGAAAGTCTCGAGGAACATGAGCGGCGCCCGCAGAGCGGCGAGAGCGGCAATGCCCGCCCTTGCCCCTCCGACTCTCAACCCGCGCCCGCCAATAACTCGCATCAGCCCGCCCAAAGTGCCGTGGTAACCATCACGGACCCCCGCGGCCTCCATCTCCGGTCCGGCAGAGATGTGGTCCGTACTGCCAGCCGGTTTCAGGCCCGGATCACCGCCGCCAATCTCAGCCGCAATAGCAGCGCTGTTGACATCAAAAGCATCCTTCAACTGGTCCAGCTTCAGGCCCGGCAAGGACATGAACTGCAACTGGCCGCATCAGGCCCGGACGCTGAGGCCGCCATCGAAGCGCTCCGCTCACTTTTCTGAACACCAGCGAGTTTTGCCCTGTGCAGCAACTCTTTCACGGCCTTTCAGCAGCGCCCGGGGTCGGTATCGGCGACATTTACAAATACGCCCCGGTCGTCGCCGACGACGCCGGCAGAACGCCCGCGCCCCCGGCTGGAGACCCCGAAGAAGAGTGGGAACGCTTCCTGGCCGCGCGCCTCCTCGTGGATGAGGAATTGGCACGCCTGGCCCAGATCGGCCAAACCGCTACCGCAGAGATCTTTCTCGTTCATCGCGAAATCCTCCACGATAGCACGCTGACCGACGCAGTCCGCGCCGCCATCGACGCCGGCTCGGACGCAACGAGCGCCACCCGCCAGGCCACCGGTGAACTCGTCCGTCTCTTCCGCGATCTCAGCGACCAGTACTTCGCCAGCCGCGCCACAGACATCCGCGATGTCGGTCAACGTCTCGTCTTCCGCCTCGGCGGGATCACGCCTGCCCGCCAGCTCAACCCGCTGCCCAACGACACAATCCTGCTCGCCGAAGACCTGACCGCATTCGATACCACGCACCTGGACCAGGCCCACGTCGTTGGCATCGCCCTGGCCGCCAGCACGCCAACCGCGCACACCGCCATTCTGGCCCGCAGCCTGGGCATCCCCCTCGTCTGCAGCGCCGGACCTGAAATCCTCCAACTCCACAGCGGCATGTTCGCCGTCGTCGACGGAATCCGCGGCCGCCTCCTCGTCGACCCCGATGAAGAAACCCTCGAACAGTATCAGCTGACCCGCTCGCGGCTGCGGCGCTTCCAGGCAGAGGCGCTCTCGCATTCCCACGAACCCGCCCTCACCCCCGACGGCGAACGCATCCCCGTTCGCGTCAACGTCAACAGCCGTGAAGATCTCCTCCATATCCATTCCAACGGCGCCGAAGGCATCGGTCTCCTGCGCACCGAAAACCTGTTTCAACACCGGACCAGCCCGCCCACCGTTGCCGAACAACTGACTGCCTACCAGGATGTGCACACTTACACCAACAGCCATTCGCTCACCGTCCGGCTGCTTGACATCGGCGGCGACAAGCCCGTTCCCTATCTCCAGCCTCCCGCCGAAGCCAACCCCTTCCTCGGCGTGCGCGGCATCCGCCTGTTGCTCCGCCATCCCCAAATGCTCATTGACCAGGCACAAGCCCTCGTGGATTTGGCGCGCAACGTCGCGCCCGTGTCCCGCATTCGAATTCTCATCCCCATGATTTCGAAAGTGAGTGAAGTCCATCAGACCCTCAAACTGCTCGAAGACGTGCCCGGCTACCAGCGCTGCCGCCAGCTCGGCACACTCGAAGTAGGCGTCCTGATCGAAGTGCCGTCCGCCGCTCTCCTCGCGCAACACTTCGCGCCGCAGGTCGACTTCCTCAGCATCGGCACCAACGATTTGGCCCAATACACGCTCGCCGCCGACCGCGTGAACAGCGCCGTCGCGACCCTGGCAACCCCTCTCGACCCCTCAGTCCTCCGCCTCATCGCCCTCACCTGCGATGCCGGCCGCGCCGCCGGCATCCCCGTCGCCATCTGCGGCGAGGTCGCCGGCGACCCTTCCGTCCAGCCTCTCCTGCTCGGCCTCGGACTCAATGAAATCAGCGTGGCCGGACCGGCCGTCCCCATGGTCAAGTCCGCGATTCGCCGCGTCGACATGGACGCCGCCAGAACGCTCGCAGCCAAAGCCCTGCAATGCAGCCGCGCCCAGGAGATCCATCAGCTTCTCCATGACTTTGGCTAGCCCCCGATGAAACGGATTCAGACCGAAATCCTCGTGATCGGCGGCGGCGCAACCGGTACAGGCGTAGCCTGGGACGCCGCCCTCCGGGGCTTCCAAACTGTCCTCGTCGAAAAACGCGACCTCACCCACGGCACAACCGGACGCTACCACGGACTCTTGCACAGCGGCGCAAGGTACGTGCTGAAGGACGCCGACAGCGCCGTCGAGTGCATTCGCGAAAATCGTATCCTCCGCCGCACCCACACCCACTGTATCGAAGACACAGGTGGATTCTTCATCGTCACGCCCGAAGACGAAGACGACTATCCCGACCGCTTCGCTGCCGCCTGTCTCCGCCTTGACATCCCCTGCGACGAGATCCCCGCGTCTACCGCCCTCCGCCGCGAACCCCTTCTGAATCCCCGCATCAGCCGCGTCTTCGAACTGCCCGACGCCGCCGCCGACAGCTTCCTCGCCGCCCATGCCACCGCCCAGGCCGCCCGCCAGGCCGGCGCCCTCCTCCTCCCCTACCACGAGCTGACCGGCCTCCACCTCTCCGGCGGGGACGGCAACCGCGCTGTGTCCGCCGCCGCCGTTCTCAATACCGTCACGGGTGAAGAGCTCCGCATAGACGCCGACCTTGTCATCAACGCCGCCGGCGCCTGGTGCGGGCAGGTCGCGGCCCTCGCAGCGGTTGAAGTTAACATGATGCTCGGCAAAGGCGTGATGCTCGCAACCAACGCCCGCCTGACCAATACCGTCATCAACCGCTGCAAAATGCCCGGCGACGGCGATATCCTGGTGCCCATTCACACCGTCAGCGTCATCGGCACAACCGACCAGCAGGTGTCCGACCCCGAAAACCTCTCCATTGAACAGTGGGAAATCGACCTGATGCTGACCGAAGGCGACAAACTGGTGCCCGGCCTCAGCCGCAGCCGGATCCTGCGCGCCTGGGCCGGCGTTCGACCCCTCTACCACGAGCCGCCTCCCTCCCATGATTCAATTCACCGGCCAGCGCCGCATCCCAACCGGCGCGCCTCCCAACTCGAAGCGTCCCCAGCGTCTCCCGCCAGCCGCGACGCCACGCGTGCCCTGGCCCTGCTGGACCACCGGCAGCGGGACGGCCTCAGCGGCTTTATCACCATCACCGGCGGAAAATGGACGACCTTCCGCCTGATGGCCGAATCCGCCGTCGACGCAGCTTGCGCCCAGCTCGGCGTCACCCGCCCCTGCCGCACCGCCGAAACACCGGTCCCCGGCGTCGAACAGGGACACTACTGGCTCGGCCACCGCCTCGACGAAGTCGAATCCGAAAACCAGCAGTCGGACCTGATCTGCGAGTGCGAACTGGTCACCCGGGCTATGTTGGAAGGCGCGGCGCAGCGCAACCCGACCGTTACTCTGGACGACCTCCGCCGCGACGTACGCCTCGGCATGGGCCCCTGTCAGGGCGGCTTCTGTACCTACCGTGCAGTCGGCGTCCTCCACCAGCTGCGCAGCGATGAAACCGCGTACGATTCCGGTGACTGGAAGGTAGCCCATATGCAGTCGCCGGCGCATCATCACCGCGATGGCCCCCCGGCAGATGGCGGCCCCGCAGAACACGCGCCGGCCGCCGTGCCCAACCCACGCCGCCAATCACCCGCCATAGACCCCTCTGCATCCGTCTCCCAGCCCAACCTGCTCCTGCGAGACTTTCTCCAGGAACGCTGGAAGGGCGTTGTGCCCATCCTTTGGGGCGACCAACTGCGCCAGGAAAGGCTGGATGAACTGATCTATCTGAGCATCCTCAATGCCGACCATCTGCCGGCCGATGAAGGGCAGAGCCCCCTCTCAGAATTCTATCGCTCCGGTTTCTCCTATCCAGGATCCCGCCTGACATGAACGCCCCCATGCCTTTGCCGGCCGCTGGTCAGGCGGCGCGTGCCGCGAGCCCCCGTTTCCGGCAAGCCCAAACCTTGAATGCGAAGCCGGGCTTACATGACTGATCTCCTCATCATCGGCGCCGGCCTGACCGGCCTTTTCGCCGCCTGCACAGCCGCCCGCGCGGGCCTCAACGTGCGGGTGATCGCCCAGGGCGCCGGAACGACCCACTGGCATGCCGGCACGATCGATCTCCTCGGTTACTTGCCGGATGGGCGGCAGCCTGTCGCGAACTGGATGCAAGCGCTGGGGCGCCTGCCCCCCGCGCACCCCTATCGGCTCCTCGGCGCGGCGTCAATCGCAAACGCCCTCGACGCCTTTCAGCAGCTCGCCGCCGCGGCCGGCCTGCCCTACGAACGCGCCGCCGCCAGTATCGATTCCCCCGGCCCCAGCGCGCCCTCGCAACCGATTGACCGCGAAGATGACTCCCGCGGCCACTTCACAGACATCGCCCCTGGGCGGAACGGTCAGCTCATTTCTCCCGTCGGCGCCGGCCGCCCCGTCTTCCTGGCCCCCCAGGCCCAACTGGCAGCCTCCCTGGAAGATGAGCGGCCCTTCCTCATCATCGGATTCAACGGCATGACAGACTTCTACCCGGCCCTGATCGCCGAAAACCTGCGGCGCCAGGGCCGCGCAGCGCGCAGCGCTTCGCTTCCTCTCAGTCGCCTCACCAGCCGGCGTGATCACAACACAATCCAACTGGCCCGGCTGTTGGATCAGCCCGCCGCCCAGGAAAAGCTCATCGAAATGGTTTCGGAGGCAGCCGCAAGCGGTGAACGAATCGGCCTCCCAGCCGTCCTCGGTCTGAAATTGCACACGCGTCTCCTTGCCAAGCTGAACCAGGCCAGCTCGGCCCGAGACCGCCGCAAAACGCCTCCCGGCTCCCCGCTGCAGCCATCGTTTTCACTCTTCGAGATCCCAACCCTTCCCCCCAGCGTGCCCGGTATGCGCCTGGACGCATCCCTGCGCGCCCAGCTCACCCGCCTCCGCGTGCGCGTTGAAATCGGCATGAAGGTCTGCGGCGTGCGCGCATCCGGTCGCCGCATCGAGTGGATCGAGACCGAAACCGGCAGCCGCCCTCTGCGCCACACCGCGCGCAACTACCTGCTCGCCACCGGCGGCATCCTCGGCGGCGGCATCCGCGGTGACCGCTGCGGCCGAGTCAAGGAAACTGTTTTCGACCTGCCCCTGACCGCCCCCCAGACGCGGTCCCAGTGGCTGCGCCCGCTCTTTCTCGACAAGCGGGGACACCCCGTCTTCCAGGGCGGCGTCCCTGTCGACACTCGCTTCCGTCCTTTGGGCCGCGACGGCGCGCCGGTATACGATAACCTGTGGGCTGCCGGCTCCGTCCTTGCCCATACCGATCCAATTCGCGAGCGCAGCCGCGAAGGGATCGCTATCGCGACCGGCTTTGCCGCCGCGCATTCAGTGGCAAAAGGTCAATGAGCCAGGATTCTCCACCCGACGCCGCCATGCAATCCGTTCTGCCGAACTCTGTCGGCATAAGCCTGAACGCCTGCATCAAGTGCAACATCTGCGTCAGCTACTGCCCAGTCTCCGAAGTAACCGACAGCTTTCCCGGGCCCAAATACGCCGCGCCCCAGTCCGAACGTTTTCGCGAGTTCGGGTACCCTTACTTCCAGGACCCCGCCGGTTCCAACCCCCCGGCACCTGGCCGCGGACGAGTCCCCGACGCGTCCGTCGACTACTGCTCAGGATGCCGCGTCTGCAATGAAGTCTGTCCAACCGGTGTCCGTATCGCCGAAATCAACGCCCGCGCCCGCGCCCTCATCGTGGCAGCGGAAGGCCTATCCCTGCGCAACCGGCTTCTCGGCCGCAGCGACCTGTTGGGCCGGGTCGGCAGCGTCGCGCCCGCCCTGGCCAATGCCCTCCTGCACCACCCTCTCAGCCGTCGCTTGGCCGCCGTCCTCTTCGGTGTGGCCGAAAGAGCTCCCTTGCCTCGCTGGCACAATGAAACCTTCAGCCGCTGGCTGAAAAGAACGCGGTCCCGGCGGCTTCGCAGCGAACGGAAAGTCGTCTACTTCCACGGCTGCGCGACCCAATATTACGAACCGTTCGTCGGCATGGCCGCTGTCCTGGTGCTGGAGCATCTTGGGTACGAAGTCGTCGTGCCCCCGCAGAGCTGCTGCGGACTGCCCCTGCTTTCCAATGGCGAATTCAGCGCCGCCGAAACCTACCATCGCCGCAACGTGGCCCAGTTCGCCGACTACGTCCAGGCCGGCTACCCGATCCTCGGCGCCAGCACCAGCTGCACCCTCACCCTCAAAGAAGAGGCGCCGGAGCTTCTCGATCTGGAGGGAGACGAAGGCACGCAAGCCCTCAAGCGCAACACCTGGGACATCTTCGAGTGGCTGCGCGAACGCGAAAATCAAGGCCAGCTGCCCGCCGACCTGGATCCCCTCAACAGCGGCCAGGAGCCCTTCATCCTGCCCTACCACGCCCCTTGCCAGCTGCGGGCGCATCGCATCGGCAAACCCGCGCTGGAGCTGTTGGCGCTCATTCCCGGCCTCGATCTGCGCGAATCGCACGCCCGCTGCTGCGGCATCGCAGGAACCTATGGCCTCAAATCCGAAAAGTACCAGATCGGCATGGACGTGGGAGCGGAACTGTTCGACTTCGTCGCCGCCCAGGCCGATACGTCCGACCCTGCCGTCCAGGGATCGGTCTCCTTTACAGCCTGCGACTCCGAGACCTGCCGCTGGCAACTGGAACACGGCGCCGGCCTGCCCTCCCGCCATCCCATCGAGCTGCTTGCAGCTTCATATGGCCTCTACGACCTGCAGGCGCGTCAGCCGCTGAACGAAAACTGAACAATGGATCCTCTACGCACTCTCATCATCGGCGCCGGCGCCATTGGATGTTTTGTCGGCGGCAAGCTGGCCGCCGCCGGCCACGCCGTGACACTGGTCGGGCGCCCCCGCACAACCGCGGCCATCCAGGCACGCGGCCTGGAGTTGCGCACTGCCGGTGGCGCTACACAAACAATCCCCTCGATCAGTGCGGTCTCGTCAGTGCGAGATGCCTTGCCCGGCCCGTTTCATCTCGCCATTCTCGCGGTCAAGAGCTATGACACCGCCGCCGCCCTGGACGAGCTGGCATCCGCTGGAGCCGCGCCGCCGCCGGCGATTCTCAGCCTGCAGAACGGCGTCGGCAATGAAGAGGCAATAGCCGACCGCTTTGGCGCGCAGCGAGCCCTCGCCGGCACGATCACCGCGCCCGTGGAGGCGCAGGAGCCAGGTCTCATACAGGTCACGAAGCCCGGTTATGCCATCGGTTTGGCGGATTTCGGCGGCGGGAGCCGGGCCGCAAGACACAGCGATCAATCCTCCTTTCTCGCTGCCCTCGCCTCGCGTTTCTCCGCGGCCGGTCTCCCCGCGCAAGTTCACCAAAGCGCGCGCGACATGAAATGGTCCAAGCTCCTCATGAACATGATCGGCAACGCCACCAGCGCCATCCTCGCCCAACCGCCCGGCGTTACCTTCGCCGATCCCCGAATCTCCAATCTGGAGATTGACGCCCTGCGCGAGGCCCTCCGCGTCATGGCAGCCTCCGATATCCGCCCTCTCAACCTGGAGAAATACCCGCTTCGCACCCTTGCCCCGCTCTTGCGCTTCGGCCCCCGCGCGCTCCTGCGGCCCGCCCTCCATAAAATCGTCGGCGGAGCCAGGGGCGGCAAAATGCCCAGCCTCTTCCTCGACTTGGACGCGGGCAAAGAGGGCAGCGAAGTGGGTTGGTACAACGGCGCAATCGTCCGCAGAGGCGGCGAAGTTGGCGTGGACGCGCCTGTCAACCGTCTGCTCACCGTTACCCTTCAACAGCTGGCGGCCGATCCGGGGGCGCGAGCGGGCTGGCGCGGAAACTACGCTAAACTGGCGGAAGAGGCCAGCGAACTGTCCGGCCCTTGAATCGTGGAGATCTGTATCTTCGCGCGGCCGCGCAGAGAGGGGAGTAAGAGGAAAAGAGAATCAGAGTCCTGGCCCAATCAGTGCGATCAGCCCCAACGCCAGGATCGCAAACGCGGAGTACTCCAGCACGAGCTTGCGGCTCAGATGGCCCTCATGCAGGGCGTGGCGGGCCAGCCCTACGAACAAGTAGAAGATCAGCAGCAGGACAAGTCCGCCGCTTGCCCCGGTAAGAGGCAAGTAGTTCAACGCCCACGCCGCCTCGCCCAGCACAACCGCAACCAGCGCCGCATAGCGCAAAACGACATTCACTCTGGGCGTTACATCCCGCAGCAACTCAACCGCCAGCAGCGCGGCCGTCGCGGCAATCAAGGACCCTGAGAGAAGGCTGCGCGTTCTCGTCTGATACACCAACAGGAACAGCGCCAGCGCAGCCGTGTACGCCAGCACATTGAGCAGGATGCGGGCCTGACGGTAGCCCGCCGATTCACGGTCCACTGTCGCATACAGGTTGAACAGAATGATGGCGATCAGTCCGCCGCTGAGAAGAGCGGCCCCGGCCTGAAAGAGCGGCGTTGTCACCTCCGGCGCCAGCAAAACCGCCAAGATCGAAACCGCGGCGGGAAGCCCCCAGAACAGCCAGGTGTGCCCCCCGCTTTCCGGCTCGCCGCCAAACGGGTCCCCTACATAGAGAGGATGTGTTCGTATCGCGCGTTCCGTGCCGCTGGCTGTGAGCAGCGCAATGAAGACGGCGATGACCGTCGTCTCACTGATCCGAATCGACATCGGCGAGCCCAGCGCGTTCAACGTCAGCACCACCGTCGGCAACCGCAGAAACAGACTGATCGCAACTGTCGCTGCAACCGTCCATGCCAGCACGCTCACCCGCTGTACAAAGCGGCGGTTCTGACCGTATACAGTGCCCGACTCTGTCGGCTGTCCCATCCCCGCCATGGCCGGTCGACCGCCATCAGGCTGCTCCGTATTCTGTTGCCCTCCGGCGGCAAATGGCGAATGCCAGTTCCCTGTCTCCAATTTTCTGCTTCCAGTTTCCTGTTGGGAAGGATGATGATACTATAAAACAAAAAACAGCAACTGGAAACCGCAGTTGAGCGAATATACCAATTTCGACATTACAATTAGCGGGGACAGAACCCCCTTCCCTGTTTTGGCATCATACCGCGGGCTGAGCGCCGCCTCTGCCTTCGGGCAGGATGCTCTCAATCCTGTCTGGTTGGAATATCTGGCCCGCCTGAGCGACCCGTTTCAGCCGCAAGGAGAGGAGTTTCTCGCCGAAATCGGCAGCAGGCTCTTTTCGGAGCTCATCCGCGACCAGGTCCGAGACCTCTGGGCCCATGCCCGCACCGACCTTGACGACGGCGGAAGACTGCGCCTCAGGCTCATCCTGCACCCACCCGCCGTCGCAGCCCTTCCCTGGGAAACACTCCACGATCCCCTCCGCAATCAGTCCTTCGCCGCCGACCCCAATATCTCCCTCGTCCGTACGCAGAATCTCGTGAGCTTTGTCGCGCGTCCCAGGCCGCTGGAGACGGCGCCGCCGCTCAAAGTCCTGCTTGTGACCGTCGATACGGGGGCCGCCGACACCTCGGTCTCCCATCTGACCGGTCAAGACCCGCGGGGCAATCTGCTGAATTCCAGCGAAGAAGCCGCTTCGGTCCGCGCCGCGCTCGCAGAGCTGGAACCGGGCCGCATCAATCTGGATCAGCTGGACGGCCGCGTCACAGTTCAGCAGATTCGGGAACGTCTCGTAACGACCTGGCCCGACATCCTCCACTTCGTCGGCCACGGCAACGAGGACGGCCTTCAACTGTGGGCCGACGGCGCGCCTGCCTTCGTCTCCGCCGCCTCGCTGCGCACGGTCCTGCAGCAGGTCGAATCGGTCAAACTGGTCTTTATCAACGCATGCCTTGCCGGACAGGTCGACAGCGCCCGCCCCTTTGCCAGCCTCGCCCACCAGCTGCTCCAGAGCGGGCTGCCGGCAGTGATCGCCATGCGTTACGAGATCATCGACCGCTCAGCCGCCAACTTCGCCGCCGGATTCTACCAGGGGCTCGTGTCCGGCCAGGCTGCCGGCTGCATCGATGCCGCCGCCAGCGCGGCCCGCAACCACCTGTATATCAACAGCCCCGATCGAGTCGACTACGCAACCCCAATCCTCTGGCTCAATGCGGAAAACGGCCGCCTCCTTCCATTCGATGCCCCGCCCCGGTCCGCAGCCTCCCAATCCTCCGCATCGAGCTACTCGCATTCAACCGCGGGAATTCCCTCCCTCCCCCTCGACTTCAAATTGGCGGAAAAGGAGGCATGGTACCGCTCCCTGCCCGAGACAATCTCCGATCCCCACCTCCCCTTCGAATACCAGCGCCGTCGCCGCATCGTCCGCCTACTGCTGCGGATTCTTCAGCAGGCCGCTGAAGAGCGAGAGCACGGACGGGCCATCGACGTCAGGGCCGCGCAAAAACGTCTGTCAACATTCGAGGAGGAAAGGCGCCACATCCAGAACATCCTCGACCACTGCCAGGATGGTTCCTGAACTCTGATGCCGTGGCGCTGACCAGCATTCGACTGATCCAATTCGCCTGCCTCTACACCATCATCTGCTACTTGGGTGTGGAAGTTGCCCTGTCGCTGCGACATCTCCGCCAGACTCCCCCCTACAGCCTGCAGGCGCCGGTCGATTCGCAAACGCTTTCCTCCCCATCCGGCCAGATCCCCTTTCTCGGCGTTACCGTCTCGCTCGAACAATACGACGACCCGCTCCCCCGGCAGCAAGCCCTTCATCGCCTGCAAAACGCCGGTTTCGGCTGGGCGCGCCTCCGCATCGACTGGTCCCGCATCGAACCTCAACCAGGCCAGTTCCAATGGGCGTGGACCGACCAGGTTCTCTCCGAAATCGCCGCCGCAGGGCTGGCTCCGGTCGTCGTTCTGGACGGGAGCCCCCCCTGGGCAAGGGACAGCAGAGACCTCCCCCCTCAAGCAGCCTCCGCAAACGACTGGCCATGGCGGCTGGCGCCCCCCGCCCAACCCGAACCCTATGCCCGATTCGCCGCCGCCTTTGCCCGCCGCTACCAAAACACAGTCCGCTTCTATCAGATTTGGGATGAGCCCAACATTGCCCCCCACTGGGGAAACCGCCTGATCGATCCCATCGGCTATGCCCGGCTGCTGCAAGAGGCCGCCCGCGCCGTACGGGCCGCCGACCCCGACGCCGTCATCCTCGCTGCCGCGCTCGCCCCCACCCAGGACCGGGGCCACACCGCCATTGACGAGGGCTTCTTCCTCCAACGCCTCTACGCCGCCGGAGCCGCCCCCTACTTCGACGCCGTTCTCGTCCAACCTTTTGGATTCGGAACCGGGCCCCAGGACACACGTAGCCGCGTCGACGCGCTCAACTTCCGCCGCGCAGCCTGGATTCGGAAGGTCATGGTCGCCGCCGGGGACAGCCAAACACCCGTCTGGGCCGTCCGCTTCGGCTGGAATCGGCAACCGCAAGATCATTGGAAATCCGTCTCGGAGGCCAATCAGCGCCTCTTCACCGCAGAAGCAATCCGCTACGCAAGAACCAGCTGGCCCTGGCTGGCCGCGCTGGGCTGGCCCATAGACCGACCGGACGCGCCCGTCTCCGATCCATTGTGGGGCTTCTCCCTCATCACCGTCGATAACAAAGAACATCCCCTCCTTTCCGTTTTCTCTGACGCCTCCCAGGCATCACCCGGGCCCCTGCCATCGCAAAACGACACGAGCCGGTTCGCACGGCTCGCATTGCAGCTATTGGCTGTCGCGCTGCTTCTCTGGTGGGCCGCCAGCATCCTCCGCAGCCTGCCCCTGCGCCGCTGGCAGGCCGCCTACCTGTCTTGGCCGCCGGCCGGCAAGCTCGCAGTCTGGGCTATTCTACTCACCACCTACTACCTGGCCGTCTGGCCGCCCCTCGTCCTCCTCTGCTGGCTCGCCGCCGCCTTTCTCATCGCCGCCCAGCCCACCGCGGGACTGATGCTTGCTGCCGCCGCCCTGCCCTTCCACTTCCAACACAAAGAGTTGCAGCTTGTCGACGCAGTCTGGACTGTGCCGCCGGCCCAGGGCGCGCTGCTGGCCACCCTGGCGGCCATAATGCCCTCTCAGTTGCCCCGCTTGGCCCACACGCTGCCCCGGCGAATCAAGCCTGCTCTCAAATCCCTCTCCCCCCTTTCGCCCGGATTCCCCGCAATCAACACGCCGAAATTCGCCGATCTGCTCGTCCCTGCCTGGGTCATCGTCAGCCTCCTTACCGCCCGCAACGTCTGGCACTGGCCCGGATATCGCGAAGGGCTGTGGGAGCTCGTCGCCGTACCGGCTCTCCTGTACGCCGCCATCCGCATCACTGCCCGCCAGCCGCGCCGGCAGCAGGCCGTCCTGGCCGCGCTCTTCGCAGGCGGCGTCCTCGCCGCCGCCGTCGGCATCGTCGATTGGCTGTCAGGCGGCGGCGTCTCGGTCGACGGCGTCCGGCGCCTGATGGGGGCCTCCTATTCTCCCAATCAGACCGCCCTCTATCTCCAGCGCACGCTCTTCGTCGGGGTCGGTCTCCTGGCCGCCCGCCGGCGCTGGCGCCTCGCCGTCGCAGCCTGCTGCCTGCTGGCGGCAACCGCTTCACTCCTCACGGCGAGCCGCGGCGCGCTCCTTCTCGGCCTGCCAGCCGGCGCTTTCCTCATCGCTGTGGCATGGCGCCGGAAAAACGCCCTCTCCTTCAAACTGCGATTCGCCATTCTGCTGACGCTGCTTATCGGCCTGGCCCTGCTCCTGCTCTACGGTGAGCGGCTGCTGAATCTCGAAACCTTACGCGCCCGCCTCATCATCTGGCAGGACGCCCTGGCCCTCTGGCGGCACTATCCTCTGCTCGGCGTGGGTCCGGGCGGCTTCTACTGGAACTATCCCGCCTTCCTGCAGCCCTCCCCAACCGCCAATCCCAACCTGCTGCACGCGCACTCCCTCTGGCTGGAGTACGCAACCGGCTGGGGGCTGCTTGGGCTTGCCTGGCTCGCCGCGCTGCTGGCCTGGCTCGCCTCCCTGTGGCGTCGTTCATCGCGCCATCCGGCTGCCCCGTTCCGGCTCGGCCTGCTCGCAGCCCTCGGCGCAGGCCTGGCCCACGCCCAGGTCGACGCCTTCGCCGCCCTGCCCGAGTTGGCCGCATGGAACTTCGCTGCCCTCGCCCTGTTGGCGATTCCCGATGACAATAATTCGTGACTTGCTCTCTTGGCGAGACCGTAGCACAATCGAGGAAAGCGACCCGGCATCACAGGAGAACCTGCCATGGGAACAACGCGACTCACACCGCAGCAGATGGCATTCTTCGATACCTTCGGCTTCCTCTACTTCCCTGGGCTGCTGGCCGATTGTGTCGACAAAATCATCGACGAATTCGAGGCGATCTGGGCCGCGCACGGCGGCGGCCACCATGGGCGCGAACACGACGGCGTGCAGCGTTCCTGCATCCTTCCCTTCCCCGACCAGAGCGAGTTTCTCAGTTCCCTTCTGGACGACCCGCGCATCCACGACATCGCCGCCAGCATCTGCGGCGACGACTTTAACTACACCAGCGGCGACGGCAACTACTACGCCGGCGACACCCGCTGGCATTCCGACGGCTTCAGTGCCGATCGCATACTCAGCATCAAGATCGCCTTCTACCTCGACCCGCTCACGCGCGATAACGGCGCGCTGCGCGTCATCCCGGGCAGCCACCGCGCCGGTGATGGTTTCGCTGATAATCTGGAAAAGGATATTCGAGAGAGTGGAAAGGTCTGGGGGCTGGAGGGCCCTGACGTGCCTGCCCTGATCCTGGAGACCACGCCCGGCGACATCGTCGTGTTCAACCACAACCTCAAACACGCCGCGTTTGGGGGCTCAGTGCGCCGGCGCATGTACACCATGAACTTTTCGCGTCGCTACCCTGAGCACCGGCTCGAAGAGTTGCGTAAAGTCCTCGGACGAGAAGCTCGCTTCTGGATCGACCGCATTCACGGCGAGGCCATGATCGCCACCGCCGGGCCGGAGCGTATGATCCATCTTGAGCAGGTCAGAGCCAACGATACCCATCTGGCAGAACTGACGCGCGAACTGAAGAAGACAATGAAGGAGCCGGCGCGCGGCTGACGGCGCAGGCGCTTCCCGCTCAACCTTGCTGGCCTGCCCCGCCGCCTACGCGGCTACCTGAACCTTTTCCCCCGTCTCAGCGCTCAGGTAGATCGCATCCAGCAGCTTCATAAAGGTCAGCGCTTCGCCTGGCGATACATCGGGCGGCCGCTCGCCGAGGATAGCCGCGGCAAAGTCGCGGATCTCCCCGTCAAAATCCCCGCTGCCGTGCTCAGCCTGCTCATCCACAAAGGTGTCGCCCTCAGTGTAGATCGCGCCCAACAGGCGTCGCGTGCCCGAACGTGTCTGCCCCGTCGGCAACCGGGTCGACTCGACTTCAACCGTCCCAGCCGTGCCCAGGACGCGGAGACGCAAGTCCCACGCCCGGTCCGCCCACGTGGCGATGACCGCCGAAGTGTCCATCTGAATCGTTATGCCGCCGGCACAGCCCACCAGAAAACTCATGTAATCTTCGGAGTGCCGTTCGACCTTCAGCCGCGTCGGAAACGCACAGTGGCTGACCGCGAAGGCCCACTCCGGCTCCGGACAGCCCAGAAGGTACCAGGCCTGGTCGAGGTAATGGGAACCGTGTTGCCCCAATGCCCCGCCCTTCAGACCCCAGCGGTACAACCAGTCCCGGCCGGCCGGCGGCTCATAGTCTACGCCTCGCTCGCGATAATGGTAGTGGACGCGCGCGTGGTACGGACGCCCTATCCTTCCATCTGCGATCAGCTGGCGGCTCCTCTTGTTCTCCTCCTCATGGCGCATGAAGTAGGAGTAAACGAGCGTCTTCCCACTGCTCGCAGCTACGGCATTGATCTCCTCGACATCCGCTGCGTTTCGGCCGTGAGGCTTCTGCACCAGCACATGCTTACCGGCCTTCAATGCCTCGATGACCATCGGCTTGCGCACATCCGGCGAGGTGGCGACGCCAACCGCGTCAACGTCATCATCTGCCAGCAACTCTCGATAGTCACCATAGACCCTGGCGATATCGTTCTCTTGCGCCACTTGCCGCGCCAGGTCCTGATTCAGGTCGGCGACCGCCCAGGCCACCGTGTCTTCACCCGCGTGCGCGCCTGCCACCCAGGCCCGACCAACCCGGCAGCCGACAACACCGATCCTGATCTTGTCTGCCATTGCCCTACCCTTACCCGCGAGCCGGTTCCGCCATCTCCGCCCGCGCCTTGGCAGACAGCGCCGGCAGATGGCTTTCATGGGCCATCACCTGCTCCAGATGCCGCATCCGTGAAGGAGATGCCGTGCTGCGCATTATCTCCGAATGCATCTGGTCCTTCCAGAAGCGAGCGCCGCCCGCAACGAACTTCTCCAGTTCCTCGATTTCCTCGGAAGTTTCGCAGTAGGCGCAGCAGTTGATCGTGAACATGCGCCTTGCCGTGTCGCCGCCGAACGAAGCGTGCATCAGATTGTGATTGAACGCCACCACGTCGCCGGGTTGCGTCTCCAGGGCCACGTGCGGCACCTGAAGTTGCGAGATTCCCCACAGATCTGGCGCCTCGCGTGCCTGCCGCGCCTGCCATTCTTCCAGATCCTCCCGGTGAGAGCCTGGAATCACCCGCAGACAGCCTGTATCGGATGTCAGTGAATCAAGATAGAATGCCACCTTCAAGTACTTTCCGATCGTATGGAAGCCGTCACTGTGCCAGCGTGTATCGCCAGTGTAAAAGTTGCCGTCTCCGCCGAGATAGTTGAAATCGTCCCCCAATATGCTGCTGATCAAACCGTCAATGCTGGGATGATCCAACAGCGTGCAGAGGCGCTCCCGCTGGTCAATGAAGGGCACGATGCAAGAGCGTTGCGAACCGTCATGCACCTGACCGCTGGTCGCAAAGATGGACTCGAAGTCCTCCGTAATCCATCCGATCTCCTCTTTCACCAGGCTGGGAAAATGGAGAAAGCCGAAAGTTTCAAAAAACTGAAGCTGCTGTTGGCTGAGTTTCATCGTTTCGTCTCCTGAGAAGCGTGACTCTATCTAATGGCATACCGCCATTCGCATGAATCATACTCTGTCTGTCAGTGTTGGCAAACATCCTCCATTTCAGTCAGAGCCGCAGTAGAGTGCCTTCATGCCTTACCCGACAGTTAGTTCCGTTCGGCCTGTCGCCCTGTGCATAGTTGGACTCGACGTCGCCGAACCAAGTGAGTAGATCGTTCCCGGCTTAGGCAACAGCTTTGTTCAGCCTGGGCATCAGCTCGGTGGCAAACAGTTCAATGTTACGCAGCCAGCTCGCCCTGTCGTCCCAGTCAAACCCCATCAGCACCAGAGTGCCGAACGGGCCGCTCTCCTCCATCAGCGCCAGCAACCGTTCAAGCACGTGGTCCACGTCTCCCGCGAGGATCTGCTCAGACATCCAGTAATCCATGTTGCAGTCCGCGTTCGACATCTCCAGGTCCCGCTTGAGAACGTCCCGTCCCCGGCTTCTATCCATGAGGTAGGCGAGGTACTCGAAGTTCTGCCCGACCGAGTTCGTCCGCGCCCGCGCGACCGCTTCTTCAGTCGTATCGGCCAGAAATATGGCCCGCGCCACTCGCCAGTCGGCTCTGTCGGTCTTGCGCCCCGCCTCAACCGCGCTCTTCTCGTAAGTTTCCCAGTTGTTCGCCAGTACGTTCCCAGCCGCCAGGGCAGCCGAAAAAGGCGCGAATCCGTACTGTCCCGCAAGTTTCAGGCTGTATGAATCGCGGGTTATGCCCGGCATGAGAATAGGGGGGTGGGGCTGTTGCAACGGCTTGTGGATATACCCGATCTGGCTTATGTCGTCGACATTATCCTTGAGCGAGAACTGCCAGAACTGGCCTTCGTGCTCGTAAGGCGGCTCCGATTCCCACAGCTTCAACATGACGTCAATCGCCTCAACCGTCATCCTGCCGCCGTCTTTCGGGTGCTGGCCGTAGAGTTCATTGTCCGTGCTCGTGCCGCTCGGACCCAAACAGAGATTGAGCCGCCCATGGGCCAAATGATCCAGAAAAGCTATCCGGTTGGCCAGATATGCCGGATGATGCAGATTGACGCAGATCGGAGCCGGCCCGAAGCGAATGCGCTCAGTCACCCCCAGCACGCGTCCAATAAAGACCTCCGGCACCACCACCGTCTCGTACCGCATCGTGTGGTGCTCGCCAATCCAGAACTCATCAAACCCCAACTCATCTGCCAGCACCGCAAACTCAATGTCCTCGTCATAACCTTGCGCCAGCGGCTTCTCCGGCGGATGGAACGGCATGATGAATATACCCGACTTGATCGGCTGTCCGTTTGTCGTCATGGCCCGCACTTCCTTTCTCCTGAATGATGGTTGTCGCGTGATACCCTACTCGTTTTCCGCCGTCTCCACTCGGAAACTGTACATTTGGGCAGTGTTCAGATGAAAGCGGAGACGCAGAGGCTGGTCTGCCGGCAGCCGCACATGATTCTGCCAGCGAACGCCATGGCGCACACTGTCCGAGCAGATCGCCGCACAGTCCTCGCTCGAGTAGCCGGGCAGTGTCTCGCCGTCCTGCGTGAGGAGTTCGACTGCCAGGCTGCCTTGCGAAGCATCTGCATTGACCACCAGCTGGCCGGGCGGCAGGTTGAGCGGGACCGTCTCGACCACCCCGCCGAAGTGCCCCGCGTCGAGCGAAACAAATCCATCCAGCCGCCACGACGCTCGCGCAATCGTCGCCGTCTTCGGCGGCATCGGGCCGCCGTGCCAGGTGTTGATGGCGGTATAGTAGTGCCAGACCTCGTCGCCATGCACGATAGGCCTGTCTGCAGAACAAAGAATGCAGCCGGCGTCGAAGCTGCCCGGCCCGCCGCGGGGAATAATCGGCGAGCGGTCAACGAATCGTTCCCAACTGCGTCCATCCCGGCTATGCGCCAGCTGTGCCTCGATCGGCCCGTCCCAGGGGCTTTGCTCCGCGCCGACCTCCTGCCCCCTCATATCACGGACAACGTTGAATACCGGCAGAAAGCCGAGAAACTGTCTGCCATAGACGAAGCCCGACAGGCCGTAGAATTCCCCCCGCTGTTCGGGGTCCTGAGTCCAGGCGTCGTCCTGTTCATCACTGACGATGATCATTTCTGGCTCCGACCAGTCCAGGAAGTTCCGGCTGGTGCATACCGCGATCAGCCGCCGGTCAAAACCGCCTATGTCGCCCCAACGACGGTGAAAGGCGAAGTACTCGCCGCCGTGACGGTCGTGCGCCACAGTAATCGCCTCCAGCGTCTCGGTCGAATTCATCAGTATTGGATTGACATCGTACTCATTCCAGACCAGGCCGTCGGCAGAGTGGGCGACCCAGTAGCCAAACTGGTCGCGGCTCCAGTCCCAGGCCGCCATCTTGTAGCGCTCAGACGGGTCGGCCGCTTCGTCAACAATCACGGTAGGGCTGTGTTTATCAAAGAGGAGAATGTTGTTCGCGCGCGAGCCGTCGAACTCATGCAGGCCCAACTCAGGTTTTTCCCAGTGAATGCCGTCCGTGGAGGTGGCGTAGAGGATCATGTCCCCCTGCCGTTCACGCAGCCCGGGCGCACGGTGCTGATGCCCGCGGCCAACACGCGTCAGATACCACATGCGAAACTGCCGCGCCTCGGTGTCGTAATGGACCGTGCCGTAAATGTAGATCCGGTTCCCCTCCCACGGTCGGTCCGGCATAACGACCGGCTGCTCCAACTTTTTCCCCGGATGGAGCGTGCGCACCACGCCGCTTTTAACGCTGACGAGGGCGTCATCGACGAAAAGTTGAGTCTCCGAGCCGATGGAGGTCACCTGGTCAGATTCTGAGTTTTCATTGCCCATGCAATTGCCTCCATGCAGGGAATGCGCTACTTTAGTTTCCTTCAACAAATTGAAAGGAGTAGAGCTTACAACCGTTCATATGGAAGCGCAAGCGTACCACGCGCCCTGCCAGTTCGCCGACATCTGGGCTGCCTCCCCAGGTTGCCGCGTGGCGAACCGAGTTGCCGTTCACTTCGTCGGCCTCGCCCATGCCGTAGCCTTCATACAGATTGCCGCCCTCGTCCTCGATCTGAACCCGGATTGCTCCGCCAGCGCTCGTGTCGGCGTTAAGAGTTAGCCGTTCCCCGCGAAAGCGCAGCGGCACCGTGACCAATTCGCCGCCTTCATACGGGGCATCAGCCGAAATGAAGCCGTCCAATCGCAGCCGGGCACGGAAATAGGCCCCCCTCTTAAGCGCGACGCCCTCGCTGATCCCATAGCGGAAACCGCCGTAGTAGATCCACAGCTCATCGCCCACCTGCACCGGTTGGGTAAAGGCGTAAATCATCCTCGAATCACCGGCATCGGTCGGCCCCAGCCGCAAGAACGGGTTTCGACCCCCGGCCCGCTGCCACTTGATCCCATCGCGGCTTGTTGCGAGCTGCACGTCAACCGTGTCCGGAAAGCCGCCCATCTTCTCCTGGTCTCTCCCTTCAGCCGGAAACGGATTCGCAGACCGGTGCCACCATACCTCAGGCAGCGCCAAATATGCGTCAACACCCCCCGGGTACTTGAAGACACAATTCCCGTGAAAGTCCATAATCTGCCGGCTCTGCCGGTTCCGCTTAACCGGCAGCCCCAGATCAACCTCGTCCGCGGCCAGCACGGCACCCAGATCCTCCCACAGTTCAAAGTCCGGCGACACCAGCCTTCTCACCGCCCGGTACCGGTCCCCGTGGCTGTCTGCCGTCCACAGGCGTGAGTAGCCTACATACTGTTCAATGCGATCATCCCAGAAGACCACGTTCAGACAGTCGCAATGGCCCGGAATTGGATTGCTCTCGCAGGCCGTCCAACGCAGGCCGTCGGGCGAATAGAAACCGGACAGCCCGGACTTGCCCTCCTCCGCAACGACGATCTGGCTCCAGAGCTTGTACTGCCGCTCCAGCGGCGCAGCGGGATCCTTGAAGACCGTGCCCCCATTCCAACCGGCCTGCTGCACCGGGTCGTGCACCGCCGGCCCCAGAATATTGTTGTCCCCGCTGCCGCGGTATTCCACCAAGCCCAAATTAGGCCGCTCCCAGTGGACGCCGTCCGTCGACTCAGCATAACAAAGCCGCCCGCGCGTATGCTTCCAAAAGCGCCGCGCATCCTCCGCAGTCCCCGCCACCGGCAACTCCACCCCCGCTGGCGGGTCCCATTCATACGCCAGATACCAAAGCCGAAAAGTATCACCTTCCCGCATCACAGTCGCATAAGGATGAATGCGGTACTCCCACGGCGCCTCCGGCAGAAAAACAGGCTCATGGTCCTGGTAGGGAGCGTTCATCGTCAGGCGCACGTTCTTCATCGACGCAATCGGAGCGTCGTCGATGAAAAGCTCCTTGTGACAGCCGATGTCGCGTATACTGTCTATCTGGCTCATGCTGATCTGGTTCTCTATTGAATGCAGGACTTTGCGTGCGGGCCTTACCCTGGGATCGCGGGCGTCTCGCTCGTGCTCACGATATACGTAAACTCTTGATCTCAGTATGAAATCACATTAGAGATCAAATACATCGCGCACGGGGTAGTTGAAACCAGGCAGGACCTCGCCGCCGTCGAGGATGTCATTTTCGGTCAGACTCAGGAGGGGTTGATTGGGGCGGTGGACTTCGATGTCGCGGTTCTCCGGGTTCACAACCCACACGAGCGACACGCCGAAGCTGATCCACATGCGGGCTTTGTGGTAGACCTCTCTGGCACCATCGTTGGGGGAGACGATTTCGACCACCCAATCGGGCGCCCCCTCATAGTAGCCGGAAATCCTGACATTCAGAGGTAGCTTCTGTGCGGAGATAAAGGCGATGTCAGGCTCCCGCACCGTGTCCGGATCACTTTCCAGCATCATACCGGAATCCGAACTGACCAGCCGGCCCAAGCGCCGAGGGCTGATGAAATTCCCCAACGCACCGCCCAGCTTCATCACAATCTCGCCGTGGGTTAATCCTGTCGGCATCGTTTTGCAAAGCGCGCCCCTTATCAGTTCACCTCGCACCCCTTCGCTGTAAAGGCGCAGCAGGTCATCGGCGGTCAGCAGTTTCTCTTTTGTGCGTGTCATGGCCATACCCTCGATAGGTGATGAGGTGAGGGCATTATACTACAGATCACGGGGAAGCTGACGCGCTTCGCTCAGCCATGATTCGATCTTGCGTGCAATCACTTTGACGCGCTCAAATATTTCTTCGAGGGAACCGGACAGGTCAAGGGCGACGACCTCAAGCTGCTTGCGAGTGTTCCGAATCTTGTACTTCGCGGCCTCGGCCTCTCCTTGCGCGTAAATTAGCAGACCTCCCGGCAGGTCGAGCGCAGTAGCGTAGGCCAGCAACTGGTACAGGTCGGCATTGGGCACGGAACTGTGGACAATCTTCTTGTACTTGGCATCACCCACGAACCTGCAGGATCCGCCATCCCACCACGAAAGGTCAGGTCTAAGCGGCACCTTGTTTTTATCTGCGAGCGTCAACCTGCCGATGCCTCTCTCATCGCGGAGTGTTCTGTCAGAAACTTCGAGTGTCTCCCGCAGCGCTTGGGTGACGAACTCCTGAAACAGCACGTTCATGTCGATCAGGAAACCGGAGGCGCGCACGTCCCCCCGGAAGGACTCGAACTCGCTGTGCAGCAGGATCAGCCGCGCCAGCCCAACGACATGCCGATAGTGTTCGTTCAGCCGGTCGAAGGGAACTTCCGGTACTCGCCCATACCGGAATTCCAGCAGCGATACGTTGTCAAGGATCGCTGCGATCCAGCCAATACCTCGGCGCGCTTTTGATGACTGCACGGTCATGCGACGGAGTCGGACTGCGGCCGCCTTCACCAGCCGGTTGGCGAGGATGTCCTCGGTGAACTCGTCAAAGCGCAGCTCCACCGGCAGGGGAATGCCGTACCGCCGCCGGATCTGCTCGTCGAAGCGGATGCGCCCGCGCACCGTGTGCAGCGCGTCTTCTTCCGAAAGGTATCCGCGCAGCAGCCCCCGCGAGAACGCTCTGCGCGCCGCCGCAATCAGCGCCAGCGCCAGTACATCGGGTAGCGTTTCGGCCTTTGCGAAGTCGAACAGATGCTGTTCCTGTGGCTTGTAGACGCCCATAGCATAGCAGGCCAGCGAAAGCAGCTGCGGGATGCCGATCTTGGGCTGAATGAGTACTGAAACGCCGTCAATATCGAGCGCGCCAACGGTTGAACTGGGTTTGAGCCTATATCTCCCTGTGGTGCCTCCGACCGGTTCGATGGTGAGACCGAGGGTCTTCGATTCTCGCAACAGCGCGTCAAGCTGATCAGTCCTTAGTCCGTATTCGCTCGAGGCGTACTCTTGTAGGTTGACCTTAATCATTGGTTCGACGCGTTGCCCTCTCCAGTCCCGTTCGTCTGTTTTTGGTCTTCCTTCCGCTCACGTGTCTGAGCAGCCTTATCCTTCAGTTTGTCCAAATCGAACTCATCAAGGCGGTCTTCATCTCCGAAGAGGAGCTCCTCAATGTACGGGATGACGCTATGCTTCCAGATTCGCTCCACTATCTTCCTGTCAAGATCGTTCTTCATAAAGTAACTGGGTCCGATGGCGGCGTGTCTATCCTTCTCAAGCAGCTTGTTCGCCTCTTCAACGACATCGGCGACCCACAGCATTTCGTTGAAGCCGTTCTGTTTAAGCCAACCCCTGAGCATACCTTTCACTGGTTCGGCGTCTGGATGGAACTCAATGAAATAGAAGCGACGGCGCAGCGCCAGGTCGACCAGCGCGATCGAGCGGTCCGCCGTGTTCATTGTGCCGATGATGTACAGATTTTCAGGGAGTGAGAAATCGTCTTCGTCGGCCTGCTGATATTGCATTCGGATACTCTTATCGCGGTATTCGAGCAGGAAGTATAGTTCTCCAAACACTTTAGCGAGATTGCCGCGATTGATCTCGTCAATGATGAGGAAGTGCGTTGCGTACGGTTCATTCCGCGCCTTTTCAGCCGCCCGCAGCAGCGGTCCATCCCGCAACGCAAACCCGGCTTGCCCGTTCTCCGTGATCATAGGCCGGAAGCCGCTCACGAAGTCCTCGTAAGCGTAAGAGGGATGAAACTGCACGGGCGTGACCCGCTCTCCGGACTCCGCGAGGTGCTTCGCCAATTCTTGCGCTACGTAGGTCTTTCCTGTGCCGGGCGGCCCTTGGAAGATAACCTGGCGCTTGTCGTCTAACAGTGTGCAGATCTCTTCGAGAAAGTTGGGCGGTAGAAGCAATTCGTCCGCGAGCGTGTATAGAGACTTGGATGCAACCGGTTGCGTGCTGATTCTAGGTAAACTGTCGACAAGGTTCCATACCACTGCAAACGCGTTGAGGCGGTGTCGCAGGTCCACCCCATGCGCCCGCGCCATCTCAATGAATCTGTCAAGGAAGCCAAGGGCATGGACCAGGGCAATCGCATCTAAATCTGTAGGCCGATTCAGTTGAAATTGTGGCCAGAAGAAAGCGAGAATAAGTGGAAATCACCCTGCGCTTACTGAATATCGACGGGAAGACGCCGCGGATCAGGCCCTCAGTCGGCGAG
>JAJDZJ010000156.1 GCA_022824685.1 Caldilineaceae bacterium
CTATCTCTTCCACAATCGCAAGCGGATGCGCTATCGCCTCTTCCGTAAAGCAGGCTATCCTATCGGCAGCGGCACCGTCGAATCCGCCTGCAAACATGTCGTCCAGCAGCGCCTCAAGCAATCCGGTATGCGCTGGTCCCGTTCTGGCGCCCAAGCGATGCTCGCCCTGCGCTCAACTCTACTTAGCCAGCCTAATCTTAACCCCCTTGCTCTCCTTGGCCTCACCTGACTCATCAAACAATTTGGGATGCACCCCTGGCGAGAACCGGACTTGACAATTCGGGCAAAATAGAATAGCATATTCGCAGGGTGCCCCCCAGCCTGGCACCATTGAGCAACGGAAACTCATGGCGTAGAATTTGACAAAATCTGGAGGTTGGTATATCGTTACTGTAGGCTAAAAATAAAGTTATCCGTTCACCCCCTGAAATGATCACGAGACCGGGCGACGAAAATGGGTTGGCGACTAATGTCGCGCCCGACAATAATAGCATTGAGGAACGAGTCGAGGTGCATCGCCCTCATCTGCTTCGACAGGTCGTTCTTTATGTACTCACAATTGTTCAAGATATGCCTAATGTTGGAGAGACAGTACTTCAAAAACTACTATACTTTATTGACTTTGACCACTATGAAAAGTATGAAGAAAATCTGATGGGTGAAACCTATCTTAGGTGCGATTATGGCCCCATGAATAGAAGACTTCGGCCAGAATTGCGAAAATTGATGAGAGAAGGGTTAGTGGAGAAGGGACAGTCTGATTATTTTGGAAAACCTCAAACTTCCTATAGGGTAATTGGAAATGCCAGTTGGGATGACTTGAAACCACAAGATTTGGCGCACATTGACGACGTGTTGAAACGACTTTCAAACTTAAACGCGAGCCAGATTTCAGAGTATTCGCATAATGACATCCCTTGGATATGCACGTTACCCGGCAGGGCAATTCCTTACGAGCTTGTTTTCTTCCGAGGGGATGAACACTCTGTTAGAGAATACGACGACGATATTTGATGAGGAATTTACCTTTGGGTACACAGAAGAATTTGGGAAGGACTGTAGAAGGCTCACAAGAAAATTTCGTAGTTTGCCCCACTCCCTTCTCCTCCTTTGTGGGGCTATTTGTAAAGCCCCTCCACAACACCATTCAGGCCAGTGGTACACTATCAGTAGAATCGACCCCATACTGATCGTAAAACGACGTTTGCCCTGCAAAGAATTGAAGAAGGCCGCGCTTCGTGTTGTTCTCGCCTACGACCCCACTGAATTCGGAGTTGATTTCTTGGAACTTTACGCCAAGAATGAGTACGCTAACGAAGACCCTAACCGAATTGAGAACTACCTAGAATCCCTAAGTGACATTCCCTTCTAAGACGGTACTCCTCCCCAGTTTGAACGCCTTCGCTGAAGTAAACATAGCAGCAAGAACCCCCCAAGTAAACCCCAATTACAACAACTCGTGAAATTGAAATTTGCTGGCTTAGTGCAAATCTGTTTTGTAACTTGCCAAGTTTTGACTTCTTCTATAGGGCGAAAAAATCGCGCCTAGTGGTCGCCTCCGCTTGAAATGTAAACGTTTCGTTAAGAAACTTACAAAGGCCAAAATTCTTGTGAAGTTAAGCGTATAATTCCCGATTTTTTGCGAGACCTGTCTGCCCGGTGCTGGCTTCAGCCTGGTCAATGTATCAGCCACTGACCTGCCCCCGACGTTTGTACCACTCGCGTTATGTTAGTCCGGCAAGCACGGGGACAGGGCCGGCAGGCAAGAGGGCCTCAGCCACTCTGAACTTGATGACAACCTGCTCCGGTGTATGTCTTCTCTTGGCCATCTTTCCCCCTTTCTACGGCCCAATACTAACATTATACTTGGGCCAGTCTTTTGGGGGCAGGTCAATGCTATGATGGCTCCAACTTGAACCCGAAACGCAACAGGGAGCAGAGGATTCAGATGACTCAGAATCGGGAGCAGTGGACAGTCTTGAAAGACGCGGTCGATGGCGAGTGGATCGCGCAGCAGGCGCAGGCGCTGGTGGAGATCCCCAGTGTGACGATGCAGGAGGCCGAGGTCTGCCAGTACTACGCTGCCCAGTTGCGCGAGCTCGGCTTCGACGTGGACCTGCGCCGGGTAAACGGCGAACGCTACAACATCTACGCGCGGCTGGCGGGGGCCGGCGACGGGCCCAGCCTGATGCTGAACGGGCACCTGGACACGATCCCCATCGGCGACTGCGTGCCCTGCCGCCGCGAAGGGGACAGGCTTTACGGGCGCGGGGCCACCGACATGAAGGGGGCGATGGCGGCCAAGCTCGGCGCGCTGCGGGCGCTCAAGTCATGCGGCGTAAGCCTGGCCGGTGACCTCTGGCTCTCAGCCATCGTCGGCCACGAGGAGCCGGAGGCCGAAAAGGACGGCCCCCTTGCCCTGATCGAAGACTACAAGAGCGGCCGCGTCGGCGGGGACAGAATCCTGATCGGTGAAGGCTGGAACGAACTGTGGGTGATGAGCATGGGCTCGATGGTCTTCAACATCGAACTCAGTTCCCCACGCGGCGGAACGCATACGACCTATGTCCCCTTCAAAGAGAACCCGATTCGCTTCGTCGGCGACCTTATCCAGCGCATCACCGCCTACCAGGAGGAGCTGGACGCCGGCGCGCTGCACCCTCTGGCGGGAGCGGAGCGTATCGATGTGGGCATCGTGGAGGGAGGCGACTACTTCAACCGCACCCCCGTGCTTTGCCGGCTGAGCGGCACGCTGCGCTGGGGTCCGCGCGCCAGCGCGGAGGAGGCCCTGGCCGAGCTGCGCGAGTTGGCCGCGCCCATCGCCGCGGCCGGCCAGCTGGAACTGGACGTCAGCATGATCCACGAGCGTGAACCCTTTGAGACGGCGGGCGACGATCCTGCTGTGCAGGCGACGGCGCAGGCGCACCGCTTCGTGCATGACGGCCAGGTGGAAATCACCGGAAAACGCATCGTCGGCGACGCCAACCTGTTCGTCAACCTGGGCGGCGTGCCCTCCTTCTACTACGGCCCCTCCAACGAGACGGCCCATTCGGACGGGGAGTGGGTATCACTGACCCGGCTGACGCAGGCCGCGCAGGTCTACGCCCTCACCGCGGCCGCCTATTGCGGCATGAACGACAATGGGCTGTGATCCGTCGTAATCGAAGCTGGAGCGGTCCCTGATTCCTGACCGGCCGCCACTGGCCTTTATTCAGGATTGACGGCCGCGCGGTGCTGGCCGTCGATCATCTCTTCCACGTAACGGCGGGTGGCATTCACGGCGGCGTCGACCAGCTTTTGCCCCTGTTCCGCGCTGGCGTCGAGCGGGCTTTTGTCCTCCTGGTCGTGCATCGCCTCCACGCGCACATTATGCGGGCAGACGGCCAGCGCCATGGCGGTCTCGTACTCCTGCGCGTGGCCGGGCACGCCGCCCTTGCACAGCTTCTCGGCTTCCGGGCGGCTCAGATCCCAATAGGAGTGGAACTGCACATTGGCCTCCGGCGCCTCCGCGGCAAAATAGAGGTGCCACTGGCCGATGATGCCGCCCATGGGCGCTTCGTTGCCGCCGTGCCCGTTCAGGATCAGTACATTTTGGACACCGTGGCGCACCAGGCTCTCCACCGCGTCGAACACCACGCTCAGCCACGGGCCCGGCTTGGCCGAAACGGTGCCCTTGTGCCTCATGTGATGCTCCGAGATGCCGGCGCGAATCGGCAGCGCGACGACCACCTGCGGGTAGAGTTGAAGGGCCGTCTGTTCAGCGACATGGGTGGCCATGCGGATGTCATGCTCCATGGCCAGATGTTCGAGATGTTGCTCGATGCTGCCGGTGGGAATGATCGCGGTCTGAAACTTGCCCTCCGCCAGCGCTTCGCGAAACTCGCGCCGGGTCAGGTCGCCCATAAAGACATGTTGATTTTGCATGATTTTCCTCCTCCAGCCAGTGATTTTTCATTCGAAATCCGTTTGACGCCGAAACTTCCTTCTGCGTAGCGACGACACCCTAAACCCCAAACTACTCCAGCCGCTCCTCCACCCGGCGCAGCGCGGCCTGCATCTTCTGCTGCCGCACGGCCGTTGTCAGGTCGCCCCGGGTCCGCTCGAGAACGCCGCGCAGGATGTCGGTCTGCCGGCGCAGGCCGCCGGTGACTGCGTCGGGGAAATCGACCGTCAGCAGCAGCGAGTAGATCTCGTCCATCATCTCGAGGTAGGGATCGGCCTCCTCGACCCGATCCTGCCGCATCAGATCGAGGGCGAAGCGGCGCATCTCGGTGGCGGCCTCGGTCAGCCCCTTCAGGTAGGCCGCCCCGGTCACGCCCAGTTCGGCCGGTGTCGTCAGCGGGCCGCCGGTGATGAAGGCGTAGAGCAGATGGGCCTCCACCAGCTCCTTCAGCGCGTCCTGCGTGTAACCGGCGTGGTAGAGCTCCGGGTGGTCGGCCAGCGGCTCCACCATCGCTTGCGCGTCGCGGCGCGCCGCGGCCAGCATCTCTTCCGCCGCGGGCAACTCATTGCGGTGCATGGCGCGGATGCTGCGCGCGCAGTCCCGGATCAGACGGCGGCTGCGGCTGAGCGTGCCATCCCGCAGCTGGCTGATCTCCTCCATCTGATGCACGATCCCGTTCACAATCCCGTCGAGAGCCTCTCCGGATCGATTAGGCATAAGAACCGTCCTCACGTCTGTACCGAGTTAAGCCGATAGCCGCTATTCACCATCCACCGCTTGCCGCCCGCTGAGCGCGGCGCGGCTGCTGTAGGTGTTCACGGGCACATAGTTGGGGGGCGGCGACAGGGTCAGCGGGGGAGGCGCTTCGATTCCCTCGGTCATCGACCTATAGGCAAAAAAGTTCCACGCGATGCGGCTGATCTCCTTCATCGTGCGGTTGCTGGTCGGCCAGTCCATCCATCCGGCCCGCCACAGATAGACAGCGATGACATAGGGTCCGCTCGGTCCCCAGATCAGGGCAAGATCACTGTGCGCCTCGTTGACAAAGCCGTGTTTGTGGATGATCCAGCTCTGCTCCGGGCGCGGCAGCCCGCCCCACACCATCTCCGTAAATTCATCATGGCTCACGTAGAAGAGAATCGTGCCGCATTCTTCCGGCGTGATCTCGCCGCCGAAGGTTTCGATCAAGAGCCCCTCCCCTGCCTGGCAGCGGTAGATCTCGGCCAGCAGCCGGCCCAGGTCCGCGGGCGTGGACTGCAGATGCGTATCCGGGTTCGTATTCCAGTCGGTGCGGCTGTTGGCCTCAGTGGGGATCTTGCTGATGATCGATTTGTCGTCGTAGCCGGTCTGGATATACGAATTTGTAAAGCCGAGGGCGCGCATCATCTCCGTCACCCGCCGCCCGCCGGTATAGATGTCGCCGTCCCCGATCCACTGCAGTAGCCGGTTCGCCGCGGCGTTGTTGCTCTCCCCCAGCGCGTAGTCGATCCACTGGCCCACAGCCTCGTTCTCGAAATCGGCCATCTGTCGGAAGGCTTCGCCGGCGATCGCGATCTTCATCGTCGACATGCCGGAGAAGGCCACATCGACATCGACAGTGGCCTCTTCGCCGGTCGTCAGGTCCTGCACATAGATGGCCGCGAAACCGGGGAAATCGGACGTATAGGCGTCCAGTTCGCTGCCCAGCTCCGCCATGGTCAGCGGGGGCGGCGGCGTCTCTTGCAGCGCCAGGTGGGCGGTGCGCTCCTCGGTGCTGCCGAGCGCGTCGAGGAGGGGGCGCGCGCTCTCGTCGATCAGCAGCGTCTGCCCGACCGTGCCGGATGTCCACCGCCAGCTGCGCTGCGCCGCGCCGACAAAAGTGGATGGCAGCGTCGCGTAAGGAACAGGGTTGCCGCCCACTACTCGCGCCTCGCCATCGGTTTCCGGCGCGTCCCCTTCGGCCCGCCAGTGCCACTGCGGCGGCAGCGCCCGGCCGGGCTGAGGCGGGTGATTCAACTCTTCGCCCACCTGCCACAGCCAGGTCGCCAGCTTCTGCGCGTCATAGGTGTAGCGCGCCGGGATATCCCGGCGCTGCTGCGGGATCCCGGCCAACTTGCGCAGGGCGATATCGACAAAATCCGGCCCGTCCAGGAACTGTTGCGCCTCCGCCAGCATTGCCGCGGTGTCGACCGCGAACTCCACCTCTTCCGGGCGCAGCACCAGGCGCGTCTCGTCATAGTAGACCGCGATCGGCTGGCCCAGGATGGAAACGAGGGCGGTCTCAATATCGGCCGGATCTTTCAGGTGGCTGAGCTCCAGGTTGGCCAGATGCACACCGGGCGGGATCGGCGCGGCCGCGGCCTTATAGCGCGTATACAGAGGAAAGATGGAGAGCAGCGCAATGAGAGGGAGGGCGAAACGCAGGAATCCGGCCATCTCACATGCTCATATCACGCGTTCGCGCCAGCAGCCTGGACGGAACCGGACTGACGCTGAACCTGAAAGGCCAGTCTGAAGGGGAGAGGTGTCTGTCCGTCATTCGTATTGCGAAGTTCCTCAACCTGCCGTTCATTCCCACTCGATTGTGGCCGGGGGCTTGCTGGAAATATCATATACGACCCGGTTGACCCCGTCTACCTCGTTGACGATGCGGTTGCTGACGCGCGCCAACAGCTCGTAGGGCAGCTGCGCCCAAGCCGCGGTCATGAAATCATCGGTGGTGACGGCGCGCAGCGCGATCACGTTGGCGTAGGTGCGCCCGTCGCCCATCACGCCGACCGTTTGCACGGGCAGAAGCACGGCGAATACCTGGCTGGTCTGGCGATAGAGGCCGGCGGCCCGCAGCTCCTCGAGGAAGATGCGGTCGGCCCGGCGCAGCATCTCCAGGCGCGTCCATGTCACCTCGCCTAGGATGCGGATGCCGAGCCCAGGCCCCGGGAAGGGGTGCCGCCAGACGATCTCCTCCGGCAGGCCCAGCTCCTCGCCGATGCGGCGCACCTCGTCCTTAAACAGCATCCGCAGCGGTTCGATCAACTCGAAGGTCATGTCTTGCGGCAGGCCGCCCACGTTGTGGTGCGTCTTAATGGTGCGCGCGTTGCGGGAGTCGTCATTGCTGGCCGACTCGATTACGTCGGGGTAGAGCGTGCCCTGTGCCAGAAATACCTTGGATGAGGACTGCGAGGCGTTCCCTCTCTCCACCGCCAGCCGTTCCGTCTCCTCTTCAAAGACCCGCACGAAGCGGGCGCCGATCCGCTTGCGCTTCGCTTCCGGCTCGGTCACGCCGACCAGGTCCTCCAGAAACGCCTCCTTGGCGTCCACCGCCACCAGCCGCATGCCCTGGTGCCGCTCGAAGGTGTCCACCACCTGCTCCGCTTCCCCGGCGCGCAGGAGGCCGTGGTCGACAAAGATGCAGGTCAGCCGTTCCCCGATGGCGCGATGAACGAGCGTGGCGGCCACCGCGCTGTCCACGCCGCCGCTCAGCCCGCAGATGACCCGGTCGTGCTGCCCGACCTGCGCCCGGATCCCGGCAACGGTCTCCTCGATGAAATGGCCCGGTGTCCAGTCCCCCGTGCAGCCGCAGATCCGGCCAACGAAGTTTTGCAGCAGGGCAAAACCGTTCGGTGTGTGCACCACCTCCGGGTGGAACTGGATCCCGTAGAGCGAACGGTCATCGTCGGCGATTGCCGCGCACGGCGAGTTCCCGCTGCGCGCCACCGTCTCGAAGCCGGCCGGGAGCCGTTCCACGCGATCGCCGTGGCTCATCCACACCTGCTGCTGCCGCGGCTGTCCGCCGAAAAAGAGGCTGTCCCGCGTCACCTCGATCTCAGCCGCGCCGTATTCCCGCTTTGCGCTCGGTGCCACATGGCCGCCCAGCGCATGGGTCAGCAGCTGCAATCCGTAGCAGATGCCCAACACCGGCACGCCGCTCTCCAGCACGATGTCCGGCAGCGTGGGCGCGCCTGCCTCGTAGACGCTGGCCGGCCCGCCCGAAAGGATGATGCCCTTCAGCTTGACCTGCGGCAGGCGCTCCGCCGCCCGATCCCAGGAGATCATCTCGGCGTACACATTGGCCTCGCGCACGCGGCGGCAGATCAACTGGCTGTACTGGCTGCCGTAGTCGAGCACGGCGATGGTGTCGTGTAGCATGAGTGGACCGGTTCGATTCTTATCCGTTGTGCGATGATGCCTATCCAGTGGCTACCCGCGCCTGAAGCCGCCCAGATGTCCCGAATATGTGATAGGAAGCTGCTGAGACCCTGCCCATCTTCAGCCAGTTTCGGTCATCTTGGGACGGGTGATCTCAACCTCGACCATGCCGAAGGTGGTTTCCAGGTCAGAAACGGATTCTCCGGCGTCGGAGAGGCTCGCGATATGGCAGGCCATGGCCTCACCAACCGACATTTGTGGGTCAGGAACCGGATCGCCGCTTTCTATCAGACCCTCAATGTGGAAGACGATCGCCTCGCGAACTGTTGTCTGAATCTCCTGCCAACCCTTTCCTGTAGCAATGCAACCGGGCAGTTCCGGCACGTAAGCGCCGTAGTTGTTTGGCATCCGCTCGTAAACAACGGCGTAGTAGGACTTCATCGCCTTACGTCCCGAGTCTTCGGTATGCCAAACTGCGGCCGCATTGCCTGAACGCTTGACTGCCAGCCGTCACTCACGAGATGATCTACTCTCATTCGGGAAACTCCCGTCTTCCACATCGCATTGTTGAAATATAAAGGAGATAGACGCACGCCTATCTTACCCACCTGTCACCACCTCAGCCAAATGTCTCCATCCCACAGACCCCGAGCATCCCCACCTGAATCTCATAATCGAGCTTGCCGTCTACGCGCACTTGCGTCACCATGATAGCTGTATAGGCAATACACAGAACGCAATAGCAGGGGGGAGTTATGAAACTTGCCAACAAAGTCGCGCTCGTCACCGGCGGGGCGCGCGGCTTGGGCCGCGCCTATGTTCTCCATCTGGCCAGGTTGGGCGCGGATGTGGTGATCAACGACGTGGACCTGAACGCGGCGCAGGAGTATGACGAGGAACTAAGCGCCGAATCGGTGGCCGCAGAGGTGGAGGCCCTGGGCCGGCGCGGGCTGGGCATCGAGGCCGACGTAACCGACAAGGCCGCGGTGGAGGCGATGATGCAGGAGATCATGGACACCTTCGGCCAGATCGATATCCTCGTCAACAATGCCGGTGGCATGCTTCACGCGCCGCCCAACAATAGCGCGGCCACCGCGCCGCCCGATCACTACCAGTACATCATGGAGATCAACCTCACCGGCACGATCTTCTGCTGCCAGGCCGCCGCGCCCTATATGCAGGCCGCGGGCAGCGGCAAAATCGTCAACACCGCCTCCCAGGCCGGCATCTGGAGCGGGCGCATCGGCGGCGGCGTGGCCTACAAGGTCGCCAAAGCCGGCGTGATCCACTACACGCGCGTCCTCGCCGCGGAGCTGGGCCCGCACAACGTCCATGTGAACTGCATCGCGCCGGGATTCGTGCTTTCCTCGCGGGCCGTGGCCGGTGGACGCAACAGCCCGGAGGTCCGCGACCGCCTGTTGCAGGATATCCCCCTCGGCCGCCTGGGCATGCCTGAAGACTGCGCCAAGGTTGTCGAGTTTCTGGTCACCGATCTTTCCGACTACGTCACCGGCCAGTGCATCCCCGTCTGCGGCGGCTACGTCGCTTTCTGAGCCGCAGCGGGAAGCTCCGCCTCTGCGCACGGCCATTTGACAATGTCTGGGAAAGGGGATTAGATGGGGCAGGCGGCGAACCCAGGTTGCCAGTTTTCAGCGCAGCTCCGGGCTGCGAACTGCTGACCCCGAATGCTTCTGTCCACCGGTGCAATGAACACGCGAAAGGTGAAATTATGCGATTCGATCTTCTGATCAAGGGCGGCGAAGTGGTTGATCCCGGCGGGGGGAAGAGCGGTCGTCTGGACGTGGCGATTAAGCGCGACCGCATCGCCGCGGTCGATGCTGACATCCCGGCCGAGACGGCCTTTCGCGTTGTGGACGCCGGCGGCCAGTACGTAACGCCCGGGCTTGTCGATCTGCATACGCATGTCAACTACGGCTGCGGCTATTACGGGATCCGCCCCGACCCGATCGCGGCCCGCAGCGGCGTGACGACCTGGCTCGACGTAGGCTCGTCCGGCGGATACAATTTCACCGGCTTCCGCGAGTTCATAATCGAGAAGACGCGGGCCCGCATCTATGCCCTGCTCAATATCTCGTCGATCGGGCTGACCGCGCAGACGTGGGAGCTGGCCAACCCCGGTTACTGCGACGTGGACCTCTGCTGCCAGATCATTGACCTGAACCGGGACGTGCTGCTGGGGGTCAAGGCCCGTATCGACAGCAATACCACCAGCGGTCATGGTCTCGCCCCTCTGCGCAGGGCCCGCGAGGCGGCAGACCGCTGCGAGCTGCCGCTGATGGCCCATATCGGCATGGGGCCGCCGGAAGTCGACGGCGTGATGGCGTTGATGCGGCCGGGCGACATCCTCACACACTGCTTTACCGGGGGCACGATGCGGATTGTCGAGGAGTCAGGCAATCTGCGTGATACGGTCAAACGGGCCTGGGATGCCGGCCTGGTGCTGGATATCGGCCATGGCGCCGGCTCTTTCTCCTTCAAGACCGCGGAGGCGTTGATGGCGCAGGGCTACCGGCCGGATGTCATCTCCTCCGACATCCATCAGTTAAGCGTAAGCGGCCCGATGTTCGACATGCCCACCTGCCTGAGCAAATTCATGTCACTGGGCATGAGCTTCGCTGAAGTGGTCCACGCATCAACCGAACGACCGGCGGCTGTGATGGGATTGGAGAAGGAGGTCGGCACGCTGCGGCCTGGCGCGCTGGCGGACGTGGCCCTGTTCGAGATCCACGAGGGCGATTTCATGTTCTACGATGTCTTCATGAATCCGCGTCCCGGAAAGCAGCTGGTCCGCAACACGCTGACGATCATCAACGGACGCGAGATGGCCCGCCAATCCGACGACCCGCTCATGCCCTGGATCGAGCTTTCCGAAGACCAGCAGAGCCTGATCGCTCAAGGCCACACGCCCCCTGCGATGGCCGCCAACTGTAAATGCTGACTTGAATTGAAATGAGCGCCCACATCCAGATTCCCCGATTACAAATAGACAGCTTCTGTCACCGCTGGCAGGTCTCTGAGTTGGCTCTCTTTGGTTCCGTTGTTCGCGAGGACTTCGGTCCCGACAGCGACGTGGATGTACTGATCCAGTTTCAGCCACAGGCGCGACACACGCTCCTCGATATGGCGCGAATGGAGGAGGAGCTGCGTCAGATATTCGGTCGAGATGTGGACCTTGTGGAGCGTTCAGCGGTCGAACAGAGTCGCAACCACATCCGCCGCAAGGCGATTCTGCAGTCGGCGGAGTCCATCCATGCCGCGTGACGATGGCGCGTACCTGATGGATATGCTATTGGCTGCGCAAGATGCCGCCAGATTCGCGACTGAATTAACGTTTCCGCAGTTCGAGAAAAGTCGCTTACACCAGTACGCGATTCTGAAGGCAATTGAGGTCATAGGTGAAGCTGCGACACGCGTGAGCGCTGAGACGAAGAAAAACCAGCCAGACATTCCCTGGTCCGAGATCGTCGGGATGCGCAATCGACTTGTGCATGGATACTTTGAGGTGAATCTGAAGAGAGTATGGGATACCGTTCAAAATGACTTGGCCACACTGATCGATCAAGTGGAACAGATTGTGCCGTTAGAAGATGAGCAATAGCGCATCACGAAACCGCCACCAACTTGAGGAGCACAATAATGTCCGCACAGATTCCCGATACACACGTTGACCTTCTGAACGGCCCCATTTTCGCCACCCTGACGACGCTCTCGCCGTCCGGCGGGCCGGAAAACACGATCGTCTGGTGCTCGTGGGACGGCACGCACGTCCTCGTCAATACGGCTGAGGGGCGCCGCAAACCGAAAAACGTACGCGCCAATCCCAAGGTGGCCCTGATGGCTTTGGACCCGGAGGATGCATTCCGCTGGATCGATGTGCGGGGCGTCGTCGAGGAGATCGTGCCCGACCCGGACTTTGCCAACATCAATGCCCACGCCAAGCTCTACGTGGGCGCCGACGAGTACTACGGCAGCGTCATGCCGGCCTCGATGAAGGGGAAGGAAGAGCGGGTGATCTTCAGGATCAAGCCGCAGCGGGTTGTGATATCTCCGCCCGCATAGCCTGCGGCTGCCAGCAGGCGGCAACAACAGTTTACGGCCGGCTGGAACCGCTATCTGGCAGGTCCAGCACCATGATCGCCATTTCGATGCCTCGCTCCGTGCGTGAGCCGGTCCGTCGAAAGCGGTGACGCAGATAGAAGCGTTCGGCGTGGGCCGTTTCGAGGATGATCTGCCGGCAGCCTTCCTGACGGGCGATGGCGATGGCGCTGTCCAGCAAGGCCGCGCCCAATCCCTGATTCTGGCAGGCGGGGGCGACCGCCAATGTGGTGATATTCAACACCTGGCCGTCGGGACGGTGGCTCTCCTGCGGGTCCTCATCCAGCGAGGGCTCGCGCAGCTCGGCCCATTTTTCCGTGGTCAGATAACCGGCGATGAACGGAGACCCGCCGCTCCTCCCCTCCAGCAGGACGCAGCCCTGGGGGAAGGTCAGCAGGCGGCTGCGGATGATCGCCGGTTCCTCCTGCGCGCCGTACGCGCCGAAGATTTCCTGGTCCAGCGCCGCGATGGCGGGCCAGTCCTCCAGCGCGGCCGGGCGCAGCCGGTAATGCTCGCTCATGGCTGGCTTTGTCCGCGGCCAACCCCTGCCCGCCCGCTGACGGTTGGGCGCGTCCGCGCTCTAGCGGCCATCGGTTTCCGGTGAAATGTGATCCTTGCGCGGGTTGATCGCGACGGTGCGGAATTCGCGAATCAGTTCGATCAGACCTTCCACCGCAGCCTCAAGAAACTGCTCGCCCTTTGCGCGCGTGGCGGCTGTGGCGTCACCCAAAACGCCGCTGTCGGTCAGCGAACTCCAGTACGGCCACAGGTTGGCGACCGAGCCGTCCTCGCGTTTGCCCATCAGCAGGTCCGTCTGGAAGCTCGGCGACAGCGGCGAACGCTCATCGACCGCTTTGTCCATCTGGACCAGCTCCTCAGCCAGCGCCAGGTAGAGGGCTGTTTCGTACTCTCCGGCGTGGGAGGTGCCGCCAAAGTCGGACGAGCGGATCGCATTGCCCTCCTCCCGTCCTTTGCGAACGCCCCAGTGGTTGACCGACGCGCACAGGGTATTGCCTTCGGTTTCGAGCACGGTCAGGCGGGCGGCCATCTCCACCGGCGCGGTGTTGCTGCCGTGCCCATTCACTATCAGTATGCGCTTAAAGCCGTGGTGGGCCAGGCTGACGCAGACATCGCGCACGTAATTGATAAAGGTATCCCAGCGAATCGTAATCGTGCCGGGGAAATCCATGTGGTGGGGGCTGTACCCGTGGCTGATCGGGGGGATCAACACCGCCTCGTCTGGGATGCGCGCCACCGCCCGTTCGCAGATCCCCGTGCAGAGCCGCACGTCGGTGTCGATCGGCAGGTGGTAGCCGTGGTCCTCGTAGGTGGCAACCGGCAGCACCGCGACCCGGCCGGAATAGGCTGCCTCGCGGCAGGCGGACCAGGTCATCTCAGCATAGCGGTAGGTCGTCATTCTCGCTCTCCTCTCAAAGTTTCTGGTTCTGTGCCCCGGGCTGACCGTCAGCAGAGAGACAACATTGCAACGGTTAACTCAGTTCACCCATACGGCTGCATAACAGTGGGCAAAATCGTGGGCCACCAGCCTCTGCCTGCCCCCGTTCAAGGGAATCAGATGGATGAAGCCATCATCAACGCGAACCATCCACGCGCCGTCTGCCGACAGGTCATATCCGGGAAAGGCCAGGGAAGACTCGGATGAATAGGTGAGGATGTCACCGGTCTGGTTGTTGTGGAGATGCAGATGCCAGCCGCTGGCGCGTCGTTCTATGCTGTGGACGAAGAGCCAGCGTCCATCTTCGGAGAATCGCAGCGACCGGTACGGCTCAAGGGGATCTTTGACCTGCAGCACCTCTGAGAGCCCGTCTGTGGCAAGGTCGTGGACGAAAACATGGGCGGCCTCCCTGCCCGTGCCTCCCTCCATCTGTACCCCGACGAACAGCCGGTCCGGCACGGCGGGATGCGCCGCCAGCGCGACCGGGACAGTCCGCGCCGGTGTCGTCGCTGTCTGCAGCGCGTCTGCCAGTCTCTCTACCTCCACAAGCGTCTTCAATTCAAGATCGGGCAAAGTCATCACCGCCACCCGCATGCCTTCATCCGGCTGAACGAAGGCAAAGCGGCTGTTGTCCAACCACGTAACGGACCGGCCGTGCGCGACCGGCCTTTGCGGCTCTCCCTCCTCGTTGCCAAGCCACAGCACGCCGTCCCCGTGCGAGACAATCGTCCTCTCCCGGTCAGGCGACCAGGTCGGCCAACCGTCCAGGGTCCGAATTGCGCACGCGCCGCCGTCGCACTCCGTATGATCCAGATAGGTGAAGCGGACAGACGGACGCTGGCGGGTATTATAGGCGTAGAAGAGAATCCTGTCTGCAGTGCTCTCCACTGCAAAGAGGGTGACATTATTGGGGCGGTAGGTGACATCCTGCACCTGTCCCTGACGCCAGATCTGGATTGGTGGGCCTGACTCGGCCGCGTCGGTTTCGCCCAATCTCTGCAGCAGAACCCCGTTATCGTCGGGCAGAGAATACATGAGGCGAAACCGGCCGCTATGGTCCTCCTGGATAAGTTGCTCATCCTGCACGTCGTAACGGTACAGGTGTGCGCTGCTGGATCGTTCCGCCGTGCAGAGCAGTTGCAGATCTTGCTGGGGCAGAGCGCTGCCCGCGGGCGCGTCCGCGGCCAACTGCTGGTCAGCGTATCGGATCCAATTGCCCTGAATCCACCGCGTGTAGCTTCCCTGCCTTGTCTGCCTCGCGCTAATCGGGAGGGCGCTGAGAAGCCACGGACGATAGGTGTCGTAGCGAAGCAGCAGTCGTTGCAACGAGGCTGGCGAACGCTCCGGATTGGTGGCAAGGATAAAGTCCACGAGGCTATGGACGATCTTCTGGATCTGCGGGGTGATGTTGTTGTAGGAACGCTGGAGATAGACCCAGTGCAGGTTTGTCACGTCATGAATCGAGCCCTGCAAGATATCCTCATAGTCGGAGGCGGTCAGCGGCCACGGCGCCAGCCCCAACTGGCTGAGCTGCTTATCCACCAGGGCGCGAAAGAAAACGACCTTTTCACAGCAGCGCCAGTTGACGAGGTCAGCGATTCCGCCGCCCACGATCAGCGGCGCATAGCCGGCGCGCAAGGCCTGAAAGCCGGCGTCATCCACCGGACTGCCGATGAGGCTCGGCGTCGGCAACACCAGCCCCGACCAGCCGGCGCCCCTGCTAATTGGAGACGCATGGGACATCCCCTTCCAAAGTGGTCCGCGGGAGGCGCCTTCGCTCATGCGAGCGAGCGGGCCGGACTCCGTGGAGAGCTCCACCTTCAGCCGCCAGGCGCGGCGGCAGCGCAGGCCGTCCAACTCCCCGCAGACTGCGGCCAGCATTTCGTCCCACTCGTCCGCCAGCCGCTCGACCGTTGGCGCGTCCCGTTCCGGGTATTCGACCGTCAGATAGCGGCCTGTGAACGTCTGTTTCTCGCCCCAGAAGGAAGGATAGGCGGGGACCAGGGCCCAGCCGGTCGTTTCGTCCCGGTAGGTAACGATCTGGTGAAGCGTTATGGGCGAGCCGTCAGCGCGCACGTAGGGGAAGGCCAGGGTGACGGTCGCCATCCGCCAGTCGGACGTGAAGGTGATGTCAGCCACATCGCCGGTGGGCGGCGCTTCGTCAGCGCCGCGATGAAGGGCCAAGTCGAAATAGGGGCGGTCCCAGCGCACGCCGCTGAGAAGCATCTCCTTCTGGGTTCTGCCCCAGTTTGGGTAGTCCGGCGAGATCATGCTGCCGAATAGGGCGCCGTCGAGTTCGCGCTCGGCCTGCTGCACGATCCCATGCATGGACAGAACCTCAGCTTCGACGGCGGCGGAGACAGCGTTCAAACGTTCCTGCAGAACGTAGCGCACCACCAGGATGACCGCCGCCACGACCAGCAGAGCAACCAGGGCCGATAGCCACCGATTCCGGCTGCGGCGTTGCGGCGCCCTCGCGATTGCTTCCGGGGCCTCTTCCTGGACCCGGCCCTCTTCATCTTCCAGCGTTCTCCATTCGAGTCCCATGGGGTAGTTTGTGGCCCGCGGTCAGTACCCACGGGCATTGCAGGCTCCGAATCCTGCGCGATACGGCCTCCGCAATCTGCCTCGCTCTTCAAGCCAGCTTGTAGAACGCGGCAGCGTTGTCATGCAGAAGCTTGCGCTGTTGCGTCTCGGTGCGGCCTGCGATGATCTCTTTCAGCGCCTCGACCCAGGCGCGATAGGTGGCGTCAGCGCCGAGTGTGCAGACCGGCCAATCGCCGCCGAAGACGACCCGGTCCGGTCCGAAACTGTTGAGGCAGTGGTTGACCGCGGGGGCCAGGTCAGAGGCAGTCCAGCCGGGGCGGGTGCGGGCGATGATCCCGGAGATCTTGCAGATGGTGTTGGGGCGCGCGGCCAGCGCGTCGATGCCGTCCATCCACTGCTGCGCGTCATGCCAGAAGGGGTCGTCGCGGTCGGTATGGTCGGCGATGGTCAGCTTGGAGTCGGCTTGGCCTGCATCGCCGTCCGCTCCGCTGCCGGGCAGAACGCCGCTGATCAGATACGGGTCGCCGTTGCCGCAGTGATCGACCACAAAGCGGGTATCAGGGCACTGCTGCGCCAGCTTGACGCCGTCGCCCAGTTCCGACGGCCGCATGCAGAGGTCGAAGCAGAGCCCCAACTCGCCCAGCAGGCGCACATTCTCGACAACCTGCGGCGCCAGACAGGTACCCTGCGGCGTCCCCGGCCCGTGCAGCACCTGGCGCACGCCTTTGATCGCGGGGCTGCCGGCATAGCGCCGGATGTAATCGCCGAAGTCGGCGGAGGTCACGGCGCCGCCGATCACCGCGGCGGCCGTGGGGTTGTCATCGGCGGCGCAGAGTTCGATCAGATGCTCGGCCTCTGTGACCTTCTGCGCCGCGCTCACGTCCACTTCCATATAGACCGTCTTGACGACGTTCAGCCCCGCGGTCGCGGCCAGGTAGTCGCTGGTTACGAAGCTGCGGTTCAGCGTCGGCGCGTCCTCCAGCCAGGGCATGTCGAACACGCTCAGATCCCAGAGATGTTGATGGGTATCGATGATAGGAAGCATGGGAACCGCCTTTGTAGAGGAAGCAGGATGTAAAGAGCGGGAAATGAGGCCGGGAAGAATCCTCTCTCCTCACTTCTCTTCACTCTCTTCTCGTTGTTTTGGGATTACGCCGCCAGCAGCTGCTCCGCGTTTTCGACCTGCCACTGCAGCTGCAGCTCGGTGGTTTCGTGCGGTTTGAACTGCCGCGCCACCGAGGCGATAGAGACGCCGCCCAGCAGCTCGATCTCGTCCAGGTCGGCCGTGCCCATGCCCTGATCGTGGCCGTAGCGCAGGAAGCCGAGCTCCATTGGCTCGAAACCCATCGTCTTGGCGATGACCGCGTCGGCTGCGAATGTGTCGACACTGGCGGCGGCGATGCCGAAATCGAGTCCGTCTGTGCCGCCGGGCCCGTTGCCCTGCAGGCCGCGGGCGCCATCGAAGACGGCGACGTCGGGGGTCATGAAACGGGCCAGCCGGATCAGGTTGATGCTCATGGCGCGCGATTCCTCGGGGACGCGGCGTTCGGCATGGGTGTTGAAACCGTGCATCTTCACCCGGTCCTGCCGGTAGATCGTGCCCATGATCATGTTCTTCAGCGCCAGCGTGACCACGCAGGTATCATGCGTCTTGGGGATCGCGATCGAAATCGTGCAGGGGCAGTCCAGGACGGTGCGGGGCATGCGCGCGATCGTCTCGCTGCCGTCGGCCAGCACAATCGGCGTCGACTCCCATTCGGTCTCCCGGTGCAGGTCCATCAGGCGCAGCGGGATCGAATACTCCTCTTCGAGCGCGTGGTAGCCGAAGTTGCGGTAGGCGTCCCACGTGTCCTGCGCGCCCGCCTCGGCGATGAGGACTTCACGCGGCGGCTTGGGCGTGGTGAGCAGAAAGTCGAGGACGCCCCGCAGCGCGTCGGCATGGCTGGAGGCGAGCTGGTTTTCGCTGCTGAGGAAGTTCGGTTTGAGCATCACCTGCTTGGCCAGGCGGGATTCCACGTCCGCCCGCACCAGCTCCAGCGCGTTGAAGACGTTGGCGCGGCGGTCTCCGCCGTGGACGAGACTGACTCGTGCTGTGGACATCGTAGCCTCCTTGAGAAGGGTCAGACTTATTTGGTGGTGTAAGGGGGCACCTGTGGAGAGAAGGCTTGTTGTTCACAAGACGCAATGGGGTGCCCCAGGGTGAGTTTACTCTTGGTTAACCGCTGTGTCAACAGTTGTCCAAGGGGGCGCAGGGCGATTGCATCTAATTGGGGTAAGACCTCTGGACACGACCTGATTCGAGCCCAACTTCGAAAAAAAGCCGAGATACAGTGCAAATCATAGCGCGCAGTCACAAATTCATAAGCATCTCGGCGACTGTAGATCAGTTTTTCAGCCGAAAACAACCGGTAAAAAGTAGGGGCTCCCCTTGTGGGCGCCCTTTGCGGCACATTTTGGCGACCAGATTGAGATGCGATTGCCCTGCAGGGCGATTGCATCTAAATTGGGTCAGAACATCGAAATGCAGCCGAATACTCTTCCAGGTCGGGGTAAGACACAGGGAAATGTACGAAAGATGGCACGTAGACGGAGAATTTAACTTATCTCGCCGACTGAGGGCC
>JAJDZJ010000053.1 GCA_022824685.1 Caldilineaceae bacterium
GCCCTCAGTCGGCGAGATAAGTTAAATTCTCCGTCTACGTGCCATCTTTCGTACATTTCCCTGTGTCTTACCCCGACCTGGAAGAGTATTCGGCTGCATTTCGATGTTCTGACCCAATTTAGATGCAATCGCCCTGACCCAACCCGAATTCAGGCTTGACAGCCTCGCCTGTCACGTGTATTATTGTGCCAGATGCCCTCTCTCAGAGCGTATCCCGGCGTTGGGCTCCTGTAAGTCTCACCTCACTATCACAAAGTTGGCAGAATGTGGTCCATGACTTCAGGAGTCAAAGGGCCTTTCACAAAGAAGGCCCATGCGAGAAGGCGCCGCCTGTTTTCTCAGGCTTGTACAAGAACTGTTCTTGTGAGAAGATAGTGTCGCAAACTGGATGTCAGTCCCTCAGACAAGAGTACGAAAGAGTCGGTCCTTAGCCCAACGACCCGGTTTTTTCAGATTTGCGCTCGTTATGTTCTTGTGAGACGATATGACTCATGGTCATCATTTGATTGTTTCTCTATCAATTTATGATGAGATCAAGAGTTAAAGTTCCCTTAACCCAACTCTCTCAAGGAGCAACAGAACCATGAACAAACGAACCCCATTCATCTCACTCGTTGTACTGTCTCTGCTGCTGGTTGTGGTCAGTGCGTGTACTGCACCCGCCGCTCCGCCCGATCGCGACGTCGAAATCTCACACGAGGCCGCCCTGTCCGCCCAGGATGCCCTGATCGGCGCCCTTACAATGGGCGAGGTGACGCTGAGCGAATCTGAGTTCAGCAGCTACGTCACAAAGGCTCTTGAAGCGAACAGTGGCCCGAATCAGCCGATCGACTCCGTAGTCGTGTGGATTGAGCCCGATGCCATGCACTTCCGCGTTACCCTCAAAGACGGCGTCAGCATGATGGGGAATTCGCTCGACCTCGTCGGCAACTTGGGCGTTAGCGATGGCCACCTGATGGTCGATCTCCAATCGGCCGGCGCTGGTGGCATGGCTGTCGGTGGAGCGCTGCTCGCTCCGGTTAACGCGCAGATCAATGCCGTCCTGGCCCAGAACATCATGCTCCCGGCCAGCGTCAGCGTCGCTCAGGACTCCGGCTCCGTTTCGATCAGCATGAACTAAGCAAAACAACGAGTGCGCAATCCGTCGGCGCTGCTGAGCTCCTCATGCGAGCGAACAGTTGCCGTCGGCTTGCCCTCAGCCTGATCGGTGCGTGAATCGTTTCTGCGCTCCCATTTGGCAAGTGGCCTCGATTCCCGGCCACACGCCTGCAACAACCGAAACGCGCTGTCGCTGAAGAAAAATACTGTCCGACGTTTACACAGGCCCCCTTCTCTGGCCCGTACCGTCGGACAGTTTTTTTTGGCCAGAAGAGATCGCCTTTCCTCCGTCCCGCCCCGGCGCCGCCGAAACTATCTCTTTAGTCGCCGTGTCCCCCGTACTGTTCGGAACCGTTCAACTCTACTGTGCAAAAATCATGGGCTGGCCGTAGCCCCAACGTAGACGCGCCACCTCCTCCAGGGCTTGCCAATTAATACTGCCTAACCGATACTTCTGATAGCCCTCCTTCAAGACCGAAAAGCCAATCCCTTTCGTCACGCTTGGCACACAATGCCGCGGTGCCTTCGACTGCAAAAACGGATCGATTCGAATGTTACGAACACCCCGAACTGCATTGGCCAAACGTCTGTTCCTGCCCCTGCTGGTTGTCTGGCTGATGGCCCTTTCCTTCGCCGGCGGTACGATCTCCGGCTACTCAATTCGCACGGCCGCCGCAGCCGAAGAACGACCCGCCGAGTTCGCCGTCTTTTGGGAAGCTTGGGACTACGTCGTCGCCCACTTTGTCGATCGCGAACGAGTCGACTTCACCGCCATGACGTACGGCGCCATCGAAGGGATGCTCGCCTCGCTGGGCGATGAGGGTCACACCACCTTCCTCTCCCCGGACGCCCTCGAACTGCACCAGACCAGCCTGGAAGGCTCTTTCGAGGGCATAGGCGCCTACGTCTCCATGGAGGAGGGTGATGTCCTGATCGTAGCGCCAATCACCGGTTCGCCCGCAGACAAGGCGGGCATCCTTGCCGGTGACATTATCCTCGAAGTGGACGGTGAACCGGTCGAAGGAAAGACATTGGACCAGGTAATCTTCCTCGTCCGCGGCCCGGCAAATTCCGAAGTGGTGCTCACGATCCGCCGCCCTGATACCTTGCAACCCCTCACGGTCCCAATCACTCGCGCCCGAATCGAAGTGCCGAGCGTGAGCTGGACTCCTATCCCCAGCACGGACATCTCCTACATTGCCATCTCGCAGTTTACCGCAGGCGTAGACCTGGAACTGGAAGCCGCACTGCGTGAAATCTCCGAAATCAACGCCAACCAGGGCATTATCCTCGACCTGCGCAACAATCCAGGCGGATTCCTGCAACAGGCAATCCGCGCCAACAGCCAGTTCCTGCCGCAAGGAGACCTGATCCTGATCGAATCGGACGCCAACCGGAACCAAACCGTCCACCGCTCCCGCGGCCTCGGTTACGCCCGCGCAATGCCGCTGGTCGTCCTCATCAATAAAGGCACCGCGAGCGCAGGAGAAATCACCGCAGGCGCGCTCAAGGAGAACGAGCGCGCAATCCTCATCGGCGAAACGACCTTCGGGACCGGGACCGTCCTCAACCAGTTCGGCCTTAGCGACGGCTCTGCCATTCTACTCGGCGTGACCAACTGGCTCACGCCCGATGGCAATCTCATCAAGGGCCAGGGCATCACGCCCAATCTGGAAGTCCCGCAACCGGCCACTGCAAAACACGTGACCGCCGAACTGCTCAGTAAACTCACCCCTGAACAGTTCAGCACGATTGAAGACACCCAGTTCCGCAAAGCCCTGGAACAACTGGGCGTCGATACCTATGCAACCCCGTTCCTCAATGCGGCGCCGCATGACTTCGTGACGAGCGAATAACGCCTGGAAATAGAGAGACTCCCCCGAAGACCTGCGCTTGGCCTATTCAAGAACGTCCGCCCCTAGGAACGGTACAATCCGTTGTCAATGATATACCGTTCGACCGCACCGGGGACCTGATAGCGGATCGGCCGTCCCGCCCGAACGCGGCCCCGCAAATCCCTGCTCGAAATCTCCACCTCAGGCATATCCAGCACAATGACCCGATCGCGCACGCCTGGCAGTTCCGCTTCCAGGCGAACCCAATCGATCTCGACATCGTGGCGCCGCAGCGCAACCAGCCGGCAGTTTCGCACAAGCCACGCCGGCTCATGCCAAGTGGGTAGATCCCGTAGACTGTCCAACCCCATCAGAAAAAATAGCTGCGACGCCTCCCCAATCTCTTGGCGAAATAACCGCAGCATGTCCGACGTGTAGTGGGGGCCGGGGCGCTCCGCGTCGATCAGGCTAATGCCGATTTCATCGTCGTCGGCAACCGCCAGCCGGCACATCGCCAACCGGTGCTCCAGCAACGAGATCGGACTGTCCGGCTTGTGCGGAGGATCTCCCGCCGGCGCCAGAACTATCATGTCCAAACCCAACTGATGCCGAGCCTCCACCGCCAGAATCAGATGCCCAACATGGATCGGATCAAAGGTGCCTCCGAAAATGCCAATCCGCCTGCCGCGTAATCTGTCTCTTGCGCTCATCCCTTTTTCAGCTCAGTGCCCGGAATCCCTGAACCCCGCGCCACAGTTCCTGCCTCTGGGCTGCCCGGCCCTATCGAAATCCTCGTTGCCGTATCCGGTCGCTCGCTGCCTGCTGCCTGCATTCTGCGCCCTTACTCTCCCAGCGCATTCTCGTATCCCCACACCAGTTCCGTCGCGCCAATGACAACCGTGTCGCCGTCCTGAACACCCTGTTCCCGCAATGTATCGGAGATTCCCATCGCCGACAGGATCCGCTGAAACCGCAGACCGGCCTCGTAGTAGTCCCAATTCGTCATCTGTGCCACCCGCTCAATCTCGACGCCCTGCACCTGCCACAAATCCGCCTCCAGACGAGTGACCCGAAACGAGCGTTCATCTTCGACCGGCGCAAGCGTCGGCAGCTCTTCCGCCTCGGCCGTCTCGACGGGGTCCGGCAACCTTTCCAACTGTTCCTTCACGTCGTACAGCAACTGTTGTACATTTTCCCCTGTCACCGCGCTGATCGCCAACATGGGGCTGCCTGTCTCCGCCAGCGCCTCCTGCAGACCCGGCCAGATTTCCCGCGCCTGCGGCAGGTCCAGCTTGTTGAGCACGATGATCTGCGGTCTATCCGCCAGCGTCGGATTGAAAAGCCTCATCTCCTGGTTGATCACTGCAAAATCGCCGGCCGGATCGGGGCTCGCGCCGTCCAGAAGATGCACCAGAATTCGGCTCCTCTCAATATGACGCAAAAACTCCAGCCCAAGACCGACGCCGTCGTGCGCCCCTTCCAGCAGCCCGGGAATGTCGGCAAACACGATCTGAACGTGGTTCACCTCCGCCACGCCCAGGTTGGGGACTACCGTTGTGAACGGATATTCGGCAATCTTGGGAGTGGCCTCACTGATGACGCTCAACAACGTCGACTTGCCCGCATTGGGCACGCCAATGATTCCGGCGTCAGCGACCATCTTCAGTTCCAGCTCCAGCCAGCGTTCCTCGCCTGCTTCGCCGTTCTCTGCCAGGCGCGGCGCACGGTTCCTCCCGCTCTTGAATGCAGCATTTCCTCTCCCCCCGCGCCCGCCCCTGGCCACCAGCGCCCGCTGCCCGTCCCGCACCAGATCCGCCAGTACTGTATCGCTATCCGCGATGCGCGCCACGGTCCCCACAGGCGCCCGGATCAGCAGATCATCACCGGTCGCGCCGACTTTCTTGGTGCCGCCCCCATGTCGGCCTCGCTCAGCCCGATAATGAACATTGCGACGAAATGCGTGCAGCGTATTGATGTTCGCGTCGGCAACGATATAAACACTTCCGCCGCGCCCGCCGTTGCCGCCGGCCGGGCCGCCTTTGGCCACAAATTTCTCGCGGCGGAACGCGACGATGCCGTTGCCGCCCGCTCCAGCCTGCACATGGATCTTTGCTCGGTCAAAAAACATGACTCAGGTTTCTTTCAAATAGTGGTTCACGCTTTCCCGCCATCGAACGCAAGCTCTCTTCACCCAAACTCCCATGCTACCATTCTAGAAGACCCGTTTACTCTTCAACAAGAAATTGCCCCAGGGCAATCGCATCTAAATCTGTAGGCCGATTCAGTTGAAATTGTGGCCAGAAGAAAGCGAGAATAAGTGGAAATCACCCTGCGCTTACTGAATATCGACGGGAAGACGCCGCGGATCAGGCCCTCAGTCGGCGAG
>JAJDZJ010000023.1 GCA_022824685.1 Caldilineaceae bacterium
AGGCCCTCAGTCGGCGAGATAAGTTAAATTCTCCGTCTACGTGCCATCTTTCGTACATTTCCCTGTGTCTTACCCCGACCTGGAAGAGTATTCGGCTGCATTTCGATGTTCTGACCCAATTTAGATGCAATCGCCCTGCACTCACACCTTCCCCCACTTGGCTGGACACCATACCAGACGGTAAAATTCAGCGATGGACTTGAATCTCGAAATCGACCTCACCCACATTGCCGCGACCGGCGAAGCCGTCGGCCGCGACGACGACGGCCGCGCCGTCTTTGTCGCAGACGCCCTTCCGGGTGAAACAGTCCAAGTCGAACCCGTCCCCGGGACAAAACGCTGGCGACGGGGCATCCTCCGCAAAATCCTGAAGGCCAGCCCCGACAGGGTCGAACCCCCCTGCCCCCACTTTGGCCCGCCCCATCCTGTCACCACTGAAGACGGCCGCCTCCTGAACCCCTCCTGGCGCCGCGCCGGGTGCGCCGGATGCCAGTGGCAGCAGATCGATTACGAACGCCAACTGGCCCTCAAGCGCGAAATCATCGTCACCACCATCGTTCGAGATGCACGCCCCGGCTCGTCTCGCCGGCGTAGCCGCCAATTGGCCGAGAAGCTCGTATCAGATGTGATCGCCCTCGGCGCACCCTCTGAAGACAGTGCAAGTGACGCCCCTGCTGTGCTCGATTTCGGATTCCGGACACAGATGCGGTTCGACTTCGGGCCGTCACGGCAACTGACTCTGCCCGATCGCAGCGGCGCGCCGTTAGCGGTCGAGGCCTGCCCCCTCCACCACCCGCAACTTGCACAGCTATTCGCCGGCTTTCAGAGTGATCACAACCACGCAGAAAACCCGGAAGAACCGGAATCCGCGCCCGAACCAGAGACTCCCTCTGTGGGGGGCATTACGCTTGCCGTCGGCGGTACAGCCGATTCCCTGAGCGAGGCGGCCAAAGGCGTACTCATCCTCCACAGCGAACGCGGCGCCCCCCCCAGCCTCGAACTGGACCTGCCAGTAAACGTCTTCTTCCTCCAGGAGACTGTCGACCCATCGCTGGAACTGCTTGTAGGCGACTGGAGCTACGCCGCCCAGGTCCAGGACCAACAGCTCACCGCCTTCCCCCCGGTTCTCGGCGAAGCCCGCAGCGGCCACCTTCTGGCAGACGAGGTCCTCGCCGCCGTCGCGGCCGATCTGCTCGAACTCAAGCCTTTCGAACACCTCTTGGAACTATGGGCCGGCATCGGCGCCCGCACAACCGTCTTGGCCGAACAGGCCGCCACCGTCGTCGCCGTCGAAGAGGCGGAGCTGCTCTCAGCCGCGCTACGCGCCAATCTCGACCGTCTCGACAATGCCGACGCCTGGCACGGCGAGATTCTGCCGGCAATTCGGAAACTGCGGCGCGGCAACTACAGCTTCGACGCCGTCCTGCTCTCGCCGCCTCAGGGTATTGTCAACCCGGAGCTGTTCTCCCTCCTCACCCGAATGCGCATCCGCCGGTGCGCGCTCATCTCTGACGAACCGTCCCGCTTGGCAAGGGCGCTCGACGCCGTCAACGAGGCCGGCTATCGCCTTACCGCAGTGCAGCCAGTCGACCTGCAGCCCCATCAGCCCGGCGCGACCCTGGTCGCCCGCTTTGACAGAATATAGGCCGCGGAAGCCGTTGCATAGAACCGGAGCCCCGGCTCCTCCCTATACACTGAGATGGACAGAATTCAGATGAATGACTCATTGGAAATCCGTACACTCACCTCTGTCGAAGACTGCCGCCGCGTACAGGTCGTCCAGGACCTCATCTGGGGCAGCGGCCATGGCGACACCATGTCCATCCATGTGCTCGTCACACAGTCCAAAAGCGGCGGTCTGCTGCAGGGCGCCTTCGTCAACCGCGGCGCTGAAGAAACTGATGGACTCGTCGGCTTTTCCTTCGGCTGGCCCGCCTTTGGTTACGACAGCTCCGGCCAGCGACAACTCAAATTCTGCAGCCATATCATGGGCGTTCTCCCCGCATGGCACGGCCGCGGCATAGGGTTTCGCCTGAAACTGTCCCAAAGAGACGAGCTGTTGCGGCAGGGATGGACCGACTGGGTAACGTGGACCTTCGACCCGCTCCAAAGAGTCAACGCACGCCTCAATATAAGCCGCCTTGGCGCCGTCAGTACCACCTATCTCCGCAACGTCTATGGCGAAATGACCGACAGCCTCAATGCCGGCATGCCGACCGACCGGCTTCAGGTGGACTGGTATCTGAATAGCCCCCGCGTGCGGAACGCTCTCGACGGCAATCCCCCTCCCCAGGAAATGTCCACCGATTCAATGCAACGCGCCCGCACACACTCTCCTCCCGGCAACGCGCCCAGAGCCCCGCGTTTCCCGCCACCGCCCCCGGATGGCCGTCCCTACGCCCTGCCTCTGCCCGACAACGTTGATGCCCTGCGCCGCGAACCCGGCAACCTGCTCTTCGACTGGCGCATGTTCCTTCGCCAAGCCGCCGAAGACTGTCTGGCGGCCGGCTACACGCTGACCAACTGCATTCCCATACACGATGAGTGGCACTACATTTTCACGCTAGAGGAATGAGCCCTTCAATCCTGCCCCCCAAACGCCCGCCCCCACAATGTTCGGCGCCCTAACTTTCCAGGGCGATTGCATCTAAATTGGGTCAGAACATCGAAATGCAGCCGAATACTCTTCCAGGTCGGGGTAAGACACAGGGAAATGTACGAAAGATGGCACGTAGACGGAGAATTTAACTTATCTCGCCGACTGAGGGCCTGA
>JAJDZJ010000004.1 GCA_022824685.1 Caldilineaceae bacterium
CGCCGACTGAGGGCCTGATCCGCGGCGTCTTCCCGTCGATATTCAGTAAGCGCAGGGTGATTTCCACTTATTCTCGCTTTCTTCTGGCCACAATTTCAACTGAATCGGCCTACAGATTTAGATGCGATTGCCCTGTCCCCCCTCCCCGTCCACTTGCAAGTCACAACAGAAAACGCGAAAATAGAACCAGCCCCACCCAAAGCAGCGCCGCAAGGAGAGTCTCGCCATGACAGACACCTACCTCGAAAACGGCTACCTCCACGTCCGCCAGGCCATCCCCGTCATCGACCTGGAACCACTGCGTAACTGCATCCACCGCCAGGTCGGTCTCTACGCTCAAGACTTGCTTGACCAGCGAAAAATCAAGGACCCCTTCCACCACCTACCCTTCGGCCAGCGCCTCGCCGCCCTCCACCGCGAAAACGAAATCCGTCTCCGCTCCTGGAACCAACCCGCGCTCGGTCCCGAACTCCACGCCCTCATTCAACACCCAGGCATCGTCGACGCCCTCGAACCGCTCCTGGGACCAAACATCAGCTTCAATGGCGACTACCATCTGCGCCCCAAAATGCCCGACAGCGAACTGACCGCCTTCCCCCTCCATCAGGACAGCCAGTACTACGGCAAACAGTCCCGCCACGCCCACATCATCACCGTCTGGATTCCCCTCGTCGATGTAGATGAAACCAACGGTTGCCTCTTCGTCATCCCCGGCAGCAACGGCTGGGAGCTGATCGATAGCAAGCGCGACAAGAACATGAACATGCGTTCATTCGAAGACCCGGAAGCGCGCGGCACGCCCATCCCTATACCCATGAACAAAGGCGACATCCTTCTCTTCTCCAACATGACCTTCCACGGCAGCAAAGTAAACCGTACCGACGAGGTCCGTTGGAGCATCGACATCCGCTACTGCCGCACCAAGGGAACCTACGACGCGCCCCAGGAAGTCCTTGACGGCGAAGAATTCATGCGCGCCAAACTGGAAAGGACCAAACGCCCTCCCTTTATCGTGCGCGGCCAGGGCGCCACCGCAACATTTGAAGAGTGGATGGCCGCCTTCGAGGCTCTTCTGAGCTGACCTCTTCCGACCGCAACGCTTGCCTTTGCCTTGCGCTTCTTGCGACCTCCACCACCTTGTTTACCTCTTATCAGCACCAAAAGGAGCATTCGTGCATATTCATCCTCGTTCCGTCGCCCACAATCTCTTCGACGTCTGGCGCAGCCCTGGCCGCTTCACAAAAAACCCCGACATCATCGACCTGCCCTCCGGCCGCCTCATGCTCATCTACTCAGATACCGATGCCCACTGGTCCCAGGAAAACCAGGTCCTGACCCTGCTCGCCAGCGACGACCGCGGCCGCTCCTGGTTCAAACACCGTGAAATCGACCAGGCCAACCTCCAACAAGGCGACGAACGCCTCGTCACCCCGCGCCTCAGCCGCCTCAATGACGGCCGCCTTGTCGTCATCATCGATCATGACGACCACGGCCACTTCCATGAAGACCAGCCCCCCGGCAACGGGCTCTACTGGAGCGAAGACAACGGCGATACCTGGACCGACGCCCAAAAGCCCAATATCATGGGCTTCGAACCCGACCGCATCCTCGATCTGCCAGACGGCAGGCTCGGCGTCGCCTCCCACATCATGCGCGGCGATACCCAGGAGTTCGCCGTCATCCTTTCCTGCTCCGACGACGGCGGCGAAACCTGGTACGAGGCCGCGACAATCGCCGACAACGGCTATCACCGCGTCTGCGAAGGCGCCATCGTTTTCCTCGACAACCCCGACGCCGTCGGCGGCCAGGAGCTCGCCTGCATCATGCGCGAAAACCACCATGCCGGCATCCCCTGCTTCGTCGCCTTCTCCTCCGACAGCGGCCGCACCTGGTCCCCTCTGCAAATGTGCCCCTTCGCTCTCGACCGCCCCTACGCCAAGCAGCTCCCTGACGGCCGCATCTTCGTCACCGGCCGCCACGTAAACGGACCCCTCGGTACCTACGGCTGGTGCGGCGATATCAAGGCCGAAGCCGGTACCTTCCAGATTGGCGGCCCCCGTCGCAAATACGCGGCCAGACTCGACGACGGCCCCCTGCTGATCGACAATCTGCCCGGCCACGAAGCCCGCTACTGCCTCCTGCCCCCCGAATCCGCACGCAGCGAAGTCCACCTTGAGGCCACGCTTAAAGTAGAGGGAAGGCCGGGCCAGCCAGCCGCCTTCCTCTCAATCTCCCAGCTCGGCGTCGTCCTCAATGTGGCCGTAGACGGCATCTGGAGCCGCCTCGGAGCCGACTTCCGCAGCGCCGTCGACATGACCGGCTACCATACCCTCTCCATTCACCATCGCCGAGGCCTCCTGCAAATCCAGGTGGATGGCGAAACGGTCATCAGCCAGTGCATCTTCCGCGAAGACAGGCCAATCGGCGACTCCCGCCGCTCAGGCCCTCTCAGCGGTTACACCCAGTTCGGCCAGCCGCAAACTGGCGGGCGCAGCCTCTGGCAAAATGTCTCCTATCGCCTCCACAATCCAACACTCGACGACTATTCCTGGGCATGGGATGCCGCCAGCGGCCAGTTTCCCGACGAGTACCAGCGCCGGCGCATGATCCAAATCCATGGCAACCACCCGGATCAACCCCCGGGCCCCGATCACGGCTACTCCTCCTGGCTGGTGCTGGACGACGGCAACATTATGTGGGTCGACTATACCAATTACGGGGATCCCGCCGGCTCCAGTCACCTAGTCGGCGTCCTGATCGCGCCCGAAGACATCGACTGAAAGGAACCAACCAGCATGAGCGCCTCTCACGATCCGGCCCAACCCTGGTGCGAGCAGGAAACGCTATTTGCCAGTGGCGACGGCGCCTACCACACCTACAGGATTCCGGCCCTGGCCGTCACCGCTCGCGGGACCCTCCTCGCCTTTGCCGAAGGCCGCAAACACGGCCGCGGCGACGCCGGTGAAATCGACCTCATCCTCCGCCGCAGCTTCGACAACGGTCGAACCTGGTCGCCCCAACAGATCGTGGTCACCGAATCCGGCATGACCTGCGGCAACCCCTGCCCCGTCGTCGAACGCGAGACAGGTACGATCTTCCTGCCCTTCTGCAAAAACCTGGCCGACGGCGACGAAACCATGATCTGCGAGGGCAGAGCCCCCCGCACAGTATGGATCACACACAGCGTCGACGATGGGCGCTCATGGAGCCAGCCCCGCGAAATCACCGCCGACGTCAAAGACCCGCAGTGGACTTGGTACGCCACCGGCCCCTGCCACGGCATCCAACTCACCTCCGGCCGCCTCGTAGTCCCCTGCGATCATATCGTCGGCCTCCATTTCGACCGCAGCCGCGACCCCTACCACTCGCACGTCATCTACAGCGACGACCGCGGCCAATCCTGGCAGCTCGGCGGCGATGTTGAAGTCGGCACCAACGAGTGCGCCGTCGCCCAGCTCCAGGACGGCAGCCTCTACATCAACTGCCGCAACTTCGTCCGCGGCACACGAAGGGGTGTTTCCCGCAGCTACGACGGGGGCAACACGTTCACCGACTTTGAATGGGACGAGACACTCATCGAGCCCGTCTGCCAGGGCAGCCTCGAATCCCTACCCGACGGCCGGCTCCTCTTCGCCAACCCCGCAAGCACGCGCCGCGAACGCATGACCGTCCGCCTCAGCGCCGACGGCGGCCGCACCTGGCCCGCCGCCCGCGCCCTCCACCCTGGCCCGTCCGCCTACTCCGACCTCGCCGCCCTGCCCAACGGCGACCTCTGCTGCCTCTACGAGAGCGGCGAAAGTCAACCTTACGAGCGCCTTACCTTGGCCCTCTTCAACCTCGCCTGGCTTGAGAAGGAACCGAATAGCTGATCATGCCTGCCCCTGGATACTCCCGGCCCATGCCATTTCTTTCTCGCATTCCTGCTGCCTCCAACCGCCACGTTACAGAATTCAACGAAGCCGGCACGAGGAGCAGGTCAGCAAAATGAACATAATTGCCAATGCGAGAAGAATGGCGCCCATCCTCCTCGCGATCCTCATCCCGCTAATCCTGGCTGTAGCCTGCGTACCTGTGGGTGGGCCCGCCGGGCCACCGGTCAGCGTGTCTGTGAAGCCCCACCAACTCCCACCCCTTCCCTGCGAAGATCGTTTCGTTGCCCACTCGCTGGACCACATAACCTCTATCGAGGACGAAGTGGTCAGGACCTACGACAGCAACGGCTCCGGCCTCGCCGTCAACGATCTCGACAGGGACGGCGATCTCGATCTTGTTCTGGCCAACTTGGCAGGCCTCAACGCCATCTTCTGGAACCAGGGAGGTTTCTCCTTTCACAAGCAGGAATTCCCCCACGGCCAATCGCGCGGCGTCAGCGTCGTCGACATCGACGGCGACGGCTGGCTCGACATCGTCTTCGCCCATCGCATCACCCGCCCCCTCGTCTGGATGAATGACGGCCACTCACTTGGCGCCGGCAGCAAAGTTAGCTTGGTCCCCGGAAGGGTCCTCAAGCGGATTCCCGGCTTCACCCGCGTCGACTGGTTTGCAGCCCCCCAGAAAGCCTACACACTCGCCTGGGCCGACCTCGATGGCGACATCGATCTCGACTTCGTCCTCGCCACCTACCAGAGCGAATACACACGCGTAGATCCCCACGACCTCGCCAACGGCGGCGTCGTCTACTACGAGAACACCGGGACCGTCTTCGTCCCCACCCACCTTGCCACTCGCTCCCAGGCCCTCGCGCTTCTTCTCGTCGATCTTAACCAGGACGGTCGCCTCGACATCTGGGCAGGCCACGACTTTCTCATGCCCGACCAGGTCTGGCTCTGGTCACCGCAAGGATGGGCAGAGGCCGAAACCTTCGCCGAAACCGCCCAAAACACAATGAGCTTCGCCGTAGGCGACATCGACAACGACGGCCGCGCCGAGCTCTTCTCCGCCGATATGAAACCATACCCCGAAACCCCGGAAATGATGGCTGCCTGGTCTCCTCTCATGGAGATGATGGCTGACGCCGACATCGCTGGAGATCAGCAAGTAATCGAGAATGTCCTCCAGGTTCCAGCCGCTGCCGGCAGCTACGTGAACGAGGCCGAACTGCGCGGCCTGCAGGCAAGCGGTTGGAGTTGGTCGGCCCAGTTCGGCGACCTCGACCAGGATGGCTTCCTCGACCTCTACGTCGTAAACGGCATGGCCGCCGAGGAAATGTTCGGACACCTGCCCAACGCCGAGCTCGTGGAGGAAAACCTGGCCTACCGCAATGACGGCCAAGGATACTTTCAACCGGTCCCTTCATGGGGTCTGAATGCCACCGAAGGCGGCCGCAGCATGGCCATGGCCGACCTCGACAACGACGGCGACCTCGACATCGTCGTCAACAATCTGCTCGCCCCCGCCGCCGTCTTCGAAAACCGGCTCTGCGGCGGCAACAGCCTGACAGTCGACCTCATCTGGCCCGGCAGCAAAAACACTCGCGCCATAGGCGCGCACCTCACACTCCACACCTCCGCCGGCAAATACACGCGAACCCTGCGCTCCAACAGCGGCTACCTTACCGGCGTGCCCCCGCAGGCCCACTTCGGCTTCCCCGACGGCAGCATGCCACTCCTCCTGGAAATCCGTTGGCCGGATGAATCCGATTCCGCACTGGTAATACCGATTGCTGCCGGCGGCCATGTTTTGGTTGAGCGCACTGACTGACATAGAACCTCACTCTATGCCCGGTAAAGGCCTGAATTGCCAGTCGTGGCACTGCTTCAATCTGCGCCAATTTTGGCCAACAGTTGTTCACTTGACTTTCACATCGCAAGACTGTAATATCCCGATTGCACTGGCGTGTTGGCTTGTAAGAACAGACTCCAACGCAAACCAGTCGGATCTGGCTTGCCGATGTCATTCCAACCGAACTGGTATTTCCCCTTCGCTATTCCACCTGCATTGAAGGCAGTTCGCTGAGAAGCTGGCTCCTGTCAAACTCTCTGGACACACCTTCACATTTGATTCCTGTTGTTCATCAAGCACTCAAGGAGAACCCGCAATGTCAACGCAATTGAGCCGTCGTTCCATGCTCAAATGGATGGCCGCCGGCAGCACCACTGCTGCCCTTGCAGCCTGTGCCGTGCCCGCCGCAACCGACTCCGGCGGCGGCGATATGGCCGACATGGAAGACATTACCATCGGTTGGGCCAGGCATGGTTCAGAAGGAGACGTCCCGACTGAAACGGGGCTGGCTGAGCTCTTCAAGTCCAAGAATCCCGGTGTCTCAGTAGAACCTCTCGTCCTGCCCTGGGGTGACTACAACACGAAGATCCCCGTCATGGTCGCCGGTGGTACCGCGCCCGACACCTTCGGCTGCCACCCCGCCCTCATGGCCGAGACCCACACCGCCGGCGGATCCATCCCTCTGACCGACTTTATCGACGCCTACGGCGCCGACCTCAACTACGATGACGTCGTCTACCACGGCGACGCGCTCTTCGACGGAGTAGTCTTCGGCCTGCCCCAGAAATCCTGCACCCACCAGCTGCGCTACAACAAGACACTTCTCGAAGAAGCCGGCATGCCAAGTCCCGGTGACCTCTACTGGGAACAGGGCGCAGACGGCTGGAATTGGAATACCTTCATCGAAATGGGCAAGGAGCTGACCAAAGACCTCGACGGCGACGGCGAGACCGACCAGTACTTTTACGGCGGCTCCGGCGGCACCAACCAGCTTGCCACAATCCGCGCCGCCGGCGGCGAAGTCTTCGACGAGGCCATCTCGACCTGCACCATCAACAGCCCCGATGCCGTCGAAGGCATCAAGTTTATGGCCGATCTCGTACTCGAGCACAAGATTCAACCCCCGCCCGAGATGCAGGCCAGCGAGCTGGGCATCAACTTCAACACGGGCAAAATCGTCATGGCCGGAGGCACCACCTGTGACTCCGTGCGCGACCTGCGCGAAGGCTACGAGCTCCCCTTCGAGTGGGACTTTGTCCTCGTCCCCGCAGGCAAAGCCGGCTTCCGCTGCTGGGGTGATACCGATCAGATCGTGGTCTCCTCCTCCAGCGAGCACGCCCAGGAAGCATTCGACTGGTCCGTCTACCGCAGCAGCCTCGACGCTTGGGAAGAAGGCTACGATAGCGGCATCAAACTGGCCTTCTCCGACGGACCAACCCGCTACTCCATCTTCGAGTCCAAGGCCTACACCGAACCCCTTGGCGCACTCGACATTCCCATGATTCGCGAAGGCTATATCAACACCATCCCCAACCCCTTCGTACCCCGCAGCCCGCAGCCATACCGCGTGCTCTTCACCGTCATGACGACCGAGGTCGACAACGCTCTCCGCGGCGCCAAGACCGCCCAGGAGGCCGCCGACGACATGTGCGCCCAGATCGAAGAGATCTTGGCCGAAAACACTTAGAAAACGCTGCCGTTTCACAGCAGGCAGCTCTTTTGGATCAAGGGAGCGCGGGCTTGCCCGCCTCCCTCCCTCCTCCTCCTTCGCCCGCTTGTCCAGAATCGCCAGAGCCGGCCCCAAAATGCTTGGAAAAAGCAAACTCTACTGGAAAAACGTCTTTGAAGGCTACGCCTTCATCTCCCTGTGGATAGTCGGTTTCGTCGTCTTCACCGCCGGCGCACTCCTCGGCTCCTTCTCCATAAGCCTCACCAAGTGGAACATCGTCGGCACCCCGGAGTTCATCGGCATCGGTAACTACCAGAAGATGATCGAAGACGAATTCTTCTGGAAGTCGCTCAAGGTCACGTTGATCTTTCTCCTCAATGTACCGCTCAATCTTGCCCTCGGACTCTTCCTCGCCATGCTCCTCAACCAGAAAATCCGTCTCATCGGCTTGTTTCGCACGCTCTTCTATCTGCCCAGCGTGACCGCAGGTGTGGCCGTCTCACTGCTCTGGCTGTGGATCTTCAACCCCCGCTTCGGTGTCATCAACGTGCTGCTCAAATACATCGGAATCAAAGGACCAGCCTGGCTCGGAAGCGAGACCTGGGCCTTGCCAGCTCTGATCGTTATGAGCGTCTGGGGTGTCGGAGGCGGCATGCTGATCTACCTCGGCGCACTCCAGGGAATCCCCACCGCATTCTACGAGGCAGCTACGCTCGACGGTGCCAGCGCCTTCCAGAAATTCCGTCGTATTACCGTTCCCATGATCACCCCTGTCCTCCTTCTCAACCTCATCATGGGTGTCATCGGCTCGTTCCAGGTCTTTACCCAGGCCTTCATCATGACCAAGGGCGGACCAAACTACGCCACGCTATTCTACGTACTCTATCTCTACCAGAACGCGTTCCAGTGGTTCAACATGGGCTACGCATCCGCGCTCGCATGGGTGCTCTTCCTTGTAATCCTTGCCTTTACCTTCCTGATATTGCGCACCTCTTCCAGCTGGGTCTACTACGAGGGCGGTTGATCGAATGGCTCAACATAGTCTCGAACAACACAGTCAGCAGCCAATCCTTTCAGGTCTGGCAAGCATGTGGCAGAGTCGGCGCCGGCAAGCCATCATGCTGAAAGCAGTTACTTACCTCATCCTGCTGATAGGTGCTCTCGGTGTCATGCTGCCCTTTTTCTGGATGATCAGCACCTCCCTCAAAAGACCCGGCACCGAGTTTACCTTCCCCATCGAGTGGATTCCCGTCCCGCCTCGCTTCGGCAACTACACCAACGCCTGGACCATTCTGCCCTTCAACCAGTGGCTCTTCAACACTGTTCGCATCACCGGCCTGTCAATAGTCGGCCACATCGTCTCCTGCGCCATCGTCGGCTTCGGCTTCGCCCGCATCCGCTTCCCCGGCCGCGACGCCATCTTCCTCCTGGTGCTCGCAACCATGATGCTGCCCTATCCGTCCATCATCGTACCACTCTTTATCCTCTTCAAAGAGTTGGGCTGGATCAATACAATCCTGCCCCTTATCGTTCCCACCTTCTTTGCCACCAGCGCCTTCTACATCTTCCTGCTGCGCCAGTTCTTCATGACCCTTCCCCTGGAGCTCGACGACGCCGCCCGCGTCGACGGCTGCAGCACCTTCGGCATCTTCTATCGTATCTGCGTTCCTCTCATCAAACCCGCCCTCGGCATCATCTTGGTCTTCTCCTTCATGCACCATTGGAATGACTTTCTCGGCCCCCTCATCTTCCTCTCCGACCTCGACCAATACACCCTCGCGCTCGGTCTTCGCTTCTTCCAGGGCCAGCACAGAGTCGAGTGGACGCTCCTGATGGCCGCCTCCCTCATCATTCTCTCACCCTGCATCATTCTCTTCTTCATCGCCCAGAAAAACTACATCCAAGGCATCGTCATCACAGGCGTCAAAGGCTGAATCCCACCAACCCTCGCCCCAAACCCCTTGCCCCAAACCCCTTGCCCCTAACCCCTCGCCCTTAACCCCTGAAGTTCAGACCCTGCCCCTCGTCCACAAACCAAACCCCATCCCCCAAATTCCAAAAATCCCCCCAAATCCCCGTCCAGACAGAATCCCTGTCCAGACAGAATCCCCGTCGATCCAGGGCAATCGCATCTAAATCTGTAGGCCGATTCAGTTGAAATTGTGGCCAGAAGAAAGCGAGAATAAGTGGAAATCACCCTGCGCTTACTGAATATCGACGGGAAGACGCCGCGGATCAGGCCCTCAGTCGGCGAGATA
>JAJDZJ010000032.1 GCA_022824685.1 Caldilineaceae bacterium
TCTCGCCGACTGAGGGCCTGATCCGCGGCGTCTTCCCGTCGATATTCAGTAAGCGCAGGGTGATTTCCACTTATTCTCGCTTTCTTCTGGCCACAATTTCAACTGAATCGGCCTACAGATTTAGATGCGATTGCCCTGCGAAAATGCCGCTTTCGTTTGCTTCTCCTATGGCCCGATGGTAGACTGATTCGCGACGCTGGATGCTGCCCTCCTAGGGCGCGTATGCCCACCGTGTCCCCGAGTCCAGGAGCGAATTAACAATGGCCCAGGCGCTGTACCGCAAATGGCGCAGCCAAACCTTCGAAGAGGTCGTCGGGCAGGAGCATGTGACGACCACCCTGCTCAACGCACTGCGCGAAGGCCGCGTCGCCCACGCATATCTGTTTGCAGGCCCGCGCGGAACCGGCAAAACATCCACCGCCAGAATCCTGGCCAAGGCCCTGAACTGCACAGACGAGGAGCGGCAGCCTTGCAACAGATGCAGCCACTGCGCCGCCATCAACGAAGGCCGTATGTTGGACCTGATCGAAATCGACGCTGCCAGCAACAACAGCGTCGACGACGTGCGCGAGCTGAGAGACAAGGTCGGCTTCCAACCCAGCGAATCCCGCTACAAAGTCTACATCATAGACGAAGTTCATATGCTCAGCGCCAGCGCTTTCAACGCCCTCCTCAAAACGCTGGAAGAACCCCCTCCCTATGCACGTTTTGTACTCGCGACGACTGAACCCCACCGAATTCCCGCAACCGTGCTCAGCCGCTGCCAGCGGTTCGATTTCCGCCGCATTCCTATCTCGGAAATCGCCGCGCACTTGACCAGAATCGCCGCAGAGGAGGGTTTTGCTGTCCAGGAAGCGGCCGTCTTCGCCATCGCCCGCAGTGCCCAAGGCTGTATGAGAGATGCCGTCAGCTTGCTCGATCAGATGACCAGTTACGGCGCCTCCGAGTCCAACGGAGACAGCCCGGCTATCTCCCTGGAGCAAGTGCAGCAGGTGCTGGGAAGCGTTGCAAGCGCCACCGTTGCCGATTTTGTCAACGCGATCGCAGACAAGGACGTGTCCGCCGGCCTGCAACTGATCCACGACCTCCTCCTGCTCGGCGCAAGCCTGAACGAGTTTCTGGCGCAGGTGATCGAACACCTCCGCGGTGTGATGCTAATGCAGATGGTCGGGAGCGGCGAACTGCTCGAAGACCGCGATCCCGATACCATCCGGACAATGCAGGAACAGGCAAAGAAGATCCCCAATGCAGATACGCTCCGTGCGATCAAACGTCTCAGCGCCGCCGCGGGCGAACTGAAAGGAGGGTTCCAGCCCCAGCTCCCAGTGGAATTGGCGCTGGTCGAACTCATTCAAGGCGTTCCGCAACCTGCCCCCGCGGCCAGCCAGGCCCAACTGCCTGAGCAGCCGGGCACGTCCGCTCCAGATCCGCCCGCAAAGAGTCCCTCAACTCAGGTCTCAAAGGTCCACCAGGGCCCAGGCGCTGAACAGGCCCCCCGCGCTGAACAGGCCCCGGAAGCGCCATTGGATGCCGAGGCAATGCAGGAACTGAGGGGCCGTTGGGCAGAATTCCTTGGAACCGTCCGCGAGCGTTGCGGTATGAAAGAACAAGCCTCTTTGCGCTCAATTCGAGATCTCGCAATCGGTTCTGATTCCGTTGCCATTGCCTTTGGCAAAAACCAGTTTGCCCAGAACGTTATCTCCGAGGCCAGAACAAAAGACGCCATCACCGGCATCCTGGCCGAGTTCCTGGGCCGGCAGATCACCCTGATCTGCCAGAGCGGCGAAAAAGCCTCGATTCCGCTCACGCGGGGCCAGGCCGTCGAGGAATCCCATGCCAATGGCCCGGATCCTCTGGTCGAATACGCGGTATCGGAATTGGGCGCCAAAGTAACCGACGGCCAACCTTAGTTGTCCGAACAAAAGCTGTCACTACTCAATCTGAATCTGGAGCAATATCCATGGCCAAAAAGAAAAGAAATCGTAGAACCAGGAGCGGGAAAAATCCGTTTGGCGGCGGCGCGCCTGGCGCCCCTGCAGGCGGCGCGATAGGCGGCGGCATGGGCGGAGGCATGGGCGGCGATCTTGCCGCACGCGTCCGCAAAATGCAAGGCGATATGGAAAAGGCCCAGGAGGATCTGGCCGAAGAGGTGGTGACGGGCACAGCCGGCGGCGGTATGGTCGAAGTGGATATGGATGGCCATCAAACGCTGCGCGCCCTCCGCATTAAACCCGAAGTGGTCGATCCCGAAGACGTGGAAATGCTGGAAGATCTTCTCATGGCTGCGATTGGCGACGCCTCGGATAAAGTGAAGGCCCTGACCGAAGAGCGGATGGGAGGCTTCGCCGACGGCCTCAACATGCCAGGTCTCGGCTTCTGACATTCGAATGGACCCACCAGGCCGGCATGGAAACGACGGCCTATTGACCCAATACAAGTGCTGTCGCCCTCAGCAAGGACCCAATCCATGACGCGCCGCATTTTGAACGCGACAGTGGTAGCGCATTAGGACCGCCAAATGGCCCCGCTGGCACAACCAGTCTCCAACTTGATCGACGCCTTCAGCCGCCTGCCCGGCATTGGGCCAAAATCCGCCTCGCGCCTTGCCTATTTCCTTCTGCGCAGCGACGAGGAAATCGCCCTCTCGCTGGCTGCCGCTTTGCAGGAACTCAAGGCCGCAACCCTTTTCTGCGGCCTCTGCCACAACATCGCCGACAGAGACCCTTGCCCGATCTGCGACAACGAACAACGCGATCGATCCATCATCTGCGTGGTCGAAGAACCGCTCGACGTCCAGGCCATCGAGCGTACCGGCTCCTACCAGGGCCTGTACCACGTGCTACACGGCGCAATCTCCCCCGTCGAAGGAATCGGTCCCGACGACCTCAAGCTCCGGGAACTGCTGAATCGACTTCAACCTGCCCGTCCGGCAGAAGACGGCAGTTCCCAGCTACCTAGGGAACTGCTCGTCGCGACCAACCCGAACCTCGAAGGCGAAGCGACCGCCATGTACATTGCCAGGCTCATCAAACCTCTGGGTCTGCGCGTCACCCGGCTCGCTCGCGGCCTTCCGACCGGCGGCGATCTTGAGTATGCCGATGAAATGACGCTGAGCAACGCCCTCGCCGGGCGCCTGGAAATGTGATCCCCTCCAACACCGTTGCACGCCAACAAGGTCTACCCTGATGGCCGAGCCAATTGGCAAACAACAAGCCAACCGCCTGCCCAAACACCATACATCCAGGAAACTCTCAGCCCTGAAGCGGTCCTGGCAGAAAAACACGTTGGACCCCGCGTTGAACCGGTTCCCTGAACGGCAGGAGCGGTTTACCACCAGCAGCCCCGCCATTGTCATCCAGCCCCTCTATACGCCCGCCGATGCGGCCTCCACTGACGAAATCGCAGCAGAATACGCGCAGAAACTCGGCTTCCCCGGCGAGTTTCCCTTCACGCGCGGCGTGCAGCCCAACATGTATCGCGGACGCCTGTGGACCATGCGCCAGTATGCCGGCTTCGGCGCCGCAAAAGAGAGCAACCAGCGCTATCACTACCTGATCAAACAGGGGCAGACCGGCATCTCCGTTGCCTTTGACCTTCCCACCCAGATCGGCTACGACGCCGACCACGATCTGGCCCTGGGAGAGGTGGGCAAGGTCGGCGTCTCAATCAGCAGTCTTCAGGACATGCGCACGCTTCTCAACGGTATTCCCCTCGACAGAGTCAGCATGAGCATGACCATCAACGCGCCAGCCTCAATCCTGCTGGCAATGGTGATTGCTGTCGCCAAAGAACAGGGCGTTTCGCTGGACAAACTCCGCGGCACCGTCCAAAATGACATTCTGAAGGAGTACATCGCCCGCGGCACCTATATCTTTCCCCCTGCGCCCTCCATGCGGTTGACGACCGACTTGGTCCGCTACTGCGCCGACTGCGTGCCCCGCTGGAATACCATCTCCATCAGCGGCTACCATATTCGAGAGGCCGGAAGCACGGCCGTTCAGGAGGTGGCATTTACCCTCGCCAACGCCGTTGAATATGTGCAGCAAGCTGTCAACGCTGGTCTCGACGTTGACCACTTTGCTTCGCAGATCAGTTTCTTTTTCAATGCCCACAATGACTTTCTCGAAGAGGTCGCGAAGTTCCGCGCGGCCCGCCGGCTGTGGGCAAAAATAATGCGCCAGCGGTTCCAAGCCGCTGACCCAAGAAGCTGCCGGCTTCGCTTTCACGCCCAGACGGGCGGCAGCACGTTGACCACCCAACAGCCTGATAACAACATCGTCCGCGTTACCGTTCAAGCCTTGGCCGCCGTACTCGGCGGCGCCCAGAGCTTGCACACCAATTCAAAGGACGAAGCCCTCGCATTGCCCACCGAAAAGGCCGTTGAAACTGCGCTGCGCACACAGCAGATTCTCGCTGCCGAGAGCGGCGTGGGCAATGTCGTCGATCCACTTGGCGGCAGCTTCTACATCGAATGGCTCACCGACGAGATCGAATGCCAGGCGTCCGAATATATCGAGCGCATTGACGAAATGGGCGGCGCCCTGCAAGCCGTCGCAGACGGGTTCGTCCAGCGTGAGATTCAGGACTCCGCCTACGCAACCATGCGCGCCATCGAAAGTGGCGCTCAAACCGTCGTCGGCGTCAACAGCTACCAGAGCGGCGCCTCGACCGCCGAAGAAACCCTGCGCGTCGACGAAGCCGTGCAGAAAGAGCGGATCACCGCGCTGGCCGCCCTGCGCGCAAGCCGTGACCAGGACAAGGCAGACGCAATCCTCCAGCGAATTTCACAGGCCGCCCGCGCAACCGACGAGCCGCTGATGCCGCTCTTTGTTGAAGCGGTTGAAAGTGACGTCACTGTCGGCGAAATCTGCGATGCCCTCAGATCCGTATTCGGCGAATATCAGCCTTCTAGCTGGGTCTGATGCAGAAACAGCCTGGTAGCTCCCCCTGCTCTGTCTGCGGTGTGGACAATGTTGCCGGCCTGAGAGTGAGATTCTACGAAACCGTCGCCTCGGACTGAACCGTCGAAATCCTTGCCCGGTTTTCTGCCCAGGCCTGCCACCAGGGCTACCCTGGGCGAATGCACGGCGGCGTCCTCACCGGCATCCTTGACGAGACCATCGCCCGAACCGTCCATTACGGGTCCGGCGAACGCGTGAAAAGATGGGGAATTACCGCTGAGTTGACCACCCGCTTTCTCCTTCCAGTGCCCTTGGAAACAGAACTCTCCGCCCGCGGACGTATGCTCACCCAAATACGGCGCATGTTTACCGGCAGCGCCGAAATCCCTCTTCCCGACGGTGCCGTCGCGGTACGCGCCGAGGGAGAATCCCTTAAACTGCCCCTGAGTTCTATCTCCGGTCAGGACGCAGACCTGCCAGGCTGGAAGACATACCCCGACCGCGACGAAGAATGAACTGGCAATCCACGGCCTCCAAAATTAAAGGACTCAACTGTTCCTGCTACAGTCCAGACCGCATAACCCGATCCCAATCGAGACGCCTGCGCCGCAGTCCAACCGCAGCCTGAATCGAGCCCGCAATCACCGACCCCGCGTCCCCCATAGCTCATTGGAGTGCCGCCGGTAGATACACGCCGCGCCCTGAAGGCGCTCCTAGTGGGCGCCCTCTTCGTCGCTCTCCCGTATGCCCGCCCCGCGGTATTTGGACGTCCGTTCACCCACTGACTGCAGATCACAACAATCCTGTTCTCTTCCGTTCCGCCCCCAATGCCGACGGCGCCCCATGCCGGTTCCGGTTACACATAAGGTCCCGTTCGCTGTAAAATGAGAATTGACGAATTGAAGATCGAAAAACGAGACCCCTTCACGCCTCTCATCCAGAGACGGTTTCTGGTCTGGCGAACCCATCGGGAAATGCCCAACCCTGCTGCTTTGGAACGGCGCCGGCCTGAATCCAGGAGAAAACAGTGCGCTTAACCGACGCCAAGATCGACCACGTCGGCATCGTTGTCCTCGACCTGGACGACGCGCTTGCAACTTACCGTGACGCCCTCGGATTCCGCCTCCTCGAGCGCCTCCACGCGCCTGACCACGGCGTCGACATCGCCTTTCTCGACGCCGGATCCGGCACGATTGAGCTCCTCTCTCCTTCCAATGGCGATAGCGGTACCGCCCGCTTCCTGGCGCGGCGGGGCGAAGGCGCCCACCATGTCTGCTTTGCCGTGCCCGACATCACGCGCGCCCTGGAGGAGCTGCGCGCCCAGGGCCTTCGCCTGATCGACGAGACGCCCCGACCAGGCGTCCACGGGCTCATTGCCTTCATTCATCCCCAAGCCGCGCACGGTCTGATGATCGAGCTGCTGCAAAAGGATGGGGCACACCGCCGCGAATGACTCGCCCCCCCTTCGGCCAACCCCCCAGAGTCGATACGCAACTCTCCCACTGGAATGACGTTATCGACAGTCGCCTGGCCGACAACCGCCCTGAAGACGCCGTCCCCCTGATTCGCGTCATCCTCAAATCCCTGCCCCGACACCTCTCCACCTACTTTCGCTTTCTCCAGGTCATCTGGCTGACCCGCCGCTGGCAAGAAGGCAAAGACTGGGCTCTGCGCCTCCTGAACGCCGACCCCGGCAGCGAGCTCGCCTGGGCTGTGCTCGCAAGGGGGGCCGAATCCGAGGGAAACTTGACACTGGCGCAGCGCTATTGGACCCTCGCGCTTGAAAACGCCCCCTACAACCGTCCCATTCGGCAAGGCCTCTCTCGCACTCTCCTGCGCCAGAAGAGGCCGCTCATGCTCACACGGCCCGCGCTGGCCACCCTCTATCGCATGGGAGGGCGCTGGGAGAAGGCAATCCGAGTATACGAGGAACTAACCGGCGAGGAGCCGGGCCGCCTCGACTTTCAGTGCAACCTGCTCGAGGCGACCTGGCATGGCGGCCAATCCGATGCGGCTCTCCAACAGGCGCGGTTCCTGGTCTCTCTCAATCCCAACCTGCTGCTGGGCTGGGTCGTTTCAGACCGGATCGGCGATGCTGACGATCGCGCCCTGGCAAGAGCCCCTCTCGTTGCCATGGACCCCGACGGAGGGTACGCCGTCAACCGCTTCGCCGACACAAATGCCTCGCCTCTTCCCACCAACATCTCCGTCACGCCAGCGGACGCGCGCCATCTTCACGCCCTCAGAGATTCCATGCAATGACCCGCAGAGCAAAAGGAACTCCGGCCCGCGCCAAAGCCCCTCCCACATCATGAGTGCCCATGTTCCCCCCATGCAACCTTCCCACATCATGCGTGCCCTCGTTCGCCCCATGCACCCTTCCCTCACCTCTCCCTTACGACCTTCGCCCGCCCGTCCCCTTCACCCCACCACTACATCGCAAACACACTGTAGGGGCGCCCCTTGTGGGCGCCCTGGCCCCTCCGCACAGAAACCCGCCTCCAATCAGAAACGCCAACACCTCCCTCGCGCCCTTCCCCTGCCCTTCTCAGTGTCCCTCCGTTGAGAAAAAAGATGTTGCCGTTCGCCGTTGCCGTTCTTCGCGCCCCTTCGCGGATCAATCCCCCTTCCCCCACCCCCTCCGCGGACCCCAAACGCGCTGCCCTTCTCCGTGTCCCTCCGTGGATCAAAGGATTTTGCCGTTCCCCGCCGTTCCCCCCATCCCCCTAATCCCGAAAATCCCCCCAAATCCCCGTCCAGACAAAATCCCCGTTCTGGAACGCACACCGCATCATGATTTTCTTGTCAAAAGAGTTGGCCTGCGGTAGTCTGCACCGTGCACAGCGCGGCTGATTCCGTGCCTGCGGGACAGTCTCGGCAGACAGAAAAGCCACGCCAGCCGCGCCTTGATCACAAAGAATAGGTTGCGCTAAAGGAGCGAATTGTGCGGAGTCAGCAACAGCTTAAAGAGGCCCTGTTGGATGCCCTGCAGAATGAGGAACAAATTGCGGTGGTTAAATCCCCCGCCGTAGGCAAGACAGAAAAACAGAACGAACTGCTCATGTTTATAAAGCCTGAGATTCTGGCCGTTGACGATCAGGCCTGCCTCAGCAACGCCATCGACCTGATCTGGGACAAGCTCTCAGAATCTGATGCTGCCGTTGCAGGCGTAGTCCTGGTCGGCGGCCCGGCTCTCGAGAGCAAAGAAAGCATGGACCGGCACTATGGCGCCATCAACGTCCTGTCCAAGACGGCCTCGGCTGACCTGAGCGCGACCGACCGCAGCAGCGTCTATGAGGCCCTCGCCGTCCCGCCAGCCGACTACCCTCTCTTCGGCGGACATGAATTCCTGAATGCCCATCCTTCCTTCTCGCCCGCGAGCCTGGACAACCTCTGGTTCACAAAAAAAGCCCACAAGATCCGTTCCGGCTTCTATGTGCAGTCCTATGAGGAAAGTAACGAAAAATTCATTCTCGTAAACGGCTTCCACCCAGCCCAGCTGGCCCATTTCACTGAGCCTTCACACCGCATCGCCCTCATGCTCATCCACTCCGACACGCCCTGGGCTGACCTGCGCGACCAAATGATCGGTGATACCTTCCCCGAACGGGCCGCGCCCAAATCAATTCGCGGCGTACTGCACGCCAACCCCGCCCGCTTCGGCTTCGAAGAAGTGACCATCGCCAACAACGGCGTCCATCTCTCTGCAGGTCCTTTTGAGGCAATGTTTGAGATATCCAACTTCTTTGGCAGCCTTCTGGGCGCCGATACCCATGCCGAACCGCCCTGCATTGTCGCATCCATGGTTGCAGCCGGGATTTCCCGGAGCGATGCATACAAATCTCTGGAGAACCCCGAAGTCATTGACCTCTCCGGCGAAACCACCGATCTGTACGACGCCACCGAACACATGGACACCGAACCGGCTGTGGCTCTCTATCTGTCCAATCTCGCGGAATGAACGAAGCCGGCTGCCGCCTGCCGGTGGCCGCGCCTCCCCCTGGGCCTCTTGTCCAACTACAGAATCTTCAGCACGACCTGGGCGTCTCTCCACAACCCTTCAAGGTCGTAGTGGAGGCGGGTCTCTTCCGTGAAGAGATGCAAAATCACGTCGCCATAATCCGCCAGCAGCCATCCCCCGCCTTCCTGCCTCAAGTCATGGACATTCAGGGGCCGCGTCTTTTCTTCAATCTGGAGCTGCTCCCACAAATCGTCCCGAATCGCATTCGCCTGACGTTCATTGTCCACGCTTCCCAGCACAAAATAGGTGGCGATGCTGGTCTGGTCGCTTACGTCGAGCAGAACAATGTCAGACGCCTGCTTTTCCTCGATGATTTCAACAATCTTCTGCGCCAGCTGGTTGCTGTTCAGTTGAGCCTCCCTGTCAATTCTTGGCACACGGTCGGTCTTCCAGTATAACACATCCTCACCTCGAACAGACCGAATTCAGACCCGCAAAGAGCGCTCCCCATTGGGGCTGCCAGCGGCATCCGGCCGCCGAATTCAGCGCGAATTCCCAGAGTCAGCCCGCAAAGCTCCCCCGCCCTGCCCCCTGAGTCCATGTGACCTCCTCCCTCCTCACTTCTCCCTCCTTACTCTATGCCGGTCAGCCGCAAGCGGCTTCCCTTGTGCGGTGGGATTCCCCCCCCAACCCCCTCGCGCCGCAGCTCGCTTCCGCTGTAGGGGCGCCCCTTGTGGGCGCCCTCCCCGTCGACCCGTCGACCCGCCGCACGCCCACCCCACGACGCCTCCCCGTCCCTCCACCCACTGACCACTGACCACTGCCGTTCCCCCATTGACAAACCCCCGTCGATCGAATACACTGTCCCCAACGCGCCGCACATTTCCTCGCGGCGTACCACCAAATATCCCCGGCACCAACCAGCCCTCCAATCCGGCCCAATCTACCGGCCTGGACGGCTACACCCACGGTTTCCGGGAGGTTACCCCACATGTCCAAGTTCTCCTGTAAAAGCGTCAAGCGCAACGGCACCCCCTGCCAGGGCAATCGCATCTAAATCTGTAGTCCGATTCAGTTGAAATTGTGGCCAGAAGAAAGCGAGAATAAGTGGAAATCACCCTGCGCTTACTGAATATCGACGGGAAGACGCCGCGGATCAGGCCCTCAGTCGGCGAGATAAGTTAAATTCTCCGTCTACGTGC
>JAJDZJ010000213.1 GCA_022824685.1 Caldilineaceae bacterium
TCTCGCCGACTGAGGGCCTGATCCGCGGCGTCTTCCCGTCGATATTCAGTAAGCGCAGGGTGATTTCCACTTATTCTCGCTTTCTTCTGGCCACAATTTCAACTGAATCGGCCTACAGATTTAGATGCGATTGCCCTGCAGAGAGCAGTGGCTAGTGGTCAGTGGTCAGTGAGGGGGCGGAGGCTCAGGCGTGAGAGGAAGGGGGATTGATCCGCGAAGGGATGCGGAGAAGGGAAGCCGCTTGCGGCTGACCGCCCCAAAGCTAAGGAGAGGGTGGAGAGCAATGAGGAGAGAGAAAGACAGGTAAACGCGAGAAGCGGGGCAGATTGTGGTGAGGACCGGGCTATCGCTGGAAGATTCGACTGAATCCTGGGGCCCGCTTCTCCTGGCAACGCCAAATCTGGACCGTATCCCTCTGCACGATTCATATTTGTCGCATGGGGGAATCGTGATATAATGCAGCGATTGAAGGCTTCTGATCAATATCGCCAATGCGCTCCGCATACTGTGAGCTAAGGAGCTTAGCAAATGCTTATTCTAGGAAATGCAGCGCCATTCCTTTTTCTGGGTCCGACTTTGGGTCCAACCGAATTGATTCTGATTCTGGTGATTGTCATAATCTTCTTTGGCGTTGGGCGGCTGCCGGAGGTGTTCGGTGGGCTGGGTCGCGGTATCCGCGAATTTCGCCGGGCCGCCAAGGACGAGGCGGAAGAGGAAGATTCAGAGACAACGGACGCGCCCCCTGCTGCCGAGAGTGCTGCGCCTGCGGTAACCTCTGAGCCGAATCCTCCTGAGAAGGCGTAACGTCCGTTTCGCTTGCCGCTCACGCCAGGGCCTCGACATAAACGAACGGACAGACTGGGAACTTTACGAGAAGGCCGGTTTGGCCTTCTCGTTTCTGTCAGCGCTCTCAATCTGAATCATTCTGCGCAGTTGCCCAGGACCTGTTTGATTGCCGCTGATCACAGCTGGACAGGCAGACGATCAGATAGCCGAGTGTTTGAGTGTTTTTGTCTACGATGGCAGGCGCAGCAGGTCACACGACCGAGGTGAACGATGGATGTCTTTTTCATGATTGCGACAGTAATCATTGCCCTCACATTGATTGGGTTCGTGCTGTTGCAAGGTCAGGGTAGTGGGTTGGGTACCGCTTTTGGGGGCGATGCCGGCATTCAGCGCACCCGCCGCGGCGTAGAGAAAACGATGTTCAATCTGACGCTGACATTAGCGTCGCTGTTTCTCCTGCTCAGTCTCGTGACAGTCGCCCTTCGCTAGAAGAGAGGGGCGCAGCTCACGTTCCTCTGTAATATTTCCCATGTCGGAAAAACAGCCATTCGGGAGGTCGGACACTCCGGGGGATGCCAGAGCGGCCCGGACGCCTCGGTTGCATACGACCCCTTCTTCCGGCTATCTGCCGGGGCTGGCTGCGCCCCCCGCCACGCCCGCGCCTTTGGGCCGATATATCCGGTGGCAGTTGCTGCTGGCGGTTGCGGGGATCATTGTTCTGACGCTTCTGATGGGCGTCACCGCCTACAACGTCTCCACGGTGCTGGTCCCGGAGCGCGGCGGCGTCTTTCGCGAAGGCGTTGCCGGCAACCCCCAATACATCAATCCGCTCTTGTGCCACACCCACGACATCGACCGTGATCTGTGCAGCCTCCTCTTTCGCGGTCTGACACGGCTCGATCAACAGGGCCGTGTCGTGCCGGACCTAGCCGAGCGTTGGACAGCGCCGGATGGTCTCGTCTATACCTTTATCCTGCGGGAAAATCAGTTCTGGCACGACGGCAGACCCGTTACCATCGATGATGTGCTGTTTACAATCGAGATGATGCAGAACCCGGATGCGCCGATTCTGCCCGACCTGGCAGAGCTGTGGCGTTCAGTCACGGTGGAACCGGTCGACGAACACACTGTGCGGCTTCTGCTGGACGAACCCTTTGCCCCTTTCCTCGACTTCACAACGGTGGGACTGCTGCCAAAACATATCTGGCAGGACGTGCCCCCGTCCGAACTGCTCACCAGCCCCCTGAATTCACGCCCGGTTGGCAACGGCCCGATGCAGGCAACCTTGACATCGGCGGAATTCATACGGCTGGAGCAAAGCCCGTTTTCCAATGGCGCCATCCCGATGGTGTCGGCGCTCGAGTTCCACTTCTATCCCGACTATCCTTCGATTTACGCGGCCTACGCCGAAGGCGAATTGGATGGCGTGAGCCAGGTAATGCAGTCGGATATCGCTCTCGCGCAGGCCCGCACTGATCTGCAGCTCTTTTCAGCCCCGCTATCGACCTATGTCGGTGTCATTTTCAATCTGCAGAATCCGGATGTTCCCTTTTTGCAGGATGCGAACGTGCGCCGCGCGCTCTATCATGCCCTGGACCGCGACCGGCTTCTTGATGATGTCGTAGGCGGGCACGGCGTGCTGGCGTCGTCCCCGATCCCGTCGAACAACTGGGGGCACGCGTCTGATACCCCCTCCTATGATTATGACCCCGATGAAGCGAGACGCCTGCTGGATGAGAGCGGCTGGGTTGACACGGACGGCGACGGCACGCGCGACCGGGACGGGCTGCCGATGCAGCTCATCCTCCTCACGAACGATGGTCCGAACCGCATCGCGCTGATCGAACAGATCGCGACGGATTGGCGGGCGGTCGGCGTCCGGGTGGCGGTGGAGAGTGTCAGCTTCGCCGGTTTCATCACTGATTTCCTAATGCCGCGGCGCTTTGAGGCCGCGCTCCTCAGCTGGGATATCAGCGGCGACCCTGATCCCTTCCCTCTCTATCACAGCAGCCAGATTGTTACAGGCCAGAACTTTGGGGGATGGTCCAATCAGGAGGCGGATGCTCTGATGATCGAGGCGAGGAGCATGGTGGACCCGGACAAACGCAAAACGCTCTATGCGCAGTTTCAGCATATCTTTGCCGCCGATGTGCCGGCCATCCCTCTCTACTACCCTGTGTATACCTACGGCGTCAGCGAACGCGTTAAGGCAGTTCAGATTGGTCCGTTGAACACGCCGGCCGACCGGTTCGCGACCTTCCCGGACTGGTATATCCTCACCCGGCGGGTGCCCGCAAACCAACAGTTGAGCGGGAACTAGGGTTTCCGCCTGTCTCCTGATCACGTACAATTGGCCGACTTTCTCCCGTCGCGGAAACGTCAAAACAACAACGCAGCCGTACATTCTCTCAAAACGATTTGACAGGTACGATGCGCGCATGATATAAATTTAGCTTACTGAGCCGCAGTGGCGGAATAGGAAGACGCGCTACGTTCAGGGCGTAGTGGGCATTAGCTCGTGGGGGTTCAAATCCCTCCTGCGGCATCTAAGGGACCCAGATGATTCGTCCGGGTTCCTTTTGTTCTTATCCTGTCGTGTTCAGAGTTCCCTCGGGCCGCGTCCTTTCCGGCAGGGGCGCAGTCAATCTTTGCGCGACGCTGTCTTCCGAGCAAAGCCGATGGGTCTTGTCCGAGTCCCGCTCAATCCAAGCCCGCATGATGAACGAAGCCAGCGTCACCCGGCCTATCCGGCCCTGCTGTTGCTGGCGGTGGTCGTTGGGCTGTATTTTCTGTTTCAGCATGTAGAGCAGTTGCGCGAGTTGAGCGCGGTGCGGGCGCAGGTCGCCGAAATGGAGCGGAATATCGCCCTCGGCCAACAGAACACGCTGGATCTGGAGGCACAGCTGCGTTACGCGACAAGTAACGAGTATGTCGTGCAGATGGCGCGCGGCGAATTGGGCTACATTCAGGAAGGAGATGAGGTCTACATTCTGTTGGACGCACCCCCCGTCCAGGTGGGGAACGCGCCGGTTGCCCCGGACCCGGTCGCGGAGGAAGGTTCCTTCCGGCCCCTGGAATGGAGCTGGTGGCAGTCCTTGTTCCAGCAGCTGCAGCAGTAGCTTGAATGGGCCCCTGGTCGACGGGGGCGTTGTGTCAGAAGCGCAAGGCGCTGAAATTTGACGGCGTGCGGTGGATGTGTTACACTACCTTTTACTGTTGCGGGGTGGAGCAGTGGCAGCTCGTCGGGCTCATAACCCGAAGGTCGCAGGTTCGAATCCTGCCCCCGCTACCTCAGTTTCATAAAGCCGCCGAACCGCAATCGGTCGGCGGTTCATTTTTGAGTTCAGGTTGCACGAACTACAGTTTGTTTTGGCCCGGCGACGTAGCTCAGGCGGTTAGAGCGAGGGCTTCATAATCCCTAGGTCGGTGGTTCAAGTCCACCCGTCGCCACTTTCCGTACGACACTAAAATCGACAGGCAATGGGCATGGTCGCCAGCGCGGCCGTGCCTTTTTGCATATTTCTCCTCAAATGGGCGCCAAACGGATACCGTGTCCGCGTTCAGTCGGGAATCCGATATGAACTGGCCTGAATACAGGTAACACCCTCGCTGTCCTGACCATAGTAGGCGGTGCAGATTGAGCCGTCGGGTCGCTGAACGGAGGTAGGATAGCCCAGATCCCCGTTGGGAAAGTCATCCCGCAGGATCAGTTCGTTGTCGATATCCCAGCTCGCGCCCCCGTCGTTGCTCAAGCAGGCTCGAATCCCGAAAGGCGCCCAACGACAGCCGTAGACGCAGAGCAGGCGTCCATTCTGCAGGCGCAGCATGTGGGGCGGCAGGCCGCGCATCGGAGTCGGCTGCGCGCTGCTCCAGGTGCGTCCGCCGTCGTCCGAATGACACTGGTAGAGATGATAGTTGCCTTCTTCGTGCGTGCGCAGCAGCGCCAGCACGCGTCCGCCCGGCAGCGCGAGCAGTGCGGGTTCGAAGAAGCCGATCGTATCATCGACCGCGAGCAGGCGGGCGCCGCGCCACGTGCGGCCCTGGTCGTAGGAGGGCACGACAAATGAGGGGCACGGGACCTGGCTCTCATCGTAGCATGGCAGCAGCAGGCTCCCGTCTTCCAGTTCGGTGATCGGGCGCAGCGTGTACCCGGAGACGAAGGGGGAGACATCGACGCGGGCGCTCCCGTCCCACGTGCGCCCGCCATCCTCCGAGCGATGGACATAGGTGCCCTCTGCCACCGGGAAAGAGCCGGCCCAGGCAAACCCCTCGCTCCGTCTGTAGCGTGCGTAGGCCGCGTCGGCGCCGGCTGCGTCCAGCGAGACAAAGTTGTTGCGCGCCGTATTGACCAGCAGCACACCGCTGGAAAGCTGCGCCATGCCGGGGTCGTCCATACCGGCGAAGTCGTAACCGGCGATCACCTGCGGCCCCTGCCAACTCTGTCCGCCGTCCTCGGAGCGCAGCAGCATATTGAGCAGGCTCGGGTCGAGATGCGTGATGGCGGGGCGGCGCATCGCCTCGCAGAAGGCCAGCACCCACTCCCCGTCCTGCAGGATCTTGATATCCGGCCAAGCGCAGTAGGCGTGGGGGTTCTTGTAGATCAACTGGTGCGTCAGGTCCGGTGGGCGCATGGCCGCCTCTTCCTTATATCTGGCCTCTTTCGAGCATATCTATGAATGGATTGTCCCGGATCTCCAGGGGGAAGTCGACGCGCGCCAGCCCCTGCCGCTGCGATTCGTAGACGGCCATGATCATCTCCAGCGCGGCGCGGCCCTGCCTGCCGCTCGAGACGCTCTCGCGGTCCTGTTCGATGCAGTCAACCAGGTCGCTCACCACGTTGATCCACGCGTGTTCCCGCTGCGTCGCCACCGGCTCCCATTCGACCGGCTCGGCGCCCCCGCGCCAGCGGTGCAGATAGGGTTCCCAGCCGTAGCCGCCGGAGCGCTCCAGGCTGTTGCCGGCGCCGTGCTGGATCGCCAGCCGCCCTTCATCCCCTTCTATCAGGATTTCGAACGTGCTGTAGCGCCGCCGGCCGCCCGACTCAAAGAAGAAGAGACAGCCGCTATCCATGCGGAACAGTCCGCCCGCCACGTCCTCGATTGTGACCGTCTTGTTGCCCCGCTCCACCGTGGCGAAGACCCACTCCGGATCACCGGCGTAGAAGCGGATCAGATCGAAGAGATGCGTGGCGTCGTGCATCAGATTGCCGCCGCCCGCGGTCTGGTAGTGCGAATGCCAGCTGGCGGGATCGCGCTGATCGGTCGTGAGCAGGTGGCCCCGGATCGTGCGTAGATTGCCGATCTCCCCCCGCTCGATCATCTTCTTCACATCAATATAGTTCGCCTCAAAGCGCATCGAGTGGTTGACGATCAGTTTGGCGCCGGCGCGGTCGCAGGCCGCGATCATCCGGTCGGCCTCTTCCAGGTGGAAGGCCATCGGTTTTTCGCAGAGGATGCCGCGTGCGCCGGCCTCGGCTGCGGCAATCGTCACCGGCCCCTTGAGACTGTCCAGCGTGCAGACGCTGACGATGTCGACGTCGGCATGCGCCAGCATCTCCTCATAACTGCCGTAGCGCTGCGGGATCGACCAGCGTTCGCAGAAAAGGTCCAGTTTGTTGTCGTCGGTGTCGGCAGCGGCCGCCAGCTGGGTACCGGGGACGTGCGTGTACGCCTCCGCGTGGAGCGCGGCCACCCTGCCGCAGCCGACGATGCCTACCGTGTAACGCTTGCCGTCGCTCATTTGTGTACTCCTGACAGGGCGACGCCCGCTTGCGCGGGCGTCATCGGGCCAGTAAGGATCACCGGCGGACGCACGGGGATTCGCTCGCTATATCTGACCTCTGTCCAGCATATCTCCGAACGGGTTGTCCCGGATTGCCAGCGGGAAGTCGACGCGCGCCAACCCCCGCCGCTGCGATTCGTAGACGGCCATGATCATTTCCAGCGCGGCGCGGCCCTGCCGCCCGCTCGAGATGCTCTCGCGGTCACTCTCGATACAGTCGACCAGATCGGTGACCGCGTTGATGGTGGCGTTGTCGCGCTGCGTGGGGACCGGCTCCCAATCGACCGGCTCGGTGCGCCCGCGCCAGCGGTGCAGATAGGGTTCCCAGGCCCACCCGCCCATAGCCCCCATGCTGTTGCGCGCGCCGTGCTGGATCGCGAGGCGGCCTTCGTCCCCTTCGATCAGGATTTCGAAGGTGCCATAGCGCCGCCGTCCGCCCGACTCGAAGAAGAAGAGGCAGCCGCTGTCCATGCGGAACAGGCCGGCGCCGAGATCCTCGATTGTGATGGCCTTGTTGCCACGCTCGACCGTGGCGAAGACCCATTCCGGATCGCCGGCGTAGAAGCGGATGATGTCTGTCAGGTGCGTGCCATTGTGCATCAGCTCGCCGCCGCCCGCGGTCGCGAACTGCGAGTGCCAGCTGCTGGGATCGCGCTGATCGGTTGAGAGCATGTTGGCGCGGATCGTGCGCAGATTGCCGATGTCGCCGCGCTCGATCATCGCCTTCACTTCGATGAAATTCTTCTCGAAACGCATCGAGTGGTCGATAACGAGCTTGGCGCCGGCGCGGTCGCAGGCCGCGATCATCCGGTCGGCCTCGTCCAGGTCGAAGGCCATCGGTTTTTCGCAGAAGACGCCGCGCGCGCCCGCCTCGGCCGCGGCGATCGTCGCCGGACCGTGCAGATTGTCCAAGGTGACGACGCTGACGATATCGAGATCGGCCTGCGCCAGCATCTCCTCATAGCTGCGGTAGCGCTGGGGAACCGACCAGCGTTCGCAGAAGAGATCGAGCTTGTCGGGGTCGATGTCGGCGGCGGCCACCACCTGGGTATCGGGCACAAGCGTATACGCCTCCGCGTGCAGATTCGCCATCCTGCCGCAGCCGACGATCCCCACCGTATATTGCTTGCCGTCGCTCATTTGAATGCTCCAACCAGGGCGGCGCCTGCGAAGGTGCGCATCATCAGGATAATAATAATTGCGGTCGGTATCGACGCGATCACATAACCGGCCATCAGCGGCCCGAACATCACCTGGCTGTTGCCGGTGAACGTCGCCAGCCCCAACATCAGCGTAAACTTTTCTTTCGAGCGCAGCACCAGCAACGGCCACACATAGTCCCCCCACGATTGCAGAAAGGTGAGCAGGCCGACGATCGCCATAATCGGTCGCGAGAGCGGCAGCGCGATCAGCCGGTACATCTGCAGCTCGGTGCCGCCGTCCATCCTGGCCGCCTCGAACAGCTCCTCCGGCAGATCGGAGAAGAAACCGGTCAGCAGAAAGACGGCAAAGGCAATCCCGCCGGCGATATAGGGCAGGATCAACCCCCACAGCGAGTTCATCAGCCCAAACTGGACGATCAGCAGGTAGCGGCCAATCAGGTTGAGGACGGCGGGGATCATCAGCAGCGACAGCACCAGGTAGTAGGCCGCGTCCCGCCAGGCGAAGTCGATGCGCGCAAACGCGTACGCGGCCAGCGACGCGCACAGCAGCACGCCCGTAACCGCCCCGATGCTGACGAGGCTGCTGTTGATGATGAAGCGATAGATCTCGTTCCACGCCATTACATAGTTCTGCAGCTGCAGGGGAAAGGCCGGCAGCCAGAAATTCACCAGCAGCTGCTGAAAGCTCTTGAGCGAGGTGAGGATGGCAATGAAGAAGGGGAAGAAGGTCAGAAAGAGGAGAAGTAACAGCACCGCATGATGCAGCGAGCCTATGAACCGGGCGCCAAGCTCCGCCTGCGCGGCGTCCGGCGATGATGTGAAGGACGGGTCGACTGTCTGCTCGGTCATCAGGTCTCCCTTGTGCGGCGCGTGCGGGTGAACGGCGACGTTGTGTAGCGGAAGCTGAGCAGCGTCAAAATGAAGATGGCGATGAACATCGTCACACCGATCGTTGCGCCGTAGCCCATCTGGTCCCCGCGGAACGCGGCCATAAAGAGCAGCAGACCGGGCACCAGCGACGCCTTGGCCGGCCCGCCCGCGGTCATGATCAGCACAAAGGCGAAGTCCTGGATTATGCCGATCATCGTCTGGATCGCCACCAGCTGAATCGAAGTGACCACCAGCGGGATGTCGATGCGCACCATCCGCTGCCAGACATTGCAGCCGTCTATCACCGACGCATCCAGCACCTCATTGGGGATCTGCTGCAGGCCGGCGTAGAAAATCATGAACGGCCAGCCGGAGATCCAGGGAAAGCTGACGAGAAGCAGCGCCAGAATCACCAGGCTCGGCTCGGACAGCCACGCCGTCTGCCACTCCTCCAGGCCGAAACTGCCCAGCATGCGATTGAGCACCCCAATCGTGGGCAGCGGGTTGTAAATAAACTTCCAGATCATGATCGTGACCAGAAACGGCACCACCATCGGCAACACGAAGAGTGTGCGATACCAGTATTTGGTGCGTTCCCGCTTCAGATTGAAGACCAGCTCCGCCACCAGGAAGGGCGAGATGCGCTGCAACATCCAGCCGAGGAAGAACCAGCCGAGATTGCGCGTGGCGATGTGCATGTTGGGGTCGTTCACCATCGTTACGTAGTTCTTGAACCCAACGAACCGCTCCACCGTAAAGCCGTCCCAGCGAAAGAGGGTATGATAGATGACATTGAATGTCGGCTGGTACATGAAGATGGCCAGAAAGAGGAAGGTGGGCAGCAGGAAGAGGAACGCGGTCAGGTTGCGGCGCAGCGCCCGGCGGCGCCCCCGCCACAGTCCACTATCGAGACCCGCGTCGGCAGTCTGTACTGACATGGGGTTCGTAAGGGCCAGCGGCCAGTGATCGGCCGATCACTGGCCACGGGCCAATTTCCACTGTTAAGCGTTGAACGGCATCACGAACGGTTCGCTGGGGACCGTGTAATCGCCCCACGGCGGCGGGGTGTAGTCGGCCTGCATCTTCTCCCACTCCGCAGCGTCTGCGTGCAGCTCCTTATCGACGAGGAAATTCTCGATGAAGGTCGGCAGCACGTCGATCTGAATCTGGATCATCTCTTCCAGCGTCATATCGTCGGCGAAGTAGGCCTGAATCGCCGAGAACCACTCGTACCAGAAGTGCCAGTCGCCGATGCGGTCGGAGGAGAATCCGGGTTTGGCCGTATCGGCTTCATAGTCGCTGACCAACGCTTTGACATCGTCGTCGACCTCGAGATCTTCGAGGCCCTTGATCGTCGGCAGCACCAGGTTCGTGCCAAGCCGCTCGTGGATCAGCCGCGCCGTGTTCGCCGGCGTCGTCATGAACTTGAGGAAATCGACGGCCAGGTCGACGTGTCCCCGTTCGCGCGCGGTCTTGGTCACCGTCTTGCTCTCGGTCCCGCGCGCGATCAGCCAGGTCGGGTCCTCTTCGCCCCACGGCGTCAGCTTATTCGTGAGACGCGGCAGATTAAAGACGCCGAACTTGTCGGTGCCTCCCAGCTCCATCAGTTGCGGCCAGATGCGGGTCGCGTTCCATACCATCGCCGTCTGTTCGGTCATGAAGACCTCGCCATAGCCGATCGCCGAGGTGGTCTGCGCCATCTGCAGGTAGCCCGGCTGGTAGTAGTTCGTCGCCTCTTTCCAAATGCGCGTCGGCTCGACCCAGTAAGGTGAGTCGAGGCGCACGATGCCGGCGACGGCGGCGCGGGTCTGTTCCACGTCGTCGCAGAAGCCGTCGCCGTTGATGTCGATCAGATCGAACAGCCCCATCGCCCGCACCAGATAGTCGACCATGCGATCCCATTCCCAGCTGAGCAGGGTGCTCTCCACGGGGATCACGCCCGTATCGAGGATCTGCTGGCAGGCCTGGTAGTAGTCGTAATAGGTTTTTTCGGGAGGTCCGGAGAGGCCGGCGTCGGCGAAGATCTCCTTGTTGTAGGCGATTACCAGTCCCGGGCCGCCCCAACCGACGGGGATGTCGTAGTTGTTGCCGTCGGCCAGCACGATCGGATGCACGTCCTCGAACCACTGGTCGAGCCAGCGGCTGTTGCCCGGCTGGCCCGCGGGAATATACTGGTTCGGCTGATTCAGGTACTCGGTCGTCGGGACAATCGTGTCCTTGTCGTAGATGAAGGTGAGGCCGTAGGTGAAGGTGATGTCCGGCAGCGTTCCTGCGGCCGCGCCGGCTCTGAAGTAGGTCGGCTGGGTCATGGCCTCAGTTGCCTTGAACGGCTCCTCAAAGACGACCTCGACGCCGGGGTGCATGTCCTCGTACTCCGACGCGATGTGCAGGATCTCGTGGAGCGCCACCGGCGTATCCGCGGTTACCTTGCCGGGAACGTACTGCATGTCGATCGTCAGTTCACCGGTCAACCCTGAGCCTTCGGCTCCATCTTCTTCCATGGTCGCCGGCGCCGTCGGCATCGCACAAGCGGCGATAAGGCCGGCAGCGGCGAGGCCACCGGTCCCGATCAGAAATTGGCGGCGAGACAGTGCCCTGTTCATTTCAGCCTCCTATTGGTAAGGTTTTGCCGAACGCGATTGTGGAGATGAGCTAAAAAAGAGCGGGTGAAGGGAGGTTTTGCGCCTGAATGTACATCTCCTGCGGATGCGGTCAAAGCGCTTTTTTTGGATCAGACAGTCGGCGAGACATTCCTGATGGCATCAACGCCCTTTATTTCTACAATGGAGTCAGAGTTGCGAAGAGTGGGTTTGGCCTTCGGTGTCCCCGGGTTTCAGAAGACTTTTCGCCATCATGCTCATCTGGCGACAGGCAGACCGAGGCGTGGCGCCGCTGAACTTTGGAGATTCCTGGATGGATCTGCCCGGCCTCTAGCGGCCGGAGGTATAGGGACGCCTGGAGAGCTAATGTAGCGGAGCCAGCATCTGAGCGCGCCCGTTTCGCGCTGCCCGGGACTTTCTATCCCTTCAACCCCGACAGACTGATGCCGCCGATGATGTATTCCTGCGCGAGGACGAAGAGGATGACGATGGGGAAGGAGACGATGGTGGAGCCGGCGAATACGGCGGGCCAGTTAATCTGGTTGACGTCGCGGAAGAGGGCGATTCCGACGGTGACCGGGTACTTCTTCCAGTCGGAGAGGATGATGAGGGGCCAGACGAAGGAGCTCCACTCGTTGAGGAAGATGAAGACGCCCAGCGTCACCATGGCCGGTTTGGCGAGAGGCAGCATGATGCGCCAGTAGGTGCCGAAGAAGCCGGAGCCGTCAATGCGGGCGGCGTCCTCCAGCTCGCGCGGGATATTGAGGAAAAACTGGCGCAGCAGGAATATACCGAACGCGCCGGCAAAACCCGGCAGCACCACCCCCGTGAATGTATTTGTCAGCCCCAACCCATGCGCAATCAGAAATGTCGGGATCAGCGTAACCGAGCCGGGCAGCATCAGCGTCGCCAGCACCGCCAGGAAGAGCGTCTCGCGGCCGGGAAAATCGACGCGCGCGAACGAATAGGCCGCCAGCGAGTCGATGAGTAGCTGAACAATCAATACCACCGCCGCATACAGAATGCTGTTACCCAGGTATACACCCATGCGCCCGATCGTCAGAGCATCATAGTATGTGCTCAGCGTAGGCGGCATCGGAATGACCGAATAGGGATTGGTGAAGAAATCGGTCCGGCTCTTGAAGGAGTTGGCCAGCATCCACAGGTAGGGGAAGATCATGCTGAAGGCGAGGGCAATCAACAGCGCATAGACGATGATGGTAAAGCTGCGCCTGGTAGCGATCAGAAGCAGTCTGTTCTGGTCTCTTTGCCCGCTGCCGGGGGAGGATAGGGTACGCGCCATAACTCAGTACAGCTCCCGAGAGATGAACAGCTTCAGCTGCAGCGCGGAAAAGAAGAAGATTACGCCGAACAGCATCCAGGAGATGGCCGACGCATAGCCCATTTGGAACCGTTGGAACGCGTAGTGGTAGACGACCATCTGCACTGTCTGTGTCGAGTTCATCGGGCCGCCCTGCGTCATGATGAAGACCTGGGTGAAGACCTGAAACGCCGCGATCGTCAGGGTAACAAAGGCGAAGATTAAGGAGTTACGCAACAGGGGTATGGTGATGCTCCAGAAGGTATGCCAGCGGCCGGCGCCGTCCACTTTGGCCGCTTCGTAGAAGACCTCCGGGATCTCGGCCAGACCGGCCAGGAAGATGATCATGTAGTAGCCAACCGCGCCCCAAATGGTCATGATCATAATCGCCGGCAGCGCGGTCGATGGATTGAAGAGCCAGTTGGGACCCTCAATGTTTACCAATTCAAGCAGCTTGTTAATCCCGCCGGTGGGTTCGTACAGCCACACCCACAGCATCGAAGTCACCACGATAGGTGTAATTGTGGGGATGAAGAACACCGTGCGGAAGAGGGCTCGCCCCCGACGCACCTGGTTGCCAAGAACGGCCAGCAGCAAAGAGATGATCGTAATCGACGGTACGATTACGATGACGTAGATGAAGGTGTTGCGGAAACTGATGCGGACCAGCTTATCGCTCAAGGCGCGCGTATAGTTCTCCAGCCCCTCGAAAGGCCGCGCCTCTGAAATGATGTCATATTGGTAAAAGCTGATGTAGAGAGAGAAGATGATCGCGATGTAGGAGAAGACCGTGATCAGCAGGCCTGCCGGGCTGATGAACAGATAGCCCGGCCAAGTCTTCCTGACCCGTTTCCATAGTTCTCTCTGCCTGCTCGCACGCGACTGTACCGGCTGCGAAGGTTGTGCCAAAGTCGTCATCTGTCACCGCGCTGAATCAAAATGGTTCGTGGTCAGTCAGCATCTCCTGACCACGAACCACCCTTCTCTTAGGAGTAACCGGCATCTGCCATGATCTGGTTGCACTCATCGACCATCTGCTCGACTGCCGCTTCCGGTTCTATCTCCTGCAGAATCGCCGCCTCCAGGATCGGCTTGATCGCCGCATCCAGGGCGCTCTGCTGGATGTACACCAGGGGCGTACCTGACGCCGACGCCAGCGGAACCATGTTCAGAACAGGCAGCTCCTGCAACGCGGCCTGGTATTCCGCTGTCTCGTAGAAGTCCTTACGCGGCGCCAACCAGCTGCCGATCGCGAATCGCTCCAACATCCAACCCAGCCCGCACCAGAACTCCAGGAAGGCCCAGCCGGCATCTTTGTTCGGCGACTTGGTCGGCACAACCAGCATGTTGTTCCAATGGGCCGTGCCCTGCTTGCCTCCGTCCACCGGCGCCGCCGGGAATAGCATCGTGAACCAGTTCAGTTCCGGCAGATCATTGGCCAAGGGGCCATATTGCCAGGGCCCGGATGTCGCCATCGCGGCCTTCCCCTGCTGGAACTGCGCCCAGTCCTGCCGTTCAGGCGCGATCGGCTGGGAGACTTGGTGCACATGCAACATGTCCAGGAACCAGTTCAGACCGTTCACCGCCGCATTCTTCTCGTTAAAGCCAATGCCATCTTCAATGCCGGCATCGTTCTTGGAATAGAAACCGACATTGTGGCAACTGGCCCAGATGCTCAGGGTTGAGGCCCGTGGCGTGCCGACCAGGAAACCCGACTGAACCACCTCATCGCCGTCACGTTTGGTCAGCTCCTTGGCAGCTTCGGTGAAGTCCGCCCAATCCCACTGCGCGATCTCGTCCGGGTCGGTCGTGACGCCGGCCTCGTCAAACAGATCGGTGTTGAAGAAGATCTGGTTGCTGTCCGGCCCCTCGCCCAGCACGCCGTACTGCACAGGCCCCTTTGTCGCCTGCAGCAAGGCGCCGTCCAGGAAATTCTCCGGCGCCAAATCCGGCGTTATTTCGATCGAGGGTGTCAGGTCAAGAAGCGCGCCCCTGTCATAGAAGTCACGGGCCCAGTAGACCGAGCTGTGCATGACGTCGGGGGTGTCGTCGGCGGCATGCGCCGCCAGGAATTTCACGAAATACTCGCCGAAGGGAACGTTCTGATAGTTCAGCTCCAGTTCAGGGTTCGCCTCTCCCAATGCAACCGGCAGCCGGTCGAACAGCGCTTTGCTGGTCTCGTTGGCGGCGGGGCCCCACCAATCCCA
>JAJDZJ010000233.1 GCA_022824685.1 Caldilineaceae bacterium
TCAGGCCCTCAGTCGGCGAGATAAGTTAAATTCTCCGTCTACGTGCCATCTTTCGTACATTTCCCTGTGTCTTACCCCGACCTGGAAGAGTATTCGGCTGCATTTCGATGTTCTGACCCAATTTAGATGCAATCGCCCTGCCGATTGACCCCCGCCAGAAAACGTCTCGGGCCGCGTACCTCACCCTTGACATCCGCGCTGTTGACCGCATTCATACCGGTTCAGACCGGAAAAGCTACTTCACCACGTGAAAGGAAGGGATTAGACGATGACACCCCACGCAGTTTCTCGACGCGTTTTTCTCAAGACGGCAGGAGTCGCGATGCTGGGAGTGGGCTTGGCGGCCTGCCAGCCTATTGCTCCCATCAGCGAGGGCGAAGCCGCGATGGGCAAGTTTTCCGCGGCCCAGGTGACCGACCCCGAAAGCCTCAAGGCATTCGTCCTCGGAGCGAAGGCGCATATCGAGTCGATCACAGACATGAACGAAGGGGCGATGCTCAGAGAGGGGCTGAAAACAGAGGGCGACTGGAAATCCGGCTCGACCTACCTCATCATCTTCCTCATGAACGGCGACGCGTTCATCCACGGAAACGATCGTGACGCCGAAAGCAAAAACCTGCTCGGCGTCGAGGACGAACGCGGAACCAGGGTCGTCGAAGCGCTCTTCGCGGCCGCTGCCCAGGGCGGCGGATTCGTCGAATACCACGACGATGGGCTGAAGACGGCATACGCCGTCGAGTACACCTCCGGAATCACCGGAAGACAGTTCGTTCTCGTCGGCGGCTACTCGCAGGACGTCTCCCACGTCCCCGTCCGGATGGCGGACCTCCCGACGCCCGAAGTCACCGCGTCAGAAGTGGTGGACCGCGAGACACTCATCGCCTTTGTTGAAGCAGCGGCCAGGACATACAGCGAGGCCGTCCTGTCCGAAGGCTATAGCGACCTCACCGGGGTCAGAAACGCCTTCAGGCTGGAAGGCGGGGACTGGAAATCAGGCTCCATCTACCTCTACGTCGTGAGTGGCGGGGGCGTCACCCTGTTCCACGGGTCCGAGCCGTTTCGCGAAGGAAGACCCACCGACATGACCAGGACGGACTCAAAAGGAGTGAGGTTCGCCGAGGAGCTGATCGGAGGCGCCAGGCGCGAAGGACGCAAGTTCCTGCGCTATCACTACGACAACCCGGCCATCGAAGGAGACGAAGAGACCGGCTCCCCGAAGCTCGGCTACGCCGTGAGCTTCCAGGCGCCCAACTCCGAACAGAAGGGCGTCATCGGCTCCGGCATCTACGTCGATTTCGACGAAGAATGACCCGCTGCGCATCCCCGTCCCGCCGCCCCCCTGTAGGGGCGCCCCTAGTGGGCGCCCTCCCCGTCGCCCACCCGTACCGCCGCCCCGCGGCACTTACGTTTCCCACTACCCCCTGTAGGGGCGCCCCTAGTGAGCGCCCTCCCCGTCGCCCACCCGTACCGCCGCCCCGCGGCACTTACGTTTCCCCGCCAACCCCTGTAGGGGCGTCCCTAGTGGGCGCCCTCCCCGTCGCCCACCCATACGCCCGCCCTGCGGCACTTACGTTTCCCTGCCAACCCCTGTAGGGGCGCCCCTTGTGGGCGCCCAAGCCCCTCAGCACACAAACGTTGCTCCAATCAGAGACGCCAACACGTCCCTCGCGCCCTTCCTCCCGCCCTTCCCCTGCAGTTCTGCCGCTCGCCCCATTCTGGACTGCGCCCTGGCAAGCACAATGGTTTACGCGAGAAGAAGAATCAAGTCTGACGCGTGTCACCCCCATCTACCAGCCAACAAAAGGAGTCGACCCTCAGACGCTAGGTCAGACTTCCCCTTCTTCATTTGTTTCGGCCTGCCAACTCCTCCGGTAGCGGATCAACCCAGCCCTCGATCACAATCTGCCCGTATGATCTCTCGACCGACGCCGCCAGCTCCTCCTCCAACCCATAGTGAATCGCCAGCTGCAGTACAGCCCGCATCACATCCTGCAACTCCTTCGCAAACGCGGCCCGATCAGGCGATCCCAGTTTCGTTGCCTTTACCCCCTTGCGCTCGAAATGGTTCACCTGGCTCGCCACTTCGCCGCACTCCTCCGCCAGTCGCGTGACGATGTAAAACGGATCGTCCCCGTCCTGGAACCGGTTGTTCAATCCTTCGGCAATCCTGTAGAGTTTGTCGATCACATACCGTCAGTCCTCCAACCGGTCCAGTATGTGCTGCAGCTCCGCGGGCAACGGCGTCTCGAAAACGCGTGGCTCTGCCATTCCGGGAAGTCGGATGCCCAGCCGGTGCGCATGCAGAAAGGGCCGCTTCAGCGAGAGCCGCGGCCGTTGAAAACCGTATTCCGTGTCACCCGCCACAGGATGATTGCGCCAGGCAAAATGGACACGGATCTGGTGCGTGCGTCCCGTGTGCAATATCGCCCGTACCAGCGAAAAACGCGCTGTCTGCCCGCCCCTCTGCTCCTCGTAAACGCGCATACACGCATATTCGGTTACAGCCGCCCGTCCCCTCGCCTCCCCCTCCCTCGCCCGCACAGCCGGCTCCGGCAGCACCGTCATGCGCTGCCTCTGCTTCGGGTGCCGGCCAATCGGCGCGTCAATTCGCCCCCGCGGCGGCTCGATCCTGCCCTCCAGCAGCGCTAAATACGCCTTGTAAACCGTTCGCGCGGCGAACTGCTCCTGCAAAAAACGCATCGTCGCACTGTTCTTGGCCAGCGCGATGAGGCCTGATGTGCCCTTATCAAGCCTGTGTACAATTCCGGGCCGCTTCTCGCCGCCAATCCCTTCCAGTTCCGGACAATGATGCAAAACCGCGTTTGCGAGGGTGCCCGCTGGATGCCCCGGCCCAGGATGCACCACCATCCCGGCCGGCTTGTTCACCACAAGCAGGTCTTTGTCTTCGTAGATTATGTTGAGAGGAATATCTTCGGGACGCAGTGCCGTTTCCACCGGGGCCGGTGGCTGCGCTGCCTCAATCCTGGCGCCTGCTTCCAGCGCTATGCCCGCCTTCGCGGGCCGTTCTCCGTCAACGGTGACCCGTCCCTCCGCAATCCAGCGCTGCACGGCGCTGCGGCTCTCCTCCGCGATCTGGTCCGTCAACCAACGATCCAGGCGCTGGCCTGCGGCTGAGGGGGGGACGGTAAATCTGCGCGCCGCACGATTCTCGCTATCCACCCGCCCCCTTCGTTACGCCTCCGATGACCCCGCAGCCCCAATTTCGATGGCCTCCTCCTTAGCCTGCCTGGAGACCTGAATGTCCTGGTAGAGGATGACAACGGCCAGCGCAATCACACTGCACACGATAGCGGAGTCGGCAATGTTGAAATTCGGCCAGTAGTAGACACCGGGGATGCCGACCTTCACAAAATCAGTTACATACCCCTGCATGATCCGGTCAATCACGTTGCCCAGGGCGCCGCCAACCTGAAAGCCGAGCAGGATCCGAATCAGCCGCTGATCATCCGGCAGATGACGGATTGCATAGTAGAAGACCCCAACTGTCACCACGGCCGCAATCACAATGAAAATGTTGCCCGCGCCCTGCAAAATCCCAAACGCCGCGCCGTGATTGTCCACATGTTCAAAGACAAAGTACTCGCCCAACGACGGAATCGGGATGATATAGTCAAACTTCGCGATGTTCTGCCGCACCAGCTCTTTCGTCCACTGGTCGAGCGGAATTACGACAGCCGCCACCAGCACTATGATCCATGTGCGTCCCGCAATGCGTCTGAATATCATCTCATCTTCCTGCATGGAAAGTCTCCTTTCTGAGTTGCGCTGAAATTCTATCACACCAGGCGAAAGATGAGGAAAGAAGTCAACCGTGCTATACTTGACTGGTTTGTGCCCAATGTGACCCGTTTCAGGCTATTCGGAGAGAATGCATGGCCCGTGAAATCACCATTGCTCTCGTACAGATGGCCCCCGCGCTGAACAGCGCCGAAGATAACCTCCGCAAAATGGGGGAGTTCGTCGAGCGCATCTGCGCCGCGCAGCCTACAGACCTCATCGTCTTCCCCGAACTCTGCTACACCGGAACCGAACTGGGGCTGCGCGCCACAACGCTGGCGGAACGCGTGCCGGGCCACGCCACCAACTACTTGTCCAAACGGGCCGATGACTTCAACACCCATATCGTCTTCGGCCTGGTCATTAAAGAAAAGGTTGAGAGTATTCTCTACAACGGGCTGGCCTGCCTCGGCCCGGAGGGCGAACTCTTGTCCTCCTATCACAAGGTCCACCTCCAGGGCGAGGAACGTCAGGTCTACCGCTCCGGCTTCCGTTTCATCAACGTCGATGCCGACTGGGGCCGACTCGGCCTTATGATCGGATCAGACCTGGTCTTCCCTGAAGCCGCCCGCAGCCTGACCCTCGATGGCGCAGAGCTGCTCGTCCTGGCCGCCAACTGGGAAATCGGGCGCCATGAACAGTGGCGCGCCCATATCGTCAGCCGCGCCACCGAAAACGCCCTCTTTGTCGCAGCCGCCAACCGCGTCGGCGATGAACCCACCATGCAGTTTGCGGGTGACTCCATCCTCGCCGGCCCCGCCGGCGAAATCTATACGGTCCTCGAAGAACCCATGGAAGGCTATGCCGTCGCCACCATCGACCTGGACCGTGTGCGCGCTATCCGGGAAGAGCGCCAGCTGATCCAGGTTCGCGAACCAAACGCCTACCGCGCCATCGTCAGAAAATACTGACGCGCCGACCCTGGCCGGCCGTCCCTGATCAGGACCGCCGCCGAAAGTATCATGATGAGCGAGACCGTGCAATCGTCCCAACGATTGTTCAAACCCTTCAACAGCGGCGAGTGGAACGAAAACGCCGCTATGACCGACTATCGCGCCGAGTGGTTCAACTCCCTGCTGGTCGAGCGCACCGCCTGGACTGCCCAGGCCCCCACCGTCGAACTGCACGACACCATCATCGGCGCGCCAGGGTTCGTCTGGTTCCGTTTCTGGCTCCCAGACCTGGACCAAATGGTCGAGAAATATTTCAATGCCGAGGGCACCGCCATCGGTCTCTTTCTTCCTGTCTGCAGGCCGCTGCAGAGAGAAGACAAGGCCTACCATACTTCGGACCTCATTCTCGCAATTTGGTATAATGCCGACAAACGGGTCTTCGTCCTGCGCGAGGAAGAGTTCGAAGATTGCGTCCGCGACCAGTCCATCTCCAGCCAGGAGGCTGAGAGAGCGGAGACCCGCATCCGTGAACTGACAGCCGCTATCTTTCGCGAGGAGTTTCCGCCGCCCTTGGTGCGCAACTTTGCCATCGCGATGGAAAAGAGTATCTCCCGTTCGCAATGATTGCTATCGTTGACTACGGTGTTGGCAACCTGCGCAGTGTCTACAAATCCTTCGAGACGGTTGCCGGCCCCTTGGGCATTCAGGTCGATATCGTCGACCACCCGGTTGACTTCAGCCGCTGGCGCGCACTCGTTCTGCCAGGCCAGGGCGCCTTTGGCGACAGCATCAACAACCTACGCCGTCAGGGCTTCGAAGCCCCTCTCCTCGACAGCGTCGCCGCAGGACTTCCTCTCCTCGGCATCTGTGTTGGTATGCAGATGCTATTCGATGAAAGCGATGAGATGGGCCTGCACGAAGGGCTCCGCCTGATCCCCGGCCGCGTCCGCCGCTTCCCAGACAATATGCCCGACCCGCACCGCAGCGGCCGCAGCCTGCGCATCCCTCAAATCGGCTGGAACCAACTCCACCAACAGCGCCCGGATCCGCTCCTGGCCGGCGTGCCCGATGGCGCTTACGGCTACTTTGCCCACAGCTTTTTCTGTGATGCCGCTGATAGAGAGGCCGTACTCACCCTCACCGATTACGGCGTTGACTACCCCTCAATTGTCCGTCACCGCAATGCCTGGGGCATCCAATGCCATCCGGAAAAGAGTCACACCGTCGGCCTCCATATCCTGCGCAATTTCATTCAGACCGTGGAGAGCCAGCCGAATGTCGCAAACAGCTGAACGAAAACCGGAACCTGTACGCCTTGCTCTGTCGCCATTCGAAATCTGCCCAACTGCAAACCACGAGCATCTGAGGCATCTGCTTCGCTGGAATGGTCAGAATCCGCTTTGACAATGACCGAAATCAGTATGCCGCGCACTCTCTACCTCATCGCCCATGCCTGCACGCGCCAGGTTCCAAATACCGACGCCGCCCTGTGGCAACTGAATGACCTTGGCCAGACACAGGCCGCGGCGCTCGCCCGGCAGCCGTTCTGGGACGAAGTCGACCGGCTGCTGCTGAGCCGCGAACCCAAAACCCGCCTGACGGCTGCACCGCTTCTTCAAAGAAGAGACCTGCCCGTGGAGGAGGACGAGCGCTTCAACGAGCTGCGCCGCACGCCCGAATGGACCGACGACTATTCAACCTGCGTCGCCGAACTGTTCCGCCGCCCCCGCCATGCCGTCGCCGGCTGGGAATCCGCCGCCTCCGCGCTCACCCGTTTCCGTGCCGGTATCGACCACTGGGCTGGCCGCTTTCCCCGGCAAACGCTCGCGCTTGTCGGCCATGGCCTCACCTTTAGCCTCTACCGGGCGCACCTGCTCGGTCTGCCCTCGGTTAGCTTTGACGACTGGCGGCAACTCTCCTTTGCCGCAGTCGCCTGCGTGCGGCACGGTCAGATCGTTGATGATTTCGCCGTCCCGCCCGGCGTGCCAGACGTGCCAAGAGGGGCGGCTTCATTTGCGCCTGGCCCAGCGGACGAGTAACCTGGCAGACGGCGAATGATTCCCTTCTCACCCACCTCTGCTCTGGAGTAAGTCGTGGAAGCCTTCTTCGAATTGGAATTCGAAATCGTCCAGGTTCTGGCAGTCGTACTGCTTGTCGCCCTGGCAGTCCGGCGTATCCGTCTTCCTTACACCGTGGCCCTCGTCGTCGCCGGACTGGTCCTGGCCTTCCGCGGCGGCATGCATCTGGAGCTGACGCCCGGGCTTGTACTGGGCCTGTTCGTTCCCCCCCTCATCTTTGAAGCCGCCTTTCACCTCCAACTGAAAGACCTGAAAGCCGATCTGGCGCCCATCGTCGCCATGGCCGTGCCCGGCGTTCTGATCAGCACCGGCCTCATCGCCGCCGTCCTCGTGATCGCCGGCGTGCTGCCGCTCCCCGCCGCACTCATCTTCGGCGCCCTCATCTCCGCCACAGACCCGGTGGCCGTCGTGGCCACCTTCCGCTCCGTCGGCGCGCCCAAACGTCTGATGACGCTCGTCGAAGGCGAGAGCCTGTTCAATGACGGCACCGCAGTCGTCATCTTCCATATCATGCTTGCCCTCGCTCTCGAGGGTACCTTGAACCCAATTGAGGGCCTGGTCGACTTTCTCCGCGTCTCCGTCGGCGGCCTCCTGATCGGCGGTGTCTTCGGCTATGCCGTCGCCAAGCTGATCGAGCAAATCGACGACTATCTCATCGAGGTAACGCTCACTACCATCCTCGCAGAACAATTTCACTTCAGCGGCGTCCTCGCTGTCGTGGTCGCCGGCCTCGTCAACGGCAATATCGGTCCCCGCGGCATGACACCTTCCACCAAGATTGTGCTCTTTACGGTCTGGGAATACATCGCCTTTCTCGCCAACTCATTCATCTTCATCCTGCTCGGCATCAGCGTGGAATGGGAGCAGCTGCGCGCCTACCTCGTTCCTTCCCTGATCGCAGTCGCCGCCGTACTGGCAGGCCGCTTCATCGTCGTCTACCTCCTGGCCGGTGTAGTCCGGCTTTTCCGCAAAACATTGCCGGCCCCCTTCCTCCTCGTCATGTCCTGGGGCGGCCTGCGCGGCGCAATCAGCGTCGCCCTGGCGCTGAGCCTGCCCCCGGCAATCGCCGACCGCCCGCAGCTTCTGGCCATGACCTTCGCTGTCGTCCTCTTTACTATTCTTGTACAGGCAATCTCCATCTCCGGTCTGCTCTCCTGGCTCGGCTTGACGCAAGGAGCCCAGCAGCTAACCGAATACGAACGCATCCAGGGCCAGCTCCTGGCCATCCGTTCCGCCATCACCTATCTCGACCGGCTCTACAGCCAGGGCGCGCTCATCCCCACCGCCTACACAACCGTCAAGGCGGAACTGACCGCGCGCGAAGAACGCGTCGGCAGTCAGATCGAAGAGCTCCTGGAGGACCAACCCGACCTGCGCGCCCAAATCGTCTCACTAGCGCGGCTGGAGGCCCTGCGCGCCGAGAGAATAGCTCTGGACGAGCTCTCACGCGAAGGAATCCTCGGCGAAGAGACTCTGATCGAACTGCAGGCCGAACTCGATGAAGCAATATACCAGGGTGGATCCGGTGCAAGCCACTCCTGATTTTGCCAGCCCGTGCTCATTCGTTACCATAGCTCCTTGTAGAAAAGAGCATCACCACCATGCGCATCTATCCCGCAATTGACCTGAGAAAAGGACGTTGTGTCCGCCTGCGCCGCGGCGACCCAAACGCTGAAACCGTCTTCAGCGACGACCCCGCCCAAATGGCCTGCCATTGGGAAAACCTCGGCGCCGAGTGGCTGCACGTCGTCAACCTGGACGGCGCCTTTGGTTTCACCTCAGACTTCCACCCCAAAGTCCAGCGCCTTTCACAAGACGCGCTCGAAGACGCCCAACCTGCCCCGGATACCGAGCCAGACCTTGATACCGCCGCCCAATTGGACGACCCCCCAACTGCGAAAAACCTTCCCATCAACCTGCGGCGCCTCATCCAAATCAGGCAGGCAGTCAAAATCCCCATTCAGTTCACCGGCGGCCTGCGCAGCATCGACGATATCGAGCTGGCCTTCTCCTTGGGCGCCGACCGCATCATTTTGGGGACTGCTGCCGTGCGCGATCCGGATCTGGTGCGCGCCGCGCTCGATCGTTGGGGCTCCTCCCGCATCGTCGTTGGGCTCGACGCAAAGGACGGCATGGTCGCCACCCACGGCTGGCAGCAAGTCAGCCAGATTAGCGCCGTCGAACTGGGGCACCGCATGGCAGCCCTCGGCGTCGAACTGGCCTTGTTCACCGACATCAGCCGCGACGGCCTGCTCAGCGGTGTCAACGTGGATACGACCGCCTCTCTGGCCGACCTGACCGGCCTCCAGATCATCGCCAGCGGCGGCGTCGCCAGCCTCGACGATATCCACGCCCTCAAATGCCACGAACACTTCGGCATCGACGGCGTAATTGTCGGCCAGGCCCTCTACACCAATGCCCTCGAACTGCCCGATGCCATCGAGATCGGCAATGCCCCCCGCCTGCGCCGCAGCGCCGGCATCGTCCCCATTCGCCGCTGCCCGGCCCAAAACGGTCCCGGCCAGGAGCAAGCACAGCTCCTCCTCCTCTATAACCACTTCTTTGAAGAGTGGCAGTTCCCGCGCGGGGGCGTCAAGCCCGGCGAAAGCGACCTCGACTGCGCCCGCCGCGAATTCGCCGAGGAAACCGGCCTGCCGGTTCTCAAGCTGTACCACAAATGTCCCACCGTCCTGGATTTCACCGTCCACATTCGCGGCTACGACGTCCACCGCGCCATCACCTATTTCCTCGCCGAAGTCGGAGACGGAAACGTGCGGCTCGGTCACCACAACCACAGCGAGTGCCGCTGGTGTACACTGGAAGAAGCGCGCGCCCTGCTGCTCGAAACTTCGCCCGAGCAGATGCCCGCCTGGCGCGCAGCCGCCCGCCTGCTCGACGCCGGGCCGCAGTCGTTTCAAGAGCGCGGCTGAACAGTCCAATGACCACATCCGACCGCGGCCCACGCTGGAAACAGCGCCGCGCCTGCCGCCCAGGGAGGCTCAATTGCTGGCAAAACGCATCATCCCCTGTCTCGACGTAAAGGATGGCCGCGTCGTCAAAGGCATCAACTTCGTCGATCTGGTTGACGCCGGCGACCCGGTCGAACAGGCCCATGTCTATGACCGAGAAGGCGCCGACGAACTCGTCTTCCTCGACATCACCGCCACCCATGAAGCTCGCGATATCGTCGCCGAAATGGTGCGCCGCGTCGCCGATACCGTCTTCATCCCCTTCACCGTCGGGGGCGGCATCCGAAACGTCGACGACATGCGCGCCATTCTCCTCGCCGGCGCCGACAAAGTCAGCGTCAACAGCGCCGCCGTCCGCAACCCCGAAATCGTCAGCGAAGGCGCACGCCGCTTCGGCAGCCAGTGCATCGTCGTCGCCATTGACGCCCGCCGCCGCGACGCCGCCGAAGGCTGGGACGTATTCATCAGTGGAGGCCGCATCAACACCGGCATCGACGCCGTCGAATGGGCCCAAAAGGTCGAATCCCTCGGCGCCGGAGAAATCCTGCTCACCTCCATGGACGGCGACGGCACCCAGGAGGGCTATGACGTAGCCCTGACCCGCGCCATCTCCGACGCCGTCAACATCCCGGTCATCGCCAGCGGCGGTGCCGGCCGGCCCGAAGATTTCGCCGCCGCCCTCACCGAAGGCGGAGCAGAAGCCGCCCTCGCCGCCAGCCTCTTCCACTTCCGCCAGCTCCAGGTCAAGGACGTCAAACGGCACCTGCTCGAACGCGGCGTTCCCATCCGCCTGCCCGAAGACGCCATCACCTGATCCGCCCAGTTCTCCCCGCCGCTCGCCCCCCAATCCCCCCAATCCCCGTCCAGACAACAGCCCGCACATCCCGCCACACACTGACCACTGCAGTTCCACCCTGTGTGCGTGCCCAAGATCAACCGCACAGAGTCCCGCCTTCAATCAGAGACGCCAACACGTCCCTCGCGCCCTTCCCCTGCAGTTCCCCGCCCTTCCCCCGCGGCACAGGGCGATTGCATCTAAATTGGGTCAGAACATCGAAATGCAGCCGAATACTCTTCCAGGTCGGGGTAAGACACAGGGAAATGTACGAAAGATGGCACGTAGACGGAGAATTTAACTTATCTCGCCGACTGAGGGC
>JAJDZJ010000069.1 GCA_022824685.1 Caldilineaceae bacterium
GCCCTCAGTCGGCGAGATAAGTTAAATTCTCCGTCTACGTGCCATCTTTCGTACATTTCCCTGTGTCTTACCCCGACCTGGAAGAGTATTCGGCTGCATTTCGATGTTCTGACCCAATTTAGATGCAATCGCCCTGCGGCAGTGGTCAGTGGTTGGTGGTCAGTGGGTGGAGCGGTGGGGAGGAGGGCAACGGCGAACGTCAAAACCTTTTTGATCCACGAAGGGACACGAAGGGGCACGAAGGGGCACGGAGAAGGGGCAGAGGAAGGGAGCGAGGGCCGTGTTGGAGTCTCTGATTGGTTGCGGGTTTCTGTGCGGAGGAGCTTGGGCACCCACAAGGGACGCCCCTACAGGGGAGGGCGGGGCGCGCATACGAGGCGAGGCGAGCATGTGAGGGGGCCGGGGGCACGAATATGGCGCGGGCAAGCGATTTAGGGGGATGGGCCTTTGTCTGGACGGGGATGGGCCTTTGTCTGGACGGGGATTTGGGGGGATTCAAGGGATTAGGGGATGGGTTGTTGTCAGGACAGGGGTCTAGTGGGTTTGGGACGGGGTTGCGCCGAGACGCCCTCTGCTTGCGATTCAACGTTCTGAAGCCGATTTTCACTTATTCGCGCTTTGCTAAAGTCGCGATCGAAAAGGTACCGGCTTACGGATTCAGTGCCTATGGCTTGCACCCGCTCCATTTCCATATTGGTAATAGAACAAATGATCTGGTATAATGCTCTGCAGGGACCGGGCAGGCTGGCGGTTCGGCGGAGGTAGGGATTTTGCAGACGTGATTCTGTGATTCAGTTCCTGGCTTCCTTTGCGAGTCACCTGCCGGCCCTTCGCCAATCGGTCATCTTCTGGCCGGCACGGCGGAGCGTCATGCGTGTGCGCCATCCTCCCTCGAATGGCGCACACGCAGGCCCGGGAAGACGAAAGGGACATTCACTGACTCTGTCTCAAGTCTGCTAGCGATGTATTGCCCGCCTGCTGGCCGGACTGTTCCCAGTACCGACTCTGAGTCGCCCGTTGACGGTTGCCTCTGAATCATGAATGCGGTCCGCCTGAGTCCAGACGAAACCGCAATTCTCCAGCATAGCCCATTCTGGTACAATAGGCCCGGCGCGACCTGGCGCCACAACACCTGCTGCCATGGCATCTATTGGCAGACCACCGACTCAACGCAACTTTCCTGCCGGCTCTATCCTGTTGCCAACCCCGAGCCGGCGGGCGTTTCAAACAACCAACGGAATCATCAGAGAGGAAAACCACAATGCGACTTCTGCTTTTCGACGACTACAAACTGGGTGTTTGGCGCGGCGACCAGGTTCTGGACGTGTCCGCCGCTGTCGCAGACAGCGATCATCACACTCCGCAGGAGATGATGGAGATGCTGATCCGCGATTGGGCCGACGTCGAACCCCGCATTCAAGATGCGGCCGCATCAGCCACCGGCATCTCGCTGGACGATGTCACGTGCCGGCCGCCGCTCCCCAGGCCGGGGCAGCTGGTCTGTCTTGCAGGCAACTACCTGGAACCCGCTAAGCCGGAGCGGGGCCTGTTCAACGCCTTCCTCAAGTCGCCCAACGCCGCGCTAGGCCACGGCGGGACCGTCGTGCTGCCCGGGGCCGAGGCGACCGTCTTTCACTTCGAGCCGGAACTGGCCATCGTGATCGGCAAAGAGGCCAGCTATCTCGCTGCCGAGGACGCGATGGACCATGTTTTCGGCTATACCCAGTTTATTGATGTCTCAGCCAGGGGACTGCCGGGCGGATTCTTCCTGGGAAAGTCGTGGCATACTTTCGCGCCTCTGGGACCTGTCCTGGTCACTCGCGACGAAGTCTCGGACGCCAACGACCTCAACGTCCGCCTCTGGGTCAATGACGAAAAGCGCCACGACATTTCCACCAGCGACATGGATCGACACATCCCCGAACTGCTGGCTGAGGTCACCAACGTGCTGCCTCTGCAGCCCGGGGACGTCGTTGCCACCGGCACCCACCATTTCGGTCTGGAACCTGTCCAGGACGGGGATACTGTCAGGCTTGAGATCGAGGAGCTCGGTCCACCGCTCGTCGTGCACTGCTCCGACCCGTCAGGACGCTCCTGGGAATGATGCCCTAGACGTGATTGGCTGACGCGCGGTCCCTATTTTAGGGCCCCGAATTTACCACATCAGGCGCCCTGGTTTATCAGAAGGGCGCCTTTTTCATTGGTGGGCAGTCCCTCAGCGAATCCGCCTTTCCGACGTGATAAGGGGAAGGTCGGTAGAAAGGCAGACGGAAACAGGTGTGAGTGTTCATGGTTGTCCATGAGCGTTGCATGAGCGTTTGCGAGAGATCCGTATGTGACTGGGGGTGGAAGAGGGCGGGGATCCGCGAAGGGACGCGAGGAGGGGCGAGTCTGGGCAAGGTCCTGTGATGAATAGGCGATGTCTGAGCGTTAATGAGCGTCTGACGAGGTGTTGAGGAGGTGGGTGGGCGGTCTGATGGGCGTTGCGGCGGGTGGGGCGACAGGATGGTGGGTAGGGGGTGTCTCTGCCGCGGGGAGGGGCGGCAGATGTGCGGTATATTCTATTTGTTTTTCAGCCTTCCTATGTCAGGAGGTTGGAGCGGGCTGGTGGTTGATTACGGCGCCATTGGGGGCGTCCGGGTTGTTAAGTTCGTCCTGCGTTCTTTCGTATTCGTCATCCCGATAGAGGTTCTCGAGGAGGCGAATCAGTTCGCCGGCCTGGCGCACCTGGTCGGCCAGGACATCGGGGTCGGTTTCGACTTTGCCGGATTCGGGGACGACGCCGGTCCTGGCGCGGGCGGGCAGCCTGTCCATGGGCTGTCCGGTCAGGGGGTCGCGCAGGGGCTCGGGGGCGGTTTCGGCGCCACTGGTGAGCGCAGTCCGGGCTGCTTCCATCTCGTCACGCATCTCTTTCGTCATTTCGATCACGTATGGCAGTTCTTCCTTGGGGAAGCGGTATTGCAGCGCGTCGTTTCTGAGTGTGTCGAGGTCTTCCTGTGTGTAGGCG
>JAJDZJ010000184.1 GCA_022824685.1 Caldilineaceae bacterium
GCCGCGGCACCGGCCGTCAGGCGTCGAAATCATTTGGATTTCCCGTCTACGTGCCACTAATCGAACACTTCTCATGTCTGATCCCGAACTGGAGGGGAATTCTGAAGTATTTCGATGCTCTGACCCAATTTAGATGCAATCGCCCTGACGTTGCGTCGGGAGCAGATTGACTTCAGCAAAGGTCACAGTTGGAGCCAACAGCGCCTGGCCGACGAGGCAGGCCTGACGGCGCCGATCATAGGCAAGATCGAGCGGGGGCAGCAGGCGCAGCTGGATGGGGAGATCCTGCACGGGTTGGCGCGCGCCTTCCAACTTACTTCGTTCGAACGCCGCGAGTTCTTTGCCATGGCCAGCGATGTCACAGACGAAGAGATCGTACGCTCCGAACTCGACCACGAGAAGGTCTTCGCCCAGGTCTGGGCATTGTTGGACTCGCTGCGCGCGCCGGCGTTCCTCATGGACCCGTTCGCCGACCTCATTGGCGTCAACCAGGCGCTGCTTGCCTTTCATGATATGAGCACGGCCCATCTCAAAGCCACGCAGACAACCGATACGGGCGTCAATAATATGGCTCTGCTTTTGGCCCCCGATGCGCGCTTTCGGCAACTGTTGGGGCAAAGCTGGCATCGCATCGCCCTCGCCAATACTACGCAGTGGCGAGCCATGACCCTGCGCTATCGACACACGCCCCGCTTCCAGCAAATCTTCTCCATCCTGTCTACCTACCCAGAATTTCAGATGTTCTGGGCGGCCGGTCATGACGATGAGCGCGGGGATGACGATTACAGCCGCCTGCGCAGCTATACCTACACACACGGATCGCATGGGCCGGTAGGGTACACGGTCTTCACCACCACCAGCCTCAGCGCCTATGGCGAGTTCTACCTCTCCACCTTTGTGCCCCAGGATCGCATCACAGACGCGCTTTTCCACGAACTGGCAGACAAGAACCGCGGTGCCTTGGCTCTCATGCCCTGGCCGAATTCCGACCTGCAATGACGTGCACGCAGGTTCCAGCCACTCTCAATGAACCACTATCGATCTACCGGTCTCGGTGCATTCCTGATAGAATACCGTTTAGTGGGGGTAGTATTTCAGATGCTGATTGGTGATCAGCGGCGGCGTGTTCAGAGGCTGGTCACAGACCGTCAGCACCAGGAAGTCAGCAGTGGAACACAGGAGATTCGGCAAGATCGTCGCTGTAGATTTTGCCGATGTAAGGCAGATCGCCACCCACCCACTGCGTGAGTTGACTTCAATCAGATGCAACAGGTTTCGGACGATCGGGGATGTCTGCTCCCACCAGAGAATTGAGCGCAGCCAATTATGCAACAAGAGTTGCGCATCAGCCAGAGCACGGTCGAATTTCGAGCGGAAACAGGCGATCTGCCGTCATCTTCCTCGACAACAGACATTGCTACGCCCTGACCGGCACAATCATCCTTCTTCCCTTATAGCGAGAATGAGCAAGAATGACTGTGGCTTGCTGCGAGAGATAGAAGCTATGAAGAGCCTGGAGGAGATTCGCTCAATCTTGAGCTCCCACCGGCGCGAATTGAAAGAACGATACCACGTGGAAGAGATCGCTCTGTTTGGCTCCTATGCCCGCGGCGAGCAGACGGAGGCCAGCGACCTGGACATTCTGGTCCGTTGAGCGCGCCGCTGGGCTGGGAGTTCGTCGACATGCACGACTATCTTGCGGAGCTGCTGGAAACCAACGTTGAACTGCTTACACGCGGCGCTGTCGACAGAAAGCCTCTGCTCCGCCACTTTATCGAAAAAGACCTGATTCGCGTCTAAACAATACAGTCATTTTTCCCCACTACCTTGGAGTACTGCAATGTCATCCGAAAAAGCCCCCGCCCTGATCGGCTCCGCCCCCTATTTCATGGTGCGCGACCTGGCTGCCTCGCTCGACTACTACTGTGACGTGCTTGGCTTCAGGAGACCCTACCTTTGGGGAGAGCCTCCGACATTCGCCATGCCCGATCGCGACGGCTTCATCTTCATGCTCAAGGAGGTGGGTGATGAGCATGAGATTCTGCCCAACCGGGAGCGGGGCGGCTACTGGGACGCCTACGTCTGGGTACGGAATGTGAAGGCGCTCCATGCCGAGTTCGAGGCCAAGGGCGCCGAGTTCGCCTACGGGCTGACGCACCAGCACGAATACGACAACATTGAGTTCGCCGTGTATGACCCGGACGGCTATTTCATCGCTTTCGGGCAGGGAGCTGAGGACGAGGAATGACCACAACAGCCGCGGCAGAGCGCAGCGCCAACGGGGATACCGGCTCGCGCCGCTTCTCCATCCTCGCCGGGCGCGACATCAACCGCGAGACCTACGTGGAGGAGTGGGCCGAAGCCGGGCTGACCGTCGCCGACAGCCCCTATGACCCGCAGCCGTCGCTGCGCATCGTCGCCGGCGAGGTCGTGGAGATGGACGGCAAAGAGCGGGCCGATTTCGACGCGCTCGACCGCTTCATCGCCGACCACGCCCTCGATCTGTCAGTAGCCGAAGAGGCGATGGCGACTCCCTCGCATCAGATCGCGCGCATGCTGGTCGATATCAACGTGCCGCAGTCCACTATCCGCCGCCTGGCTGACGGCTGCACGCCGGCCAAGCTGTGCGAAATCGTGCGCCACATGAACGTGCTGGAGATGATGATGGGCCTGGGCAAGATGCGGGTGCGCAAAACCCCGGCCAACCAGGCCCACGTCACCAACTGGCGCGAGAACCCGGCCCTGCTGGCCGCGGACGCGGCCGAAGCCGCGCTGCGCGGCTTTGCCGAGATCGAGACGACCGTGCGCGTCGCGCGCGCCGCGCCGCTCAACGCGCTCGCCATCCTCGTCGGTTCGCAGACCGGCCGCGGGGGCGTGCTGACCCAGTGCGCGGTGGAGGAGGCTTTTGGGCTGCGCCTGGGGATTAAAGGGCTGACCTCTTACGCCGAGACGCTCTCGGTTTACGGCACCGAACGCTCCTTTGTCGACGGCGACGACACACCCTGGTCGAAGGCTTTCCTGGCCTCCGCTTACGCCAGCCGCGGCATCAAGATTCGCTTCACCTCCGGCACCGGCTCGGAGGCGCTGATGGGCTACGCGGAGCAGTGCTCGATGCTCTATTTGGAGGCCCGCTGCCTGCTGGTGACGAAAGGAGCCGGCAGCCAGGGCGTGCAGAACGGCTCCATCTCCTGCATCGCCCTGCCGGAGGCGCTGCCCGGCGGCGTGCGCGGCGTGCTGGCCGAGAACCTGCTGGCGTCGATGCTGGGGCTGGAATGCGCGTCGGGCAACGACGCGCTCGCCTCCCATTCGGCGCTGCGCAAGACGGCCAAGCTGATGCTGCAGATGATCCCCGGCACCGATTTCATCTGCTCCGGCTACAGCGCCATTCCCAAGCAGGACAACATGTTCGGCGGCGGCAACTTCGACGCCGAGGATTTCGATGACTGGACCGTCATCCAGCGCGACATGCAGGTCAACGGCGGCATCCGCCCGGTGCGCGAGGCCGATGCCGTGGCAGCCCGCCGGCAGGCCGCGCAGGCGCTGCAGGCGATCTACGCGGCGCTGGATTTTCCGCCGATCAGAGACGAGGAGGTGGAGGCGGCCGCGCTCGCCCACAGCAGCGAGGATATGCCGGAGCGCGACATGGTGGCCGACCTGGCCGCGGCCGACCGCTTCCTGGAGGGCACGGCCAATCTGTCCGATGTGGTGCGTGCGCTGCACCGCGGCGGCTTCGAGCGGGCCGCCGCCAATCTGCTCGAGATGGGCCGCCAGCGGGTGGCGGGGGACTATCTGCAGCCCTCGGCGATTTTCAGCGACGGTTTCGACGTGATCAGCGCGGTCAACGACCGCAATGACTACACCGGCCCCGGCACCGGCTACCGTCTCGAAGGGGAGACCTGGGACGCGCTCCAGCGCATTCCCCAGCAGAAATCGCCGCGCGACTTTATCGACGCGCAGGTGGGGGAGCCGCTGCCCAATCTGGCCGAGATCAACACGGCCAAGGTGGGCGCGTCCGCCAATGAAATCGTGGTCGCGGTGGGGCCGGCCTATGGCCGTTCGCTGGTGAAGACGATCGGCGAGCTGGACCATGAGGAGGTGTTGGAAGCGCTGCTCACCGGTGTGGCGGAGGAAGCGTTCTATGGCCGCGTGGTGCGGGTCTATCACAGCGCCGACTGCGCCGCGATCGGCCACGCGGGCGCGCGCCTGAGCGGATCCGGCATCGCGGTCGGCCTGCAGAGCCGCGGCACGACCGTCATCCAGAAGCGCGGGCTGGCGCCGCTCAACAACCTGGAGCTGTTCCCGCAGTCGCCCAGCCTGACGCTGGAGATTTACCAGGCGATCGGGCGCAACGCGGCCCGCTATGCCAAGGGGCTCAGCCCTATACCGGTCGGCGTGAAGGTCGACAACGGCGCGCGTCTGCGGCTGATCGTCAAGACGGCTCTGCTGCACCGCCGCGAGATCGAAGACATACAGGAAAAGGCGCCCCAGGAGCTTTACTTCCGCTGGGAGCCGGATGTGTAGGGGCGAGAAGAGAGGGGAGAGGAGTGAGGAGAGAGTACTGCTCTTTCCTCAGATCTTGAGCGCGAGGATGCAGGATGATGACAGACGACCGAAAAGAGAAGAGAGAAAACACCTCTAATGCCTCGAACGGGGCGTATCCCCTCTACGGTAACCGGGGCGACACGCTCAGCGCGGCCAGCGGGCGGCCCTTGCGCGATCTTTCGCTGCAGAAGACGCTGACCGAAGACATCTCCTCGGAGGACTACAGCATCAGCGCGGAGACGCTGCGCGCCCAGGCCCGGATCGCCCGCGATGCCGGTTACCCGCAGCTGGCGCAGAACCTGGAACGGGCCTCCGAGCTGACCGCCGTGCCCAACGAGACGCTCCTGGAGATGTACGAGATGCTGCGGCCAGGACGCTGCAGCTACGAGGAGTACGAGGCGCTGGCGCAGCGCCTGCGCGACGAGTTCAACGCCGCCGCCACAGCCGCCTTTGTCGAGGAGGCCGCGGCCGTCTACCGGGAACGCGGTCTGCTGCGCCGGGAACTGGAGTGATTGTGGGGCAGTTTTTAGTTTTCAGGGCTCGTTGACATTTCATCCAAGGGATCGCGTTGACGGGGATCAAGGCGTAGGACATCGGTCTCTCTTGTGGAGGTTAAGCCGTGAATATCACCCAATTCACAATCGAGGAAGTCCGCTGTTTCGCCGAACGCCAGACCTTTGAAATTCGGCCTCTGACCTTCCTTGTCGGCGAAAACAGCACCGGCAAGACGACAGCGCTGGGCTGCTTCCAAGTATTGGCAGATTTCGTCGACAAGGGCGAAGTCGACTTTAACGCTCACTCTTACTCTATGGGAACATTTAGGGACATTGTTAGGAGGAGCAGGAAGCCCGAAAAGAGATTCATCCTTGGCTTCTCGATTGAAGTTGACGGTGAGAACGTCGATCTCTCGACCGAGTTCATCGAAAAGGCGAATGGAATCGAACCTACCGTAGGGGCAACTTCCATCAGTTTCGTCGACGGTGAGATCTTCTTTGAAATCAGACAGACTGCGCAAAGGGAAAGGGAATCGACTTTGAGAAAGGGAAAGACCCGAAGCTATAGTGTCATTTATGGGTCGTCCCCTTCTACGGGGGTATTCCAACCTTTCTTCAATCTGAGTAGTCTGGCCAGAGTGGGCCACGCTGAGGAATTTGACGACGAAATGCCGCTGGCGAAATTCTTAGGAGAGAAGTATGACAACAACAAGAGTCTTTATCGGCTAGGAGTCAGCGGCAATTTGAACGCGCTGAGTACAGCTCCAATCCGATCCAGGCCAAGACGTACTTACGATCCCTCCAGGGATGTCCTAGATCCAGAGGGTAGCAATATTCCAACTTTTCTTATGGGCTTAGTTGTCTCAAACACTAAGGAATGGGAGAAACTGAGTCAGCAACTCTCTGCATTCGGCAAAAGCTCAGGACTTTTTAGCAGAATTAGCGTCAAGAACCTTGGAAGTTCCAAAATCGGACCTTTTCAATTGAGGGTTAAAGTGAGAGGCCCAACAGTAAGTTTTTCCGATGTTGGATACGGTGTAAGCCAAGTTTTTCCCATTCTGGTCAACATTTTGGACGAGACCCTAATGCAAGGCCATTCGGACGTTAATGCAATGCCAGTTTATCACCTGATGCAACAGCCTGAAGTCCACTTGCACCCAAGGGCGCAAGCGGAGTTTTCGTCTCTGCTGGTTCGGCTGGCAAACCTAGGAAGTCAAACGTTCCTAGTGGAGACGCACAGCGACTACATGGTAGACCGCGCACGCATCGAAATCATGAAGGGCAATATCAGCAAGGATGATGTTTCACTGATTTACCTGGAGCCAAAGCGAAACACCGTCAAAGTACACAACATCTCTTTCGACGAAAAGGGGAACATGATCGGCGTGCCGCCCCATTTCAGAGAGTTCTTCCTGCTCGAATCAGATCGGCTGATGGGCTTTGCGGACTGATACATGTGCATTATTCTGGACGCAAACTGTCTCGGCGATTTTCGAAACAGATCCAATCAAGATATGCAGCCGGTTCGCACATGGTTGGACGAGAGAAACGGGAAAATCGCATTCTCGGATACTGAAACGTTTCGAAGCGAATGGAAGAGGGCCGGCCTGGACTACAGGGCGCTGAACCGCGCCGGTCAACTCAAGTTGATACCGGGGGAGGAAGTCCTGACCCAACAAGAGAATCTGACTGGCGAACTTGAATCAGACGATCCCCATGTAATTGCGTTGGCCCTTGTCGCAGAGATTAAGGTTCTGGTCGTCCAACGTCAACCCGACGAACCGCTCACAGGAGGAAGACGGAGGGCAAGGGGAGGGGACCCCGCATTGCAGAGGGATTTCAAAAGATTGGCTCGCGGCAAGGTCTATGTGACATCAGGCCATAAGCATCTTCTGACCAGAGATACCTGCCCCTGATCCCTTCGCGTAGGGAACATGGCTACCGTCACACCCGCAACACAAGGATACAGCGCAACATGGCGTGCAGAAAGAGGAAGACCCGCAAGGAAATCACAAACTACGCCCACACCGATGAGCAGCGGGTTAACAATCCGCCCGTCGGCCTGGTGACGCCGGACACCGACAAGGACGCGGGCAAAAAGAGCTACGCCTACGACCCCCATCTCGACCCGCAACTCGTTTGGGCCGGGAAAGCCGAGCGCACATCCTTTGAACTGCCGACCGTATCGCTGCATGTCCATGAGCGGATCGACCCGCGTACAATCGTCGAGGCTGTCCGCAGGCAAAACGGCGGCGCCGGCGACCCGCAACTCTCGCTCTTCTCGCTGCCCGAGGAGAACCCGCCCCTGCGCCAGGCCATCGAGTTCTACCAGCACAGCCACAACTGGACCAACCGCCTTCTCGCCGGCGACAGCCTGCTGGTGATGAACAGCCTGATCGAGAAGGAGGGCATGGCCGGCAAGGTGCAGATGGTTTATATCGATCCGCCCTACGGCATCAAGTACGGCTCCAACTTCCAGCCTTTCATCAATGTGCGGGAAGTAACCGACGGCAAGGACGCTGACCTGACCGCCGAGCCGGAGCAGATCCGCGCCTTCCGCGACACATGGGAACTGGGCATTCATTCATACCTGCGTTACTTGCGAGACCGCCTCCTATTGGCGCGCGAACTGCTGACTGAATCCGGCAGCGTGTTCGTGCAGATTGGGGATGAGAACGTGCATCTGGTGTCGTTGTTGCTGGATGAAATTTATGGCCGCGAAAATCGCATCGCAACGATTTCGTTTGCTACAACCAGCGGCAGTTCAGCCAAGCTTCTTCCCGAAGTGTCAGATTATCTCCTGTGGTATGCCAAGGATGCGAAAGGAGCAAAGTATCGCCAGCTTTTTGAGACGTTGAGCCGCAGGGAATTGATTGAATATATGTCTTCTTACGCGAAAGTTGAACTACCCGACGGTTCAACGCGTAAGCTCACCACAGAAGAGCGCTTCGATCCCAACCGGTATCTGCCAAAGGGCGCGAGGTTGTACAGGCGTGTCGGGCTTGATTCCCAAGGCGTGTCTACCACAGGCAGATCTGAACCGTATACCTATCAAGGCACTGTTTGGAAATGTGCGCCTCGAAGGCACTGGTCGATATCAGAGGAGGGTCTGGACCGACTCGCAGAACTGGGGCGTCTCGACGCTGCCGACAGCCTTAGCATGAAACGCTACGAAGAAGAAATACCAGGGCGGAGAATCAACAACATCTGGCATCGCCAGATGTATCCCAGCGCCAAGGCGTACGTTGTGGAAACCGCCAAGAGCGTCATCTCTCGCTGTCTACTTATGAGCACCGACCCGGGCGACCTGGTATTCGACCCGACCTGTGGCAGCGGCACGACCGCATACGTCGCCGAGCAGTGGGGCCGCCGCTGGATCACCTGCGACACCTCCCGCGTCGCGCTCACGCTTGCCAAGCAGCGCCTCATGACGGCGACTTTCGACTACTACGAACTCGCCCACCCTGGTGAAGGCGTGGGCAGCGGCTTCCGATACAAGACGATTCCCGTCGTATCCGCAAGCGTATTGGCATATGATGAACCTCAAGAACAAAAGACTCTATACGACCAGCCGTTGGTTGACCGCAGCAAGACCCGCGTCACCGGTCCATTCACGGTAGAGGCCGTGCCCGCGCCATCGGTTCGCTCGGTCGATGAAGTGTTGGAGGACAGGCCGCAACCGGCCGACGCTTCCATTGCCCGAGCCGGAGAGACGCGGCGACAGGGTGACTGGCGCGACGAACTTCTGAAAACCGGCATTCGCGCCAAGGCCGGTCAGCGCATTCGTTTTGCCCGCCTGGAACCTCTCCCCGGCGCCCGCTATCTCCACGCCGAAGGCGAAACCTTGCCCAACGCCGACGGCGCGGACGGATTCCGCGACAATGGCGCGGCCGCGGATGCCCAGCGCATCGTCGTCTCCTTTGGACCGGAACACGCGCCGCTGGAACAGCGGCAGGTTGAGCAGGCGATCGAGGAGTCCCAGACACTGGTTCCCAGGCCTAAAGTCGTCGTTTTCGCCGCCTTCCAGTTCGATCCGGAGGCGGCCAAGGACATTGACGAAACCCGGTGGCCCGGCGTCACGCTGCTTAAAGCGCAGATGAACGCCGACCTGCTGACCGACGACCTGAAGAAGAAGCGCGCCAGCAACGAGAGCTTCTGGCTGATCGGCCAGCCCGATGTAATCCTGGAGAAGATCGCAAAGGGCAAGGACAAGGGCAACTATCGCGTCTCCGTCCAAGGCTTCGACTACTACAACACCAAGACCGGCAACGTCGAATCCGGCGGTCAGGACAAGATCGCCGTCTGGATGCTGGACCCCGACTACGACGGGCGCAGCCTCTTTCCCCGCCAGGTCTTCTTTCCCATGGCCGGCGCCAGGGACGGCTGGGCGCGCCTCGCCAAAAACCTGAAAGCCGAGATAGACGAAGACCGGATCGAGGCCTACCGCGGCACGGTTTCGCTGCCCTTCGCGCCGGGCGAACATAGCCGCATCGCCGTCAAGATCGTGGATGACCGCGGCATCGAAAGCCTGAAAGTGGTGGAAGTGGAGTGATGGCTACAATATGGAAACGCGCTCACTACTGCTCGCTGAATAGTATATGATAGGGAGATTATTAGATGACCAGACCGCCTAAGTCTAAGGCACTTGATCGCTTGAAGAGCGCGAGAGATGAGATTCCCAAACTGCAGAGTTTCCCGAGATTCTCGTCAGAATTTAAGAAGTGGCGCAGAAATACTGAGGTTGCAATCGAAAACACATTTGGAGAAGCGGGACGCCATGTCGAGGATTTCACAAATATAAGCTATACGCTACCGATTTACCATTCCAATACCCCTGAGTATAGGTTTCAGCAGAGATATGTAGAAGGTCTGGAGTCAGCTGGCTCAGTTCTTGAGTCAATGATTGAGGAAATCGAAGAGTACTGGGAAGATGAGGATGAGATGAAAGTCTCTGCCAGTCCTCTAAGAGACGAGCACATTGACACAAAGAAAGTTTTTGTTGTTCATGGGAGGGACGACGGAACCAAACACACAGTGGCGAGATTTCTTGAAAGGAAGGATCTCATACCGGTGATATTGAACGAACAGCCGGATGAAGGGCTGACGATAATAGAGAAGTTTGAGAAGCATGCACAGAATGTCGGCTTTGCCGTGATCCTATTGACACCGGATGATGTGGGTGCGCTTCAGGGTGACGAGGAAAATCTCAGGCCACGTGCGAGACAGAACGTGATTCTTGAACTTGCGTATTTCATTCATAGCCTTGGCCGCGATAGAGTATGCGCCTTGGTCAAGGGAGACGTTGAGAGACCATCGGACTATCACGGTGTGATTTACATTCCACTGGACGAGCATGAAGGCTGGCAGAAGCAGCTTGTCAAGAATCTGGAAGCGGCCGGACTCGGTGTAGATGCGAATCGTGCCGTGTAACTGTGTTCAAGGAAAAGCGCCATGCAAACAGCCAATAAGCCTGAGGCGGCAAACGTGAAATTCCGGTTCAAGAATCTCGGCCCCGTAAAGGAGGCCGAGCTGGAACTGGGCGATCTCACCATCATCGCCGGTCGCAACAACACGGGGAAAACCTATGTAACGTATGCGCTCTACGGCTTCCTAGCAATGTGGTGTGATTGGTGGGAGGCAGCAGCCTACTCATTCGTCAGAGATTCCCTTGCTCTGAAAGGGTCGACTATGAAGAATCTCATTAGTGAGGTGTTTGCCACTGGTCGAGCCTGCTGGAAGGTCGATCGGGAAACGCTCAACCAAGAGCGAAAGGTAGTGATTCGCGAGTTGGCTCGCGATTTTTCTAAGGGAGGTTTAGCAGGCGTATTCAATTCTCCGAAAGAGGCTTTCGAAGAGGCGTCCATGGAAGTTGAACTCATCGGTGAATTCCCTGACAACCGCGAATTTACGGTGGGCTTTCGCGAGGGAGAGGTCTTTTCGATGCAATACGATGGGACTGAACTCGTTGTTTCATACAGTGAGAGTCAAAAAGGAGGGGACTCCACCGAATACAGTTCGTGGATTTGGAGTGGGCTCCCTACATTTTATCTTTACTTCCTGGTGCAAGATCTCGGAGAACTCGAATACATTCCATTCATACTCTCCGCGGAACGTTTTGGGATTTCGCTCTTCTATAAAGAGCTCGACTTTACTAAAAGCGAAGTATTGAATTGGCTGCAATTAATGCAAGATGAGAAGGACATGGAATCCATGTCCCCGTCACGTCTAATCGATAGAACGAGTCGCTATGCTCTTCCCATAAAGGATAATATCGACTACACCAGGGACATCTCTCGTCGGCAAAAGGAGAAAAGCGCGATCTTCGAGAACAAACTGTTCGACGACATCAAAGACATGATGGAGGGGTACTACCGGTCTTCCGATGACGAAATTCGTTTTGTGTCTAAAATGCGAAAGGACCGCAGGTTCAATATACCATTACACCGTGCCTCCTCTTCAGCGCGTGGACTCTCTGATCTCTATTTCTTTTTACGTCACGTCGCGCACAAGAACCATCTACTCATCATTGACGAGCCGGAGAGCCATCTCGACACCGCCAACCAGATCGAGTTCGCCCGCCTGATGGCGCGTCTGGCGCGGGCTGGCGTAAAGGTTCTGGTGACTACGCATAGTGACTACATCATTAAAGAAATCAACAACCTCATCATGTTAAGCCAGTCCTTTGAAAGCAAGAGCAAGCTCGTCAAGAAACTGAAATACAAGAAGAATGACTTCCTGCCGGCCGATTCCGTCCGAGCGTATGTAGCGGAAGACAGTTCCCTGACCGCCTGTACAATCGACGAGTTTGGCATTGACATGCCGTTTTTCGACAAGACGATTAACGATATCAACCGTGTCGCGAACGAACTGGCTACTCGAGTGGCGCGCGAGGGAGTAGAGTGAAGTGACGCTGAACTCCCAGATGGAAGGCGCTTTGGATGAAAAGGTTATCCGGGCATCAGCGAATACTGGCAGTAGCGTCACGCTGCGCGAAAAGTCAGCCAATATGCGGGTTAAGGTAGCAGGGCTTTCCGATCCTTTCACTGCGATACGCATGGGGAGTGGCAAGGGAAAGCTGAGTCACGCACCAAGTCTGAAAGATGGCCCCAGGAAAAAGATCTGCGACTACCTGTTGATCGCGCAAATTGACGGAGTAGATCATGCAGTTTTCGTTGAATTGAAGAAGTCTCTCGGGTCAAGAGGAGATCCTGAAGAACAGTTGCTGCGCTCCCGCTCGCTTCTTGAATACCTCCTTGCCGTCTGCGACATTGAACAGGGTGGCAAAGTCTCAAGGCCAAAGATAAGCTATGTTCTTGTCTATGAAGACATAAATCTGAACAAGTCGGCGTTGAGACCCGACCTGTCGGGAAAGATCGATGAGATTCCGTACAAATCGATCAACATAACGAGGTTTCAAGGGACTGAATTGGAACTGGCTGACCTGGTATGAACTATTCACCGCCGGAATCAGAGGAATGTCCCAGGCAACGATAGATCGACTTATCATCAATTCGCCATATGAGGAGCCGGCGCAACATTGGCGCTACATCCGCGACAGTCGGACCTTCTCGCTGGCGGAAGGCCGGCGGCCCGCCGGCTACGTCGTTGCCTCCGGCGCTTCCCAGGCGTTCGATGATCCGGGTGAGTTCGTAGAGATTCCTTTGGTCAACCAGATCAGGCCGCGCGTCAAAGCCTGGCGAGAAACCGGCTATCCGGGCGTGACCGGCATCACCCGGCGCCTGCTGGAGCATTGGACAGATGAGGAGGAGTTTGAATCACGTCGTTTCTTCTTTTGCCAGTTGGAAGCCGCAGAGACGCTCATCTGGCTTCGCGAAGCGCCGGACGCCAACAAGGTCGGAATCGTTGTCCCCACCGATGGCAGGTCGTTCGAGCGGCTCTGCGCCAAGATGGCGACCGGTTCCGGCAAGACCGTCGTCATGGCCATGCTTATCGCCTGGCACATCCTTAACAAGACCAGCTATCCCCAGGACACCCGCTTCTCCAAAAACGTCCTTGTCATCGCGCCCGGTTTGACAGTCAGGAGCCGCTTGGCCGTCCTTGAGCCGTCCCATGCAGAAAACTACTACGAGGCATTTCGCATTGTTCCCTCGCACATGCTTGACAAGCTCCGCCAGGGTCGCGTTATTGTCCGCAACTGGCATGCCCTCAATTGGGAGACGGAAGAGAAGATCGCGTCCAAACGCAGCGTGGACAAGCGGGGGGCCAAGAGCGACGAGGCCTATGTCCGTGAAGTCCTGGGCGAAATGGCGAATGCCCGCAACATTCTGATCATCAACGACGAAGCGCATCACGCGTGGCGCGTGCCCCCTGATTCCAAAGTTAGAGGTGTCGCCAAGTCGGAACGAGACCAAGCGACCAAATGGGTCGCAGGGCTTGACCGCATAAACAGAGCACGCGGCGCGCTGACCTGCTACGACTTCTCGGCAACCCCTTTCGCCCCGACCGGGAGGAGAAGCACCGAGGACACCCTGTTCGAATGGATCGTAAGCGACTTCGGGCTGAACGATGCAATCGAGGCCGGCCTGGTCAAGACGCCGCGCGTCGTGGTGCGCGACGACGCCGTGCCCGGAGCCAGGGATTACAAATCCCGTCTCTATCACATCTACAACGATCACGAAGTAAAGGACGACCTGAATCGCAAAGCGCAGCCCCACGAGCCGCTGCCCGACCTCGTCCTCAACGGCTACTACCTACTCGGATATGACTGGCGGGAGACCGCGAAAGCCTGGAAGGAGGCCGGTTTCAGCACGCCTCCCGTGATGATCACCGTCGCCAACCGCACCGAGACCGCGGCCCGGGTCAAGAACGCATTTGACCGCGGGCGGGTACTTATCGAGCAACTCTGCGACCCCAAGCGAACTCTGCACATTGATTCAAGTGTGTTGGACAAAGCGGAGACAACAGAGGAGCCGATTGCCGCAATCGAACAGACCGGCCAGCCTGATGGCAGAGAACGCAGGTTTACAAAGGATCAGCAAGCCGAATGGCTGCGCTTGCAGGTGGACACCGTAGGCCAAACCGGCAAACCCGGCGAGCAGATACAGAACGTGATCTCGGTCGGCATGCTGTCCGAAGGCTGGGACGCCAAGACCGTAACCCACATCATGGGGCTGCGCGCCTTCAGCAGCCAGCTTCTCTGCGAGCAGGTGGTCGGGCGCGGTCTGCGTCGTACCTCCTACGACATAAACCCGGCAACCGGCCTGTTCGAGCCGGAATACGTCAATATCTTCGGCGTGCCTTTTACCTTCCTGCCGCATGAATCTCACGAAGACACGATTCCCAAGCCCCCCAAACCCAGGGCGATTGCATCTAAATTGGGTCAGAACATCGAAATGCAGCCGAATACTCTTCCAGGTCGGGGTAAGACACAGGGAAATGTACGAAAGATGGCACGTAGACGGAGAATTTAACTTATCTCGCCGACTGAGGG
>JAJDZJ010000225.1 GCA_022824685.1 Caldilineaceae bacterium
CCCTCAGTCGGCGAGATAAGTTAAATTCTCCGTCTACGTGCCATCTTTCGTACATTTCCCTGTGTCTTACCCCGACCTGGAAGAGTATTCGGCTGCATTTCGATGTTCTGACCCAATTTAGATGCAATCGCCCTGGGGGCAGGTGCCTCTCCCTTACTTGCCGGATCCATCCAACGCAAGGATGAGATTGGAAATCCTCACGAAAGGCATCTGCGCCGCCTGAATCTGAAAGATGAGAAGCAAGAAACGGAGATCGACATGGGACTGTCAAGCGATGTTTCCCCAACCGGACGCCGATACGCTCCTGGGACGCCCACCGGCCTCCGACTGTGGTGGCACCGTCATCGTCTGACGGTTATCCCCTATCTCTACATCGCCCCTTTCTTCATCCTCTTTGCAATCTTCCTGGCATGGCCCGTCGTTCGCAGCTTCTATCTCAGCTTCCATAAACAACAGGGGATCAGCACGCCGTCATTCATCGGCCTCGACAACTATATCAATCTCCTCGCCGACCCCCGCTTCAAACAGTCTCTGCTCAATACCACAGTCTACGCCCTCGGAAGCCTCCTCTTGCAGATTCCGCTCGCCTTTATTCTGGCGGTCGTTGTCAACTCCAAACTCGTGCCCTGGGCGAACGCGAAGAGCTTTTATCGCCTCTCCTACTTCGTTCCGCTTCTCACCTCCGCCGTCATCGCCAGCCTTATGTTCAGCATCCTCTACGACTATAATTCCGGTCTGATAAACAGTTATCTGATGCGGGCATTCGGTGAAGAGGCAAAGGTGGGCTGGGTACGCAATGCCAGCGTCGTGAAATTCTCCATCATCCTGTTGCTGATCTGGCGCTTTACCGGCATCAACTCGCTATATTTCGTTGCCGGCCTGCAAAATATCCCCAAAGAGCTGGAAGAGGCCGCCGCCATCGACGGCGCAAACTGGTGGCAGGTCCTGTTTGGCATCACCATCCCTCTGATGCGGCCGGTGATCCTGTTCGTAACCGTAACCGCCATCAACGGCTCCTACCAGATTTTCGCCGAACCCTATCTCCTTACCGGCGGCGGCCCGCGCGACCAGTCTCTCAGCATCGTCCAATATCTCTACAATACCGGCTTCTCCTACTTCAATCTCGGTTACGCATCCGCAATTGGATATACGCTGGTTACAATCATCGTGATTCTGGCCATACTCAACCTGCGCTTCTTCGGCGCTTTCCGCGAGGATCAGTAGGTCTGCTTTCGAGCCGGCTTCGCCTCCAGAGCATCCTTACACCGGGCGCCGCGCCTCTCTGAACACGTTACGACGGAACGGAACCGAGGTCTCCCATGACAACGAGCGTACAAGCCACGACTGCATCCGCACCCAGATTCTCCGCAATACGCATTCGCAACGGAGCCCTTGTCAGCATTGCCAATTTCATTCTCCTGATCGGCGTCCTGCTCGCCGCCGTTCCTTTTATCTACATGATCTCCGCCTCTTTCAAACCGCAGAACGAAATCTTTACCTTCCCTGTCCAGATCATTCCCAAAAACCCCTACCTGGACAACTACACAACACTCATCGGGGAAACGCTCTACCTGCGCTGGTTCCTGAATACCGCCATTGTCGCCGTTGGCCGCACTGCGCTTTCCCTGTTCCTCTGCATGTTGGCCGGCTTTGCCTTCGCCAAATATGAGTTTCCCTTCAGGCGCGTCCTTTTTGTCATGGTGCTCGCCAGCTTTACCCTTCCCTTTGAAGTGGTGCTAATCCCTCTCTATACAATGATGGTGCGGCTGGGCTGGCTCAACACCTACTGGGTTCTCATCGTTCCCTTCGCAGCCAGCGCCTTCGGCATCTTCCTGGCCCGGCAGTACGCGCTGGCCCTGCCAACAGAGCTGATGGAAGCCGCCCGCATCGACGGCTCCAGCGAACTCGGCATCTTCTTCCGTATCGCTCTGCCCAACCTGCGCCCCGCCCTCGCCGTGATGGGCATCATCTTCTTCCAGGCCTCCTGGAACGACTTCCTCTGGCCCCTCATCGTCCTCAACGATTCGGCAATGTACGTCATCAACCTCGCCCTGCCCACACTGCGCGGCCCCTACAACGACCAGTACGGCCTCGTCCTTGGCGGCGCTGTGATAGCCGTCATTCCCATTATAATCATCTTCTTCGCCATGCAGCGCTACTTCATCGAAGGCATTATGGCCGGCGCGCTCAAAGGCTGATCCCAACCATCTCTCTCCGGCACGGGAGCCTGTCCATGCACAAAATCGACATCCCCGCGATCCAGTCCGCTGTCCAAAAACATAGCGACGACATCATCGCCTTCCTCCGCCAAATCTGCGCCATCCCCTCGATGGACTCCCAGATCGGCCCCGTGGGCGAACGCGTCCAGGCCGAACTGCGCAAACTCGGCTTCGACGAAGTCTGGTTCGATTCAATGGGCAACACCGTCGGCAAAATCGGCAACGGCGAGCGCATACTCGTCTACGACAGCCACATCGATACCGTTGGCATCGGCGCTGAAGACGAATGGGACTGGGACCCGTTCGAAGGCAAAGTCGAAGACGGCATCTTCTACGCCCGCGGCGCATGTGACGAAAAGGGCAGCACGCCCCCCATGATCTACGGCCTCGCCATCGCCCGCAGCCTCGGCCTCCTCGATGGGTGGACCGCCTACTACTTCGGCAATATGGAAGAATGGTGCGACGGCATCGCGCCCCACGCCTTCGTCGAGCACGAAGGCATCCGCCCGGACTTTGTCGTCATCGGCGAACCAACCAAAATGCAGATCTACCGCGGCCACAAAGGACGCGTCGAACTCAAAGCGGTCGCCAAAGGCAAAAGCGCCCACGCCGCCAGCAATCACCTCGGCGACAACGCCATCTACAAAGCCCTCCCCCTGCTCGAAGGCATCAGCCGCCTAGAACCCCAGCTGGGCGACCACCCCTTTCTCGGCCATGGCAAAATTACCGCCACCGACATCGAGGTCGAAACGCCCAGCATCAATGCCGTCCCCAACCAGTGTACCCTCTATATCGACCGCCGCGTCACCTTCGGCGAAGACCTCGAAGCCGTTATCGAACAGGTGCGCGCCCTCATCCCCCAGGCCAACCGGCAGGCCGGCGACGTCACCCTCGAAATGCTCTACTACGACGAACCGAGCTATACCGGCTTCGTCTTCCCCGTCGAAAAATACTTTCCCGCATGGGCGCTCGAAGAGGATGAACCGCTCGTCCAGGCAGGCCAGGAGACCCGCAAACGCATCGGCCTCCCCGACGCGCCCACCGGCAAATGGGATTTCAGCACCAACGGCATCTACTGGCGCGGCAAGGCCGGCATCCCCAGTATCGGTTTCGCCCCTGGAGACGAAGTGACCGCGCACACCGTCCTCGACAGCGTCCCCCTGGCCGATGTCGTCAAATCCACCGAGTTCTACGCGCTCCTGCCTGCAATCATCAAGTAGGGCCCCGCGCCCCGCCGCCCCGCGAGCCGCGCCCAGAGTAATTCAACCGCCGCCGGTAATTCGGATTGGACGAAATCTGAACTATTGGCGAAAATAGGGATCTGTCAGCGCCCTCCCCGCGGGGAGGCGCCGGTTTTGGCATCCTGAAGGGATTTGAGGCACGCAGCGCATCAGCCGGTCCGCCGCGTGCGGGGATCAGACATGACGATCGCGCAAAACCTGCGCCAGGTAAAAACGCGCATGGCGCAGGCTGCCCAGCGCGCCCGACGCACCCCCGATGAAATCACCCTGGTGGCCGTGAGCAAGACGAAACCGCTTTCGCTCATCGCGGAGACCGCCGCAGCCGGCCAGGTCGACTTCGGCGAAAATCGCCTGGAAGAACTGTGCCAAAAAGCCGATGCCGCCGTCCAATCCGGCTTGAACGGCATCCGCTGGCACGCCATCGGCACAATCCAGAGTCGCAAAGCCAAACTGGCGCTCCGCGCCGCCGCCGCACAGCCCGCCAGCGGCCAACTCTGCCTCATCCATGCCGTCGACAGGCCGAAAATCGCCCAGCGCCTGAGCCGGCTGGCCGCCCAAAACAACCTTTCCCTGGATGTCCTCCTTGAAGTCAACGTCAGCGGCGAACTGTCCAAACACGGCTTCTCCCCCGCCAGCCTCCCCAACGCCCTGCCTCACCTGCTGGACCTGCCGGCCCTGCGCTACTGCGGGCTCATGACCATGGCCCCCTTCGTGCCGGACGCCGAGCAGGTGCGGCCCTGTTTCCGCCAGCTGCGGCGCCTTCTCGACGATCTGCGCCACAATTTCCCGTCCGACAAGCATCCTCAGGCCACCTGGCAGCACCTGTCCATGGGCATGACCAACGATTTCGAAGTCGCCATCGAAGAGGGCGCCACAATCGTGCGCGTCGGAACTGCGATCTTCGGCCACAGGGAGTACGAATGACCCAACTACACGGCAAAACGACCTTTATCGGCGGCGGCGCAATGGGCGAAGCCATTATCAGCTCACTGATCGGCAATCATCTCCTTGACCCAGCCCAACTCTGCGTTTCCGAGCCCGTCGCCCCCCGCCGCGAATTCCTGACCAGCGCATACGGCGTAACCGCGGAAACCGACAACGCCCGGGCCGTGGACGGAGCCTCAGTCGTCGTCCTGGCCGTCAAACCCCAGGTCCTCGGCCTGGTGATGGCAGACCTGGCTGGAAACCTCTCCCCGGATGCCCTCGTAGTCAGTATCATGGCCGGTGTGCGGCTCGACACGCTCCAATCCGGTCTCGGCCACGACAAAATCGTCCGGTCCATGCCCAACACGCCCGCGCAGGTAGGCAAAGGCATGACCGTCTGGACCGATACCGCCGCCGTAACCGAGTTCGACCGCGCCGCGGCCCAGGCCATCCTTGAAGCCATGGGCGAAGCCATCTACGTGGCCGAGGAACACTACCTTGATATGGCCACCGGCCTGAGCGGCTCCGGCCCCGGTTTCGTCTACCTCCTGCTGGAGGCGCTCATCGATGCGGGTGTGCATATCGGTTTCAGCCGCGACCAGGCCCAGCAGATGGTGTTACAAACCGTAGAGGGCAGCGTGGAGTTGATGCGCCACAGCGGCCTCCATCCGGCCGACCTGCGCAATCGCGTCACCAGCCCCGCGGGCACGACCGCCGCCGGTACCCTTGTCCTGGAGCGAGCCGGCGTGCGTTCGGCCCTCATCGACGCAGTCGATACCGCCTACCGCCGCAGCATGGAGCTGGGCGGCGGCGAGCGCAACACCTGATCGCCAGCTCAGGCCCCGCCTGACAACGCAGATGATACCCGCGTATCGTCCTAATTCAGTAAGGAGTTGTCGTGATCTTCCTGCTTTTGGCCCGTGTCCTCCAAATCTACACCTTCATTCTCTTGATCCGGATTCTGATCACCTGGATCCCAAACCTGGACCCCCACCATCCCATCGTGCAGCTTCTCTTCCAGGTAACGGAACCCGTGCTGGAACCCGCCCGAAAAATCATCCCGCCAATCGGTATGATCGATATCTCCCCGATTGTCGTCTTCATCATCCTGGGTATCCTGCAGGATCTGCTGGTGCAGCTCGCCTACTAACGGCATCTGAGAGTCCGCTTGTCTCCGTATAACGCGGCGAAGCTTTGAACGCGAGCTCCTCATCGCCTACGAATAGCCAACCCACGGGACAAAACTGTGTTTGAGCGTACAAAAGAAATGGTAGCAGGTCGTCCACAGCCGCTTGCCCTGGCCGCAATCAGGGTTGCCGTTGCCCTCCTCCTCGCCGCCCTGTCGCTGAGCGCCTGCAACATGCCCTGGCCATTCGGGCCAGGAGCGGAGCCGGCCCCGGCGCCACTCACCGATGAAACGCTGTCCCGCCTGGTCGAGCGCGCCAAAGAGGACCTGGTCCGGACCGCCAACGTCGCTTCCGACGGCGTCACCCTCGTCAGCGCCGAAGAAGTGGAATGGGGCGACACCGGCCTCGGCTGCCCCCATCCGGATGAAATGTACGCGCAGATGATCACGCCCGGCTACCTGATCGTCCTCGAATCCGGCGGCAACACCTACGACTATCACGCCGGCGCCGACCCCGAAGGGCCGCTCGTCCAGTGTGCCGAAGACGGAACGCCCGCAGGTTCGGCTGCTGCGCCCTCTCCCACACAGGAGCCGCAAGAGGAAACCCAAATGGGCGCCGGTGACGCCTTGCCCCGCCTGATCGAACGCGCCTCGGAGGACCTCATCCACGCCGCCGGCGCCGACTCCGACGCCATCACCGTTGTCAGCGCCGAAAAAGAGGAGTGGAGCGACTCCAGCCTCGGCTGCCCGGAGCCGAACAAGATCTACGCGCAGATGATAACGCCCGGCTACCTGATCGTTCTCGAATCCGACGGCAACACCTATAACTACCACACCGGCGCCGACCCCGAAGGGCCGCTCGTGCGCTGCGCCGAAGACGGGACGCCTGCAAGCACGGCTCTCGCCCTCCCAACCGAACCGGTAGGAGAAATGATCATGGACGACGCCGCGCTGACCCGCCTGATCGAACGGGCCAAAGAAGACCTGGCGCACGCATCCGGAGCCGATTCCGACGCCATCACCGTTGTCAGCGCCCAAGAGATGGAGTGGAGCGACTCCAGCCTCGGCTGCCCGGACCCCGACGGAATGTACGCCCAGGTGATCACGCCCGGCTACCTCATCGTCCTGGAATCCGACGGCGGCACAGTAAACTTTCACGCCGGCATCGACCCCGAAGGACCATTGGTGCAGTGCGGAGATGACGGGACGCCCGCCGCTCCGTCGCAAGTCGAAGTCGGCCCCCAAATGGTCGTTGAAAATCCCCTGTCCCGCCTGATACAGCGTGCCGTAGAGGACCTTGCGCAGACCGCCAACGTCGCCTCCGATGGCATCACCGTTATCAGCGCCGAAGAGATGGAATGGAGCGACACCAGCCTCGGCTGCCCGGAGCCCGGCGGAATGTACGCCCAGGTAATCACGCCCGGCTACCAGATCGTCCTTGAAGCCGGCGGCAATTCCTATCACTACCACGCCGCAGCCGACCCCGAAGGGCCGCTCGTCCAATGCAACCCTGAAGAAGAGAGCGACGGATAACCCGTCCGCCCAGCCAAATGAATCTCAACCGGAATCCGGACCAGTTCGATGAACTCGTCCTCAACGCAATCGAAGATCTGCCCGAACTCTTCCTGGACTGCCTGGAAAACGTTGCCATCGTCGTCGAGGAATGGCCCGACCGCGCAGCCCTCCAATCCGTAGGCTTGAGCCACCGCAGTCACCTCCTCGGCCTGTACCATGGCATCCCTCAAACCGAGCGCACGCAGGGCTACAACCTCGTCATGCCCGACAAAATCAGCATCTACCGCCGCCCCATCCTCATGCGCTGCCGCACCGACCAGGAAATCCGCGAACTCGTCCAAAGAGTCGTCCGCCACGAAATCGCCCACCACTTCGGCATCGACGACGACCGCCTGACCGAAATCGGAGCCTACTGACACCACCACCAATCCCATCCCCGCCCGCTCCTCCCCCCAAAGACAACCCCGCGCCGTGCCCCGACCCAACGAAAGCACGCGCCCATGCCCCGACCAGCCACATTCAAATTAAATATCATTTATCCATCAGCCCCCGATTTTTTTTTTCGCCCTCTGATCACTCGCAAACACTCGCAAACACACGTAATCACTCGTCCATCCCTCTCCCAAATCCCCCAAATCCTTGAAATCCCCCCAAATCCCCGTCCCGCCACCCACTGACCACTGACCACTGACCACTGACCACTGACCACTGCAGTTCTGGGCCTCCCCCAACCCCCACCCTGCCGCCTTGAAGCCTTGCCATGTGTCGGCGGCCCCTCCGCGCCCATCCCGCCAATCGCCGCCAGCCGCCCCCTCGCGTGTTCCACGGGGCGGGGCAGTGCGTGCACCAGAAAGCCTTGCCACCATCGCCGCGCCCCCACGCTCCTCCCGTCCCCCCGCGCCCCACCGCCTGCCATCCTGACAATCCTCCCCTATCCAAAAAATCCTGATTCCTTTATGGACGCATTGGCAACCCCGTCCGACTGTGCTAGGATATCAACCCATAGTGCAGGGCAATCGCATCTAAATCTGTAGGCCGATTCAGTTGAAATTGTGGCCAGAAGAAAGCGAGAATAAGTGGAAATCACCCTGCGCTTACTGAATATCGACGGGAAGACGCCGCGGATCAGGCCCTCAGTCGGCGAGA
>JAJDZJ010000221.1 GCA_022824685.1 Caldilineaceae bacterium
CCCTCAGTCGGCGAGATAAGTTAAATTCTCCGTCTACGTGCCATCTTTCGTACATTTCCCTGTGTCTTACCCCGACCTGGAAGAGTATTCGGCTGCATTTCGATGTTCTGACCCAATTTAGATGCAATCGCCCTGCCCGTCGATCCCAATCTGTTTGACTTTCAATTTTCCAGTCGGTATACTCATTTGACCACCGCTTTCACCGCATCGGCGTTTCCGACGTTGGGCTCACCTCCGGCGCAAAGCGAAAAACTAGGGCTCTCGCATAGGCCAACATCGCTCCAGGGAGAACGAACGCATGCCAGCCAAAGACTGCAGCCGATTCCGCAACTCGCCTCCACCCGGCGCCGGTCACAGGCAACGCGGAACCATGTTCACTTGGATGGCTGCGCTGTTCGCCGCAGTGGTCTTGACCGCTTGCGTTATCGTCAATCCCCCTCCGGCCCCCACGCCCACGCCCATGCCCACCCCTACGCCAACACGACAAACCATCGTCGATGTAGTCCGCATCGTCGAGGGCGGGGATCCGGCAGTGATCGGTCAGACGGTTCGTGTCGCCCTCACCCTCGAGGAAGACAGTTACACTGACCGCTCCCGTTGGCAGTGGGAGCGGTCCGATGACGGCCTGACCAGCTGGCGCAATGTACCCGCATCCCGGTTGACCGACTCGTCCCTCTATGCCCCGGTCGTTGCAGACGAAGGCAAATACCTTCGCGCCTCAGTCAGCTATGTCGACAGTGATGACGTTGGCAAAGTCGCCCTCAGTCCTACCGTCGGCCCTGTTGATGCCGCCGACATCGATACAACCTCCGTTGATTTCGAATTCGGCGATGATCCCGTAGTCGTCGGCCGCGCCGTGCGCGCCTTCGTCGATCTACCCAATTCCGACTTCAGCCAGCTCGGCCGCTGGCGATGGGACCGCTCCGACAACGCCCTCCGCGATTGGGTTGATGTCACCGATTACGATGCTGAAGACGCCTCCATCTTCACCCCATCCTCCCTGGAGAACGGCAAGTACCTGCGCGTTTCCGCCGTATACCTCGAAAGAGATGGCGACTACCGGAGAGGACTCAGCCAAACCATCGGCCCCGTCATCACCGTGGAAACCGTTGCCGACGTAGTAACTTTCCCATCAGGCGGCGACCCGCCGGACGTGGGCTCGCCGATCACCGTTGCGCTCACCCTTGCCGCCGACCAGTATAGCGATCTCGGCTCATGGAAGTGGGAACGTTCCAACGATGGTCTCGGCAAATGGGAAGACATCACTGACTATGGCGCCGCAAACTCTGCCAGCTACACGCCCACCAGCGCTGATGAAGGCAAATATCTGCGCGCCTCGGCCCTCTACCTGGATAGCGAGGGCGAACGAAAGCGAGCCCTGAGCCAGACGATCGGACCTGTGGTAGATTAGTCGCGTCCCTGGTCCCCTTCAGAGTCCGCCTGCATCTCCCTCCGCGCCTCAGAGGCTCGACCGCCTTCCCTGCAAGTCGCGCCTTCCGGCTCACAACGGCCTTCCGGTTCGAACCCTTCTCGACCAGGCATATGCCTGCCGGAATCCCTGTCCCCGCAAATTGAGACTGTACGCCCGTGTCCATCTTTCCGCGCGCCAGTCGCGCTTCCTGCCTCTACGACTATTGGCTTCCAGGGCCCGATAGGCAGCCTGGTCTCCGCGCAAAACGCCCCCTCCTTGGACTACCTCTGCTAACCTTCTCTTCCTCAGCTTGTGCGCCCTAGGCACACTGACCCGGACGCGCTCCACCGACATCCCCAAGATTGCATTCCTTTCCTCATCAACTCTCTGCCCCGAACACGACCTCGCGCAACTGCACGCATTCCGTACGATCCCTCAATTCCTTAATGACGTAAAAGAATCGTAGCCAACATGTTGAAGACGGCAGCTTGGCGGAAATGGGCGCTCATCTGCTCCTGATGAACGCTCTCTACCAGAGTAATTTGGGGAAAATGTGGCGGGATCCATCCAGTTTTCACGGTCGCAAAAAACACAGGGCATGGATTTACAATCCATTTTTCGCGGCCTATACTGAGAGTCTGTAGCAGACGACTTGGATCGAATTTTTAAATGGTCTGGTGGGGTCGAAGTTCTATCGTATAGCATCTCATTCCGTAGTCTTGCATCATCAGAGTCAGGAGGACTTATAATGGCGAATCTGCCAATGAGGGAAACTCACAGAGTTCAAATGGTCTTTCGCGTGTTTTTGCACGTGATTTTGCGAATGAGCGTCGCCATGTTGCGTCTCCTGATCAACAAGGTCTCCCTCGCTATCGTGGGAGCGCTCATCGTTGTTGGCGCCATCGTCGCGGCGATGAGCATGGCGCCGCCTCCCAAGTCCATCCCAGGAGAAGTGGCGCAATACTCGATGGAGGAGTTGACGGTCCAATTCGCAACCGCGCCTGTGCCGCTCTCGATGCCTCTGCTCCACGTCTCCTCTTACGACATTCAGTGGACCTCAGTCGGAACCGGAGAATCCTGGACCACCCAAGGGGAGATCACCATCTCTGGCGTCACCGAAGGCACCGAAGCCGTCTCCTATACGGTTAAGGGCCTGGACCCGGACAGGGTTTACCGCTTCCGAACCAGAGGCAGGAATCTTCTCGGCGCCGGCCCATGGTCGGATTGGTTCCCCTCCAACGGACTGGTCCCTGGTCCCGGCCCAACGCCCACGCCTGCGCCGACCGCCACGCCCACGCCGGCGCCAACGCCCCAGACCGAGACCAACACGGTCTACTTCAACACCGACCAGCGCCCTACGGTCGGGCAGGAAATCACGGCCCAGTTGTCGCTCTCAGAGGACGCCTACTCCAATCTGAGCGACTGGCAGTGGCAGAGCTCCGAAACCGCGCTCAGCGCCTGGCAGGACATCAACCAGATTTCGGCCGAAGACACCGCCGTCTACACGCCCGCTGACACCGACGTAGGCAAGTTTCTGAGAGTCTATGTGACCTACACGGACAGCAACGGAATACTGAAGCGAGGCCTGAGCCCCACAATTGGTCCAGTCCAGGATGCCCTCGACTGACACCCATAAGTTGCTGAACGAAGCCTCGCCCGACACTGCTTGACCGATTGGAATCCGGACGGCGCAGCCCCCCGGCTAGACGGGAGTCGCTGCGCCGTCCCTTTGCTTTTCAAAAGCGTTGCGATTGTCCGCAGTTTCGCTTAGGATATGTAGCGCAAGGGCGGCCTGTAGAATAGCGCCCCCCAATAAGCCGAGCCGAATCGAGAGGCCAGGAAATGAACAATCTCAATTTGCTGCAATATCTGTTCGATGTGCAAGGCTATCTCGTCATCGAGGACGCGTTGACCACGAATGAAGTTGGGACGCTGAACAGTCTCCTCGATCGACAACATCTGCCCGCGCCAGGCCAAACGCAACGCTTCGGCAGCGCGCCCGACGGCTCCGGCTTCCTCGAATGGGGCCAGCCCTTCGTCGATCTCCTCGACCACGACAGGATCATGCCCATCCTGCGCTTTCGCCTGGGCGACTGCTTCCGCCTCGACAGGATCTACGGCATGTACATGAAGCAGGGAATGCCGCGCGGGCGCCTCCACGCCGACTACGGCGCCACTTCCCCCACCACAGGCGCCAGCCCCGGCGACTACGTCCCGTTCCGCGACGACCAGATCTACAACGGCTTCGTCGTCGTGACCTGGTGCCTCACCGACACCGGCCCCGGAAAAGGCGGCTTCTGCTGCATCCCCGGCAGCCACAAAAGTAACTACAAACTGCCGCGCCAAATCGACGAAGCCCCCGAAGACGCTCCCAGCGTCATCATCCCCGAAGCCCCAGCCGGGTCGGCAATCCTGTTCACCGAGGCCCTGACACACGGCACCGCCGCCTGGCAAGCACAACACGAACGAAAAGCACTCCTGTACAAATACTGCATTTCACACGTAGCCTGGACCGCAAGGCGCGTACAGCCTCCGCCCAACGCCGAGCTAACGCCCCGCCAGCAAATCCTTTTCCGCGATCCAGGTGACCCTTACAGACACTTTCCTTCCCTCTTCGAAGAGGCCGGCGCGGTCTGATTCGGGTCAGAAATACCTGCTCATCTGACCTCAGCCAATAGAAAACGGTGCAGCAACCTCCACAACTTGGTTGCTGCACCGAACCTGAACTGTTCGCGACGACCCTGAGGGCAGATCCCGGCCAATGTTCCAATCACGTGACCGGTCGGCGTCGCCCCCTGCATCCCCGATTCTACGAATTCTCTGCCTCAAGCAAATGGGGTGGAATCGCCTCCCCCTCCGGCCGCGGCTGCGGCTGCCAGTAGCCGCTCGGGTCATCCCCGCGGGCGATAATTCCCGTTGCCCTCTCCGGCTCGGTTCCCCGCACATCAGGCGGAAAATAGCGGATGGTCAGGCCGCAGCGGCGCCGGTTGGAAGGATTCGGCTGCGAACCGTGTAACAGCATGTCAGTGTGCAGCGAAAGATACCCCGCCTTCAACTCGACCGATACCGGCTGCCCGTAGCGCCACGGGTTGTGGACATGCTGATTAAGGACGCCCTCTTCCTCGTCCGTCACCCACTCGAACGGAATGCGCCCCAGCCAGTGCGTCCCCGGGAACAACTTCATCGCCCCGTTCTCCTCGTCCACGTCATCAATAGCCAGCCAGGCCGTGACCACCTTGCTCGGCGTAAGTGCCCAGAACGAAGCGTCCTGATGCCAGTAAACCGACTTTACGTCACTGGGCATCTTGGAAAAATAGTGCGTCATCGTACAAACAATGTTCGGCCCCAGAATATCCTCAACATAATCGAGAATTCGATCGTTCGTGACCAGGTCAAAAAGGCCCGCGCAGCTCGTGTGCCAGCTATTGACCGAATAACTGTCAAGTCCGGCGTCCGACGCCATCTTCAACAGCTTATCAAAGTAGCGGCGGTTCGCATCCGCCTCTTCCTCCGAAAAGAGATCAATGGGAAACACGTACCCATGCTCATTGAAATAGTCGATCTGCTTATGCGTCAGCTTCTTCGGTTCTTTCGTCGTCGCGGGGAAATACCTCAGGTCCCGCTCCATCGTCGGAATTGCGTCAATGACCGCCATTGCTGATTTCTCCTGTGGCATTGTTACGACGTCCTGGCGTACCGCCGCATCGATTCTGCAAAAGAAAAGGGATTTCTATCTGTGATCAGTCTGGATCCTATCCACCCGCCCTTGCTCTGTCAACCTTCCTGCCAGTTCACGGACGCACGACTGCTCCCGTCCGCATCGACTCGGCAATCGCATCCAGAACGCGCATCTGCCCTATACTGCTCTCAGGTGAAATCCGATGCGGCTGTCCGCTTTCGAGACAATCGCAAAGATGCGCCAGCTGGTGTGTGAACTGATGCGTCGGTGGAAAAGGGATCGTCTCCACCCCGTTCGCCGAATGGTACTCCAGCGCTACGTCCTGGTTTTCGTTATTCCAGGCTTTGTCTATTCTCACGAATCCGGCGTCTCCGCTTATCTCCACATACTGCGAAGCCCAACTGTCGAATCCTACTGTCAGCTGCGCAGCCCGCCCGCCTGAAAAGGTAAGAGTAATATAGAGGGCATCGTCGACCTCGACGCCTTCAGTCTGCACTGCAAAGACCGATTCAGGCTCCTCACCGAAGGTATGGCGTGCCTGATGAACGTTGTAGCACGCCAGGTCATAAATCGCGCCGCCGCCTTTGCTTCGATTCCAGCGCCAGTTGTCTTCAGGGCGGCGCCTCTCGAACGGAACGTTCGTACAGAATGTGCTCCGTATATTCATCAGATGTCCGATTCCTCCATGCCTGATGATCTCCTCCGCCTTCAAATGCATCGGATGGTGCCTGAATTTGAATGCCTCCGCGACCAGCACGCCGCGTTCGCGGCAGGCAGCAACCATGGCCTCTGCCTCGGCTGCATTCTGCGTGAAAGGCTTCTCGCAGAGAATCGCCCGCACACGACCCGACTCCGCCAACCGGATCCCAACCTCGGCATGCAGAGCGCCCCAAACGCAAATTACCGCAATGTCGTAGGTCCCCGCTTCCAGCAATTCGTCAAGCGTAGAGTAGACGTACGGCACATCGAACTGCTGTGTAAACCGCTCGATCGCCTGCGACGAGACGTCGCAGACCGCCGTGAGTTCGGCCCTCTCCAGGTTTACACAGGCAGTTGCATGTCCCCGTGAAATCCCCCCCGTCCCGACCAGGGCGACACGAGATTTCTTCTGCGATCCGTTACTCATCCTGTTCTGTCCCTTTCAAGTGGCATCAAGTCTGGACATGAAGAAAGTTCGGGAGCCAATCAACGGTCGCTTCCACATGACCAAAAATAGTACGCTCCAAAGGCCTCATGTGCTATTATTCCATGCAAATGGCAACTCTGAAATGCCCTATGTCTTGCACTCAGTTCTGCCAGCAATTCCGTCCGTATTATCGCCCCAAAGAAAGGTTATCGCAATGAAAGTTTTCGCAGGTGGAGTCTCAACCGAAACCAACACCTTCTCACCGATGCCGACTGGGATGCGCGACTACACCATTATCCGACCCGAGGACGACGTCGAGAAAGGCGCCAAGCCCGCTTTCGACCGGTTCCAAGCCGAAACCGAGGCCCGCGGCTGGGATTACGTCTTCGGTATGTCCGCCAACGCGCAGCCCGCCGGCCTCACCACACGCGCCACCTACGAAACCCTGCGCGATGAGTTGCTCGAAAGACTGCAAGCCGCAATGCCCGTCGATATCGTGCTGCTGGGCCTGCATGGCGCAATGGTCGCAGAGGGATATGACGACTGCGAAACCGACATCATCGATCGCGTCAGGCAAATCGTTGGGCCCGACGTGAAGATCGGCGTCGAACTGGATCTCCACTGCGATGTCACACAGGCCATGATCGATACCGCCGACGCCATCGTACTCTACAAGGAGTATCCACATACTGACGTCGCCGCCCGGGCATCCGACCTCTTCAATATCGTCGCCGACGCCGCCGAAGGCAAGACCAAACCCACAATGGCCCTCTTTGACTGCCGCATGATCGGTCTCTATCTTACGCCATACGAACCACTGCGCGGCTTCGTTGATGAGCTACTTGCGATGGAAGGCAAAGACGGCATCCTCTCTATCTCGCTCGTCCACTGTTTTCCCTGGGGAGACGTGCCCACATGCGGCGCGCAAGCCCTCGCTATCACAGACGGCGACCCCGAACAGGCCGCACGTCTGGCCGAAGAGATCGGCCGAAGATTCTACGGCATGCGACGCGAACTCGACCAAACACCTTACTCAATTGACGAAGCATTAGAGCAGGCCCTGGCAGATCCAACCGGCCCGGTAGTGATTGCCGATCGCGCCGACAACGCAGGCGGCGGCGCCCCCAGCGACTCCACGTTCATGCTCAAAGCAATGCTGGACAGAGGAATCGATAACGCCGGGATCGCGACCATGTGGGATCCTATCGCCGTCCAGGTAGCCATGTCCGGCGGCGTCGGTTCAACCTTGGACCTGAGACTGGGAGGCAAAATGGGCCCCATGTCCGGTGACCCCCTGGACCTGACCGTGAAAGTGACCGGTGTTGTCGAAAACATGGTCCAGGAATGGCCGCAACAGGGCGACCCCATGCGCATCCCTTGCGGAGACTCCGTCTGCTTGCACTGCAACGGCATCGATATCATCGTGAGCAGCAAGCGGGGCCAGCCGTTCAGCCCCGATGTCTTCACAAATCTCGGTGTCGACGCGCAGAGTAAACATATACTGGTGGTGAAGTCTTCCCAGCACTTCTATGCCGGTTTCGCGCCGATCGCTTCCCAGATAATCTACATGGCCGCCCCCGGCGCAGTCGCGCCCCGCTACACCGAGATACCATTCAAACGCGTCGACCTGAACAAGTATCCATGGGTAGACGACCCATTCGCCTGAGTGGCCATCTGCACTGATTGACAAAGTAGACTGGTCTTGGACGAAAAGCAAGAGTTTGAAGCGAGCTACTCAAGAGAATCCTTGGTCGCCGCCTTGCGCCAGCTGGGCGTCAGCTATCTGGCGCCCAGCGACGCTGTCGCCAACGAGGCCTTGGAATCCAGTGAACAGTTGTTGACGGCGCTGCTATGTCAAAACGATTCCAGGCTGCGCCTGGCAATGATCCCCCTCCTCCTGCGCCAGCCTGAATTGGCAGACTGTTTGCCAGCCTTGACAGTTCGTTTGCACCCCGATCTGGCCCTCGAGTTGCAGACCCTTTACATGGCCGCGGTCTACCTGCAAAGAAACTGGTTATCGCGCCTGAGGCTATACCTCAACAGTATGGAGCTTCTGCCCGACCTGTTTTCGCGCCAGTTGGGACTGCCGCCGCCGGATGAACGATTCGGCAGAACCGGGCTCTATGCGCTGGCAGAAGCTTGGAAAGCCAGGTCAGCCTACCCATTCGCCCGCCTTGAAGCCCTGAACAATACCATCGACCTGTTCTTTGAGCAGTTGAAGATCGAGGCCAGAGACCAGGCCGATGCGTACACAAACTGACCGCGATAGCATCGAACTGTTTCTGCAACGACTAGGGCGGCGCTTTACCAGGCCGGGGCGGCTCTACCTGGTTGGGGGCGCGACTATGGTCTTTGAAGGGTTCCGAGATCAAACTCTCGATATCAACATCTCTTTCGAAGTAGACGACAAGGATCATAGAGACTTTGTGGCAGCGGTGCGCGACCTGAAGGAGCAACTATCGCTGAACATCGCAGAGGCTTCACCCTCCGATTTCATTCCGCTGCCTGCGGGCCACCGTGAACGCAGCCCGTACATTGGTCATTACGGGCGGCTTGAGGTCTTCCACTTCGATCTCTACAGTTTGGCTCTTAGCAAAATTGAACGGGGAACCGAAAGCGACTTCGAGGATGCGCTGATCCTGCTCCGCAGCGGGCGCATCGACATGCCCGACTTATGCCAATTCTTTGAGGAAATCATGAAGCGCTACGGCCCCGAAAGCATCAAGCAGGATCCGGTCGAGTACAGAAGCAAATTCGAAATTCTGAGAGAGATGTGGATGAACTGTTAACCGGTAAGAAGACCTTATCTCAACCCAAGGGGCCAGCGCTGCCAGAGTCCAGTGGCAGATCGCGCATAGGCCGCTCCCGGAAGGGTCGTGCCTTCAAAGCCGCCTCGTCCAGGTCGATTCCAAGTCCCGGCGTCTCCGGTAGCGTTATGTAACTGTCCTCCACTTCGAAAGTCTGCCTCGAAATCTCTCTCCCTACCTCTTCAAAGTTGACGAAATACTCGGTGATCAGGAAGTTCGGCATCCCCACTGACGCGTGCAGCGTGGCAGCCAGGCCGACCGTCGTGCTGTTATAGTTGTGCGGCGCCACCGCAACATGATAGGCCTCCGCCATCGCGCCGATCTCTCGAAGTTCCAGAATCCCTCCGCAATTGCAAACGTCCGGGTTGAGAATGTCCGCGGCTCGCCTCTCGAACACCTCTCGGAATTCGTTCTTGGTATAGAGTTCTTCCCCCGTTACAACCGGCAGCGCCACAGAATGACGCACCTCAGACAGCGCATCCAGGTCACGTGCCGACACCGGCTCTTCAAACCAGAAAGGAGCGTAGGGCTCAATCGCCCTCGCCACCCGAACAGCGTGCATGGGGGCCAGCCTCCGGTGTATGTCCAGCAGGATCTCCACCTCCGGTCCAACCGCCTCCCGCACGGCCCGTACCCTCTCGATCGCCTCCTCCTCCTGCCCGCGGTCGATAAACGCCCGCCACCGACCGGGAAACGGATCGAACTTCAGTGCTGTAAAACCCCGCGCGACGACATCTTTGGCTTTTTCCGCCAGCTCGTCGACCGACTCTGCCCCGCCCCAACCATTGGCGTACACCCGCAGACGCCGCCGAGTTCGGCCCCCCAACAAATTGTAAACCGGCTGCCCCGCCGCCTTCCCCACGATATCCCACAGCGCCTGCTCCAAACCGCTGATCGCGCAGAAGAGCTCCAGGCTCCCTCTCTTTCCCGCGAAATCTGAATACGCCGAAAAGACAAACTGCTTGATATCGAACGGGGATCGCCCAATCAGGTATCGGGAAAGCTCATCGATCTGACGCTTGATGACGCGATCCCGGTCCAACTGCGTATACGCCTCGCCCCACCCGTCAGGGCGATTGCATCTAAATTGGGTCAGAACATCGAAATGCAGCCGAATACTCTTCCAGGTCGGGGTAAGACACAGGGAAATGTACGAAAGATGGCACGTAGACGGAGAATTTAACTTATCTCGCCGACTGAGGGCCT
>JAJDZJ010000005.1 GCA_022824685.1 Caldilineaceae bacterium
AGGCCCTCAGTCGGCGAGATAAGTTAAATTCTCCGTCTACGTGCCATCTTTCGTACATTTCCCTGTGTCTTACCCCGACCTGGAAGAGTATTCGGCTGCATTTCGATGTTCTGACCCAATTTAGATGCAATCGCCCTGGACTCCTTCATGAAGCAAATCGAGGGCCACGAGAGCACAGTCAAAGTACCTATTCTCTGGGCGCGCAGCGAACAAGAAATACAGTCCCCGATCGTTAGATATATCAATTACTGGACCGAACTCCGATTCTGAATTGGAAAGTTCATATTGTCCAACAAGATTTCAAAGAACGAGCCGCTAGTCGAGCAGACTGTGACCTTCCATTTCGAGATCGACGGGAAACTGTTGCTTGTCGAAAACGTGCCGGCGAGGGTCAACGTCGAGACGGGTGAGCGCTACTTTGCGCCGGAGACGGTTGAGCGCTTGCAGAAGGCGGTTTGGGGGGAGTGCCGGCTGGTTCGCATCATCCATACACCGCTCTGCATGTAGAAAATGATGTTCGCGGTTATAGGCGGAAAGTCTGGCCCTACGGTATCGGTATGAGCATGTCATGATCAACTTGAAGCACAGATACGCTAAGGAATGAGAGGCCAAACTGATACGATCAACTGGGAGGGATCCATGGAATGGTCCAGCAGTCTTTGGAAGTTCCTGTCCGAGTCGGCTAAGAGAATCGGGCACTCCTCTCTGTATCCTGGATAATAGTCCAGACGTTACATCGATTCTTATGTTTTTTCGGCGATGTCGTAATTTATCCTTTCTTTAGAGTTATCACGGCGGTAGTTGGCCCTAAGGAGACAGATCGCCATGGGATAGGCTACGACACTGACAAGGCGTCCAGTAAGACCGCAAAGAGGAGGTACCATGAATCCGGCTCGGGAATTTGAACAACATCTCTTAGAATCCCTACGGAGGTCGAGGATGGGGCAAGTAGTGGTTAGGACAAATAGCACGGACGCGCTTGACTTCGCTATCCTATTACCAGATATGGGCATTACCTTTCAGTTGGATGCAAAGGTCAAATCTCAACGGTACAACCTATCCAATTGGCCGGGAGTGTCGGTACCGCAAAATCATTTCTTCATTCTAGATGATTTGGCTTGCCGCAAAGTTCTGATCGACGGGATGTACGGCGGCTTTGCAATCAAGGACATCCCTGGAAGTAAGTATGTGTTTATTAGCCAGTTAGACTTGGGCTGTATGCCGTTTAAGAGGTTTAACCGGCGCATAAACCGTAACAGACCAGAGTTGAAAGGAAAAAGGGCGATCGATTTACGTAACGGCATATGTTCATCCTCTATAGATGGCATGATCAGGGCTATTAGCCATTATATCCGTAACGCAGAAGAGGGGGCTCGACACGATTTGCCTTGCTATGGCAATTACTTCGGGGAAAATATAGAAAGCGGCGGTATCCAACGTATCCCCGAACATTGGGAAAGAGATGTATGAAGTGAGCTTGACAATCGACAGCTACATTGCCGTTTATGCTACTCCAGAAATATTTGACTGAGTGATAAGGCAGGAAAGGAAGAATTAAACCGCAAAGCAGAGTGGACAGACAGCGGGAAATACGGAAACCAGTCTGGGAGTTTGCAGAGCAAGCGCAGACCTGTAAAGTACTAGAACTTGCCGAACAAAAGTACATGAGACTAAATTCTTGGCATTGGTGGTTGCCCATGGACGTTTTCTCTGAAAGGGAAAAAGAGTTGCCGGACTATAACGGGTCGTCATACCAATGGGTAGAAGAAGCGTATGAGCGTCTTCAAGAGTAAATTGATCGAATAGATGAGATATACGCTGAGGACCAAAAGAACTGAGATAAGGTACAGCCCCCAATTGCCAATTGCGTTTCAGTATACACGCTTAGGACATGATGCGAAGTAACACGGCGGCCGACGAGTCACTTGTCGAGCAGACTGTGACCTACCATATCGAGATCGACGGGCAACTGTCGCTTGTCGAGATCGTGCCGGCGAGGGTAAATGTCGAGACGGGTGAGCGGTACTTTGCGCCGGAGACGGTTGAGCGCTTGCAGAAGGCGGTTTGGGGGGAGTGCCGGCCGGTTCGTACGGTTCAGACTCCGGTCTTTGAGTATGGCGCGCTGCCTTAAAGAATTAGGACGCCTTTCCTTCTTTTGAAACCGTGAAGGAGCGAAACACCATGACGACAGGTCAATTCGCGCTAACGAAGGACGAAGTCCGCCTCTACCATGAGCAGGGGTGGCTGGGGCCGTATACGCTGCTGTCGGAGGAGGAGATGGCGGTGGTGCGGGGGCGGATTGATGCGGAGATTCTGGATGTGGGGAAAGCGCAGGGGCTGGCGGAGAGGGACTATTTTCATAACCGGCACCTGGATAACCGCTGCGTGTATGAGCTGTTGAGTCATCCGAATCTGGTGGAGCGGGCGGCGAGCCTGCTGGGGCCGCATCTGGTGCTGTGGCGGACGAATTTTCAGATCAAGGCGCCGCTGAGCGAGCAGGAGGAGTGGGATACGGAGGTGCCGTGGCACCAGGACTGCGCGTATTATCAGCCTTCGCCGAACGTGATTCTTTCGGCGTGGATCGCGGTGGATGAAACGACGAAGGCGAACGGGTGTATGCAGGTGCTGCCTGGGAGCCATAAACGGCTGTATCCCCATGTCGAAGACCCGGATGCGGAGATGTTCAGCAGAGAGGTGGACCCGACGACGTTCGATGCGAGCGAGGCGGTGGATCTGGAACTGAAGCCAGGGGAGTTCATCTTCTTCAATGAGAGTACGCTTCACTATTCGCCGCCGAACAGGTCGGAGACGCGGCGGTTTGGGATTACGCCGCGGTTGACGGTGCCGTTTGTGGATGTGGGCAGGCGCGAGGAGATCGATGTGCTGATGGTGAAGGGTGAGGATTATATGGGGTTCTATAATGTGGTGGAACCGCCGGGGAGCTTCTAGTTTTCTGGGTAGCTGCTCACCCACCGTCGCGAGAGCAGAGAAGAAGCTATAACCGGAGAAGTGACTCCAATGACTGACAGTATCGAAGAGCAGAGGACTCCGGAGTTCCGGAACCGGCAGGAAATGGCGGAGTGGTCTGAAAAGAATGACTTTCTGGACTATCCTGAGGAATTCAGGAAAGTTTCGGCGGACGAAGTGAGCGTGTCGCCGGCTCTCCCGCAGACGCTTTCTATCCGTCCCAGTGACAGATTGTTCGAAGAACTCCGAAATCAAGCAGAAGAAAGAGGGATCGAATTTCGGCAAGGCTGTGCCCAACAGAATCTCCCATAGGAGCCATCCAGTGGACCGCACACCCTACATCGAAACGTTCGACAACGGCCCCGGCGGTTGGTGCGCATGGGGGACCGGGTCGCATCAGCCCGAACTGAAAAACGGCGCCTTTGTCACTCGCAGCCCTTGGCGCGTTGACCCCAATCACAGCGCCCCCGGCGCCGGCTATCTGCATCTGCTTGCCTACCTCTACACGCACGCTGACTACTATACCGACGAGATCGCAGCCGAAGTCGGCGTCAATCGTTTCCTGGCGGAGGGTAAGGATCGCAAACTGACCAACGTGCGCATGACCGTTCGTCTGCGGGGCGATGTAAACCTTAAAGGGGCGAATCTGACTCTGTGGGTACAGGCGGATGTGGGCAATACGCGCCCCAATTTCGCCCTTACCGGCCAGTCCCTCACCGTCAGCAAAGGCTGGAGTGAGCAAACTCTCTTGCTGTCCGAAGATCCTGCCCAATGGACCTGCGTTGGCGGCCGTCATGATCTGCAGGAACTCTACGGCTACGGTGACATTCGCGATGCGCTCCAGGACGTGAACTGCGACCTGATTCTGGTGATGTTTCCTTTGAACGTCGTTCCGATTGGCATCCCCCGGGAAGAGAAAGACCGCCTCCGCACACATCGCGATTACGAGCCAGACTATACCTACCTGCCTGAAGGCGTCGTCGAGTTCGATACCATTCAGATCGAGTACCCGGGCTGAGAACACCGGCTCAACCAGGAACCCCACCGACGGTTTAAAATTGAGCCGAACCGGGATGCCAATTGCGTTGGAAGGCGCGTTGCGATGCCACCCCGACGTTTCCATCGCCAAAGTCGAAGGTCATACCACTGAAGCTGTTGTTTCAGTAAGATTTCGGGGAACGGCCGGCAGCCCGAGCGCGAGCAGTGAACAACGGGGGCGCAACGGCGGAGCTGGCTTTCCCTAACCTCGCCAGTCGAAGATAACCCCAAGAAGCTCAGCCGGATCGTCTCGCATTGTAGCGTAGATGGCGGGGGCCTCGTCTACAGGAACGCGGTGTGTCACCATTGGCTGGATGCGTACTGTCCCCAACTGGTAGAAGTGGCGCAGAATCCCCAAATCTTCCAGCGTAAAGTGGGACGATGACTCGATCGACGCGCGCAATGCGTGCAGCATCGTCTGGTGAAAGACGGTCGGTTGGCGGCCGGCGAGCGCGCCGATCACCCCGTAAAGTGCGAGCAGCTTGTGCTCGTAGATGAAGTCGAAGAGGTCCGGCGCCCCGCAGGCGTCAACGATACGGTCATAGGGCCCGCCCTCTGTGAGCGACTCGATGGCATTATCGTCGTTGAAGTCGATGACTCGATGGGCGCCGAGTCTGGAGGCAACTTCAAGGCGGCGCGGGTCAAAGTCTGTGACCGTGACGTGAGCCCCGAGCGCCCGCGCAGCCTGCGCCACCGACTGCCCGATCAGCCCCAGGCCGGCAACCCACACGCGCATCGGCGCAGCAACGCGGATACGCCGCGAGTGCCGGAAGCCTACGCCTGCGATGCCGAAGAGCGCGCAATACTCGTGCTCAATTCCAGGCGGTAGTTGAATGCAGAGCCGCTCGCGCTCGTTGTCGGCGGCCAGATCGACCAGATGCCAGCCCCGGTGACCGCCATGATTTCCCAGAAACAGTACTTCCCCCGCTGAGAATTGGTCAACGCGACGCCCCACTTCTTCGATAACGCTTACATGCTGGTATCCCGCGCGGGCCGGGAAGCGGCTGCCGAAATCTGCCATCAATGAGTGGCGTTCGGTCCCGTTGGTGACGCCGGAGAAGAGGGTCCGCGTCACAATCTCAGTGGGGCCGGGTTTAGAGGGATCGGGCAGGTCGAACTTTCTGGCTACGCCCAGTTTCGGGAACTCAATTCCGATACTCTTCATTGTTCGCTCCCTATTCTGTTCAGTGATCTACTGTCAGTCGACCGTGTGTCCAACCGCGCGCAGAAGCGTCTCCTGTACGAGAAGATCATGTTCAGGCATCCGGTCCGGCTCCTGCTGCCCACCGATGGTGCGGAGGAAGGCCGCAAGTTCCTGGTCGTAGAGTTCCTGTCGTGAGCGGCTCACAAACGGGATCATCTGCTCTCCGGCGGTGTATTCTTCGGTGGCCTTATCCAGACAGAAGCGGATCATCGAACCTGGTTCGAAAGGCTCGACGATGACGGCGCTGCCCGCAGTGCCGTATACCTCGTACCGGCGGGCCATCGGCTGCGTTTCCATCGCCGCGATGTCCACCATTGCCATGGCCCCATCAAACTCGAAAACCCCCAATGTGTTGTCGGCGAATCCTTCAACGCGCTCGCCCGTACCGTAATCATCTGTGCGCAGAAAACAGGCGGACTTGGCAGGTCGGCCAAGGATCCAGATGATCTGATCGAGCATGTGCCCGGCAAGCTCGAAGAAGATGCCGCCCCGATGGGCGTTGATCTGCGTGCGACGGTCTGCAGGAACGTTTGTGGACATGTGGGCGCGAATCGCGAAGACATGGCCGAGGAGGCCGCTCTTGGCCCATTCCGCGATCCGGTGGAAACCGTCGTGGTAGCGCAGCATATAACCCATCTGAATGAGCAGCTTCTGCTCGCGGGCGGCAGCAACCACGCGCTGCCACTGAGCCCAGTTGTCTCCGGGAGCCTTGTCCTGCCAAACGTGCTTGCCCGCCGCCACGATTTCCTCGGTCTGGTCGAGGCTCTCGATGTTCAGCCCTTCAGACGCAACCGCGACGATTGCAGGGTCGGCCAGCATCTCCTGCGCCGACTCGAACCAGCGGACGTCCGCAAAGGAGGATTCAGAATCTGCGAGTTGTGCGCGGAACTCCGCATCAGGTTCATACACACCGACCAGTTCAACATCAGGGTTGTTCTGCATGGCGATTACTTTGCCTGCAGCGTGTGAGTGTTTTGTGCCGTACTGGGCCATCTGGACAGGCATGGCAACTGGCAACTCCTTGGCAGCGTGGATGAGGACACGGCGAAATGCTGAATAGTACCATCAATTTGAAGCGGGAATCGCCCCTGACTGGCCTCCTCGTTGATCACTCTTCCCCGCCGGCCGCCGCCGCGGATCCGTGAATCTCGCCAATCTCTTCAACGCCCTGAAGGTGTAGTTCATCCTGGAAATGGCAGGCGCCGAAGTGGTCCACTGCATCGGCAAAGGGTACCAAACGCGGTTCCTCCTGCTCGCAGATCGGCTGGCTGTAGGGACAACGGGTGTGGAAGCGGCAGCCGGTGGGCGGGTTGGCCGGGTCGGGAAGATCGCCCTTGGGCATTTCCTGTAGCGTTGCCAGCCCGGGCATCGGCAGTGGGATCGAGGCCAGGAGCGCTTCTGTGTATGGGTGCACGGGCCGGACGCAGATTTCGCGGGCGTTGCCCAGTTCGACGATCTTGCCAAGGTACATCACCGCAATGCGGTCGCTAACATGGCGGACGACCGCTATGTCGTGGGCTATGAAGAGCATCGAGAGGTTGAGCTGCTGCTGGAGGGTAAGCAACAGATTGAGTATTTGGGCCTGAACGGAAACATCGAGCGCGGAGACAGGCTCGTCCGCGACCAGAAAGCTTGGCTCGGTGGCCAGGGCGCGGGCAATGGCGATGCGCTGACGTTGCCCGCCGCTGAAAGCATGGGGGAAGCGGCTCTGGTGTGCAGCTCTCAGCCCGACCATCTCCAACAGTTCCCCTACGCGCTCATCGACAGCACTCCCTCTGGCCATCCCATGAAGCATGAGCGGCTCACCGACGATGTTGCGGATATTCATGCGCGCGTTCAGAGAAGATAGGGGATCTTGAAAGACCATGCCCATCGAACGGCGGACGCCTTTCATCTCCTTCTGCGGGATGTGTGTGATCTCTTCGAGGCGGCCGTCCGCGCCAAAGCGGATCCGACCGGCTGACGGCTCCACCAGACGGGTAACCAGGCGGCCCACCGACGTCTTGCCGCAGCCGGACTCGCCAACGAGACCGAGCGTCTCGCCCCGCCGGATCGACAGATCGACCCCGTCTACGGCGCGGACCGTGCCGACCTGACGCCGCAATAGACCCCTGAGTATTGGATAGTGGAGCGCGACGTTCTCAATCTGCAACTGGTCAGTGTCGCTGTCAGCGAGTTTCTTTTGAGCAGCGTCCGCCGCCGGTTCAGTCTTGGTCAGGGGGATCACCTCCACCCTTTGCGATGCATCCCCTAACGTACTGTCGCCGCCATGGGACGGCTGGGCCGTCGCGGCGTCGGGGCCCTGCGACGCTTCGACGTCATCATAGAGCCAGCAGGCGGCGCTATGGTCGGCGCGAAGTTCGACCACGGGCGGCGTTTCGTCGCATATGGGCATGACATGCGGGCAGCGGTCGGCGAAAACGCAGCCTTTGGGCGCCATGGCAAGTTCAGGGACGACGCCGCGCAAGGACTGCAAGTGCGTCTTGGGCTGGCTGAAAAGACTTGGCATCGAAGCGAGAAGGCCCTGCGTGTAGGGGTGGGCCGGCTCCTTGAAGATCTCCTCAACTGTGCCGGTCTCCATGATTCGGCCGAGGTACATTACCGAGATGCGGTCGGCGAGGTTGGCAACGACGCCCATGTTGTGGGTGATGAGGAGGACCGACATACTCATGCGCTCGCGCAGGTCCCTGATCAACTCGAGGATCTGGGCCTGAATGGTTACGTCGAGCGCCGTTGTCGGCTCGTCGGCGAGCAGGAGTTGCGGGTGGCAAACCAGGGCGAGGGCGATCAAGGCGCGCTGGCGCATGCCGCCGGAAAGCTCATGGGCGTAGCGATTCATCTGGGCGGGAGGACTGGGCAGGCCGACAAGGTCTAGCATTTCGACGGTGCGGTCATAGGCTTCGGCAGGGTCAACAACCTCGTGCTCGAGAATCCCCTCTGTGATCTGCTGTCCTATGGTCATCATTGGGTGAACGGAGCGCATCGGTTCCTGGAAGATCATTGAGACATCGCGCCCGCGGATCTGACGCAGCGCCTTCATGTTCTTGTACAGGGAAAGCGTCTCGGTCATGCCGCGGCGCGTGCGGAGCCAGATCTCGCCGTCTTCGAACAGAGCCGGCGGTGAAGGAACCAGTCCGACAATGCTGCGGATGGTGACGCTCTTGCCGCAGCCGCTTTCACCGACCAGTCCGACGATCTCACCGCTGCGCACGTTAAGGCTGACCCCGTTGACCGCCCGCGTGGTACCGGCAATGGAGCTGAAACTGACTTGAAGATTACGGATATCCAGAACTTTGTCGGTATCTGGTGGGGAGTTCATCAGTCTGGAGGCGGCCGGAATGTGCAGTCGAGAATAACAATGAATCAGAAGTTGGAGTACGGGTCCAGGGCGTCCCGCAGCCCGTCACCGATGAAGTTAAAGGCGAGGACGGTCGCCATGATAAAGAATGCCGGCGCGATCAGCCATGGCATCTGCGAGAGAAATGAGACTTTCTGCGCGTCCTGGAGCAGCACGCCCCAACTGATCATCGGCGGCTGGATGCCGAGGCCCAGAAAGCTCAACGCGGTCTCACCGAGAATAATGCCGGGCACTGCCAGAGTCGCCGCCACGATTACATAGCTCAGGTTGGTGGGCAGGATGTGGCGAATCAGAATCCACCAGGTGCCGCCCCCGCCCATGCGCGATGCAAGCACGAACTCCTCCGATTTGACGGCAAGCGTCATGCCGCGCACGACGCGCGCCAAGCCGCCCCAGCCAACGATCGAAAGCAGAATAGTAATGAGCAGGAAGATGCGAATCGAACTCCAATGCCGCGGCAAAGAGAGCGAAAGCGCCATCCACAATGGCAGGCTCGGAAAGGAAAGCAGCACTTCGATACCGCGCTGGATGATAGAGTCGACCGCGCCACCGAGGTAGCCGGACGCCATGCCGACGACAATGCCGAGAATGAGGCTGATGGCAACACCTATCAGGCCGACCGTGGTTGAGATGCGGCCGCCGAACAGGATCCGGGAGAAAAGATCGCGGCCTTGTGTGTCCGTGCCCAAAATGAAGACCGGCGAATCCTGCGCGCCGAATAGATGGAGGTCGCTGTCCCAAAAGAGGAAAGTGTACTCGTCTCCGCGCACGAACAGCTGCAGAGGGAAGCGCTGAGTCGTGTCCTCCGTATAGACGCGCTCCATCGTCTTGGGGTCGCGTGACTGCACCGTGCCGAAGACGAATGGCCGTAAGTGGAACCGTCCATCGGCGTCGATGAATGTGGGCAGAAGCGGGGGATGCGCGACCTTCTCAAGAAAGCGCGTGTTGGGATCGTAGGGGGCGAAGAAAGGGCAGACCAGGGTTATGAGATAGATAGAAACGAGCGCGAAGGCCGCGACGACGGCAGCATGGTTCCTTAGGAAACGCAGGTAGATGAGGCGGCCATAGGAGACCTGTTTTGTTACATCGAAACGCTCCTCTGCCTCTGTTTCGTTCGATAGGGGCTGGCCGTTTGCCGCAGCGTTCTGCTCCACTTGAGGCTCCTTCTAGCTTTCGAATCGTATACGCGGGTCAAGCCAGGCCAACGCGAGGTCCGCGAGGAAATTGCCGATGACGAGGGCCAGCGTCAGGACGACGAGAATGCTGCAAGCGAGATAGACATCTTCGCCGAGCAAGGCATCGAGCAATAGGGGGCCGATAAGGGGCAGCGTCAGGACGATGGCGACGATCGTTGACCCGCTGATGATCTGCGGGAACCGCAGGCCGATGCTGGAAATGATCGGATTGATCGCAACGCGCAGCGCGTGGCGAAAATAGATCTTTGCTCCGGACAGCCCCTTCATGCGGGCAGTGTCGATATACGGCTCGCCCAGCGTGTCCAGCATGCGGGCGCGCATAACGCGAATGGTGCTGGCCGTGTCGCCCAGCCCGACGATGAACAGGATGATCCAGACGTGCTTGAGCATGTCAACGAACTTGGCCCACGACCATTCGGCCGTGACATATTCGGGGGAAAATAGGCCGGCAACGGTCGTCGCGCCCAGCAGTGTGACCGACAGCAGAAGAAAAACGAGCGCCGTAATGAAACTGGGCACGGAAACGCCCAATAGCGCGAGGAAAGTGAAGGAGTGGTCCCAGGCGGAGTACTGTTTGATGGCGGAGAGCATGCCTATCGGGACCGCGACGACGAACATGAAGACAAGGGTAGCAATGCTTATCCAGATTGTCAGGCTGAGGCGCTCTCCCATGAGCTCGCTGGCTGGGCGGTTGTGCTGCATGGAGTAGCCCATGTCGCCCTTCATCAGGGACCAGGCCCATTTGCCAAAGCGGATGAACCAGTTTTCGCCGAGGCCGTAGCGTGCCCGATACATTTCTACGGTCGAGTCGATGACTTTGGGATCTACGTTCTGCTCAGTCAGTTGCTCGCTCAGCGTGGTGAGAAAGTCGCCGGGCGGGAGTTCAACGATGATAAAGCTGACCAGCATGACCACGATCATGACGATGATCATCTGGATGAAACGCTGCAAAATGTAGGTTCTCATGGAATGCCAAAGGAGAAACGCTTGTGGCAGGCGGTAACGTGAATCAAGATAACCTACGCTTGCTGGCCGTCCAAACACGTTTTCAGGCCCCAGCTGAGGTCGATTTCAACCGGCCTGTACCCGCGAAGCCAGGACAGCGAAGCAGTGCGGGCGAGCAAGAAAGAGCCTTTCACAGAACGCCGGGCTCAGCCAACAAGTGAAGATCTGTGAAAGGCTCCGAATTCTACATGGCGCAATGCAAACGTTAAGCGGCCAACCAGCTGTCTGCCAGCGAACGGCAGACGTTATTCAGCCCAGAACCATGAACGCGGCCAGAACTCCTCGTCCCCCGCGCCGAGTTTCCAGGGAATCTCCTCTTCCCTGCCCCAGATGCCGCGGAGATTCTTATTGGCGACGAGGACGTGGGGCACTGTCTGGACCATGCCGATGAACCAGCAGGTATCGGCCATCCAGACGCGGCGCTCATGGATCAGCTCTTCGCGTTCTTCTTCGCTGATGACACTGAGAATCCTGTCTCCCAGTTCGAGGAAGTACTTCAGATCGTCGGGCGGCTCAACACCTTGGACCTCGTCGGCCGGCAAATCCTTTGTCACCCACCAGCGGTAGGAGGGCGCCCCCCAGCGCAGGCCTGTGCTGTGCTTGAGGTCGAACATGACGTCTCCGCCGATGCTGGAGCGAACATAAGCGTGGGAAATGCCCTCCCTCCATTCGGCGATCATGTCACCGGGCGACGCGACGGTGACGACGGTACGCAGTCCAATTGCGTTCCAGCCCTCCGCCGCTATCTCCGCCGATTCCTGTGCGCCGGGATGCCAGCCGGGCGCGGAGCCGAGAATGAAGGTCATGGTTTCGCCGTTCTCATAGGTGCGAAAGCCTTCGTCGTCTCTCTCCGTGAGGCCCAGGTCGTCGAGCATCTGAGACGCGGCATCTGGATTGTATTCCACCCATTTGCCGTCGATTTCGGGATCAAATACGCCTGGAAGGCTGAAGCCGTGCCCGATCTTGCCAAGGCCGAAGTAGGCCGTCTCGTTGATGGTGGCGCGATCGATAGCGATGGAAAGCGCACGCCGGAAGTCGGCCTGCTTGAGGAGGGCATCCATGTTGGCATCGTCAGCGTGTGCGCTGAAATAGATGCCCTGCTGCGCGCCCTCAGGCTTAATTGTGTAGATGAAGTCGAGCGTGTCGCCGGCCTGCTCGTTGAGGAATGGCACGTCGGTAACGGAACCGAGACGACGCTCCCAATGGGTCTCTCCGGCGACCAGTTTCAGCAAGATGACATCCTTGTCACGCGAGCCAAGCAGGAGATTTTCCATGACTTCGATATACGGCATCTGCTGACCCCAGCGGTCGACGCAGTGGAAATAGTGGTTGCGATCGAGGCGCGCGATCTGCCCCTCCGCGTATTCGGACGGCTTCCAGCCCCAGAGTACAGGGCGCTCGGGGTCCTGAATCGTCATCTGGAAGGGCAGTCGGTCTTGCACTTCCTTCTGAAACTGCTCTTTGGGATCGTCGTAACTGTCCATCCGGTTGTAGTCAGGATGGTACTTCTGCACGTAGTGGGGCGCTGACTGGCTCCACAGCCCGGCTTCGCCGCCGGCAACACCGCGGCTCAGTTCGAGGAAGAGCGAGTTTGGATTGGCAAACTCAAAACGGACGGTGAAGTCGTCGACGGCCACAATCCTGTCGGTCGTCGTCTCCATGCCTGCCCAACCCATCGGCGCATCCAGATAATCCGAGTGGATCACGTTGTCGTAGTACCACTGCATGTCATGGGCGGTGAATGGCGTGCCATCTGACCACTTGTGGCCTTCGCGCAGATGGAATGTGAAGCTGGTGGCGTCGTCGGAAACTTCCCAGCTTTCCGCCATGTCGGCAACGAAAGTGCGCGTGTCGTCTGCCGTGTAGCGTGCCAGGCCAAAGGTGGCGAGGCCGTTGATGCCGCCTGCATTGCCGATACGCACGGTGCCACCGTACCTGCCCTGCTCCTTCTCCATTGCGACAACATCGTAATCCGTCCAGACAAGCGGATTCTTGGGCAACCGTTCCTCCACGGGAGGCAGGTCACCGGCACTGACAAGCTCGGCGCTGGTTGGGCTCTCCGTGTACTGACCTGACGTAGCGGCCGGCAGTTCCGCTTCAGCCCCGGTGTCTGCCGGCGCTTCCGCTACTTCCTCGGCGGGCGCTGCGGGCGCTCCACAGGCGACCAGCACGCTACCGAGGGCGGTCATGCTGGAAACGCGGATAAACTGGCGTCGAGAAATCACATGCTTCTTCATGGGTCGCTCCTTTGGATGAAGTTGGCTATGGTTGCGCGTTACGCGTGGCAAAGGGAATCAACGGAGAACCAGTCTGGCGAATAAGCATCCAAATCTATATAAAGTATACTCGGTCCCGAAACGTCAAGCAAACAAGATATTTTTGTCTGTCGCGCGTGTAGGTTACCGCCAAATGGAGTGGCATTTCGAGGCGCGGCGTAACCTAAGACTCAAGACATGAGGACCATTCCTGGCAAGTCCAACCGTCTGGCAAGTCCAACCGCGGTGCTTTCGGCTCTAATCTGCGTCAGAAAGAAAAAAAGAGGTGACTACTAAGCCTAAGGGGTGTCAGGGATGAAGGGTTGGCCAAGGAAAGCGCTGTGGATAGCGTCAACTGCTTTGAGGCGATGCTTACGAGCAGTAGAGATATAGGAGCACGATGCACAGAAGATGCGGGTCCCGGCTTCAGTCCGAAAGCAGCCGGAGTTCTTCTGTTGGACTTTTGTCATGCGCACATCTCGTTCGACCAGATTGTTGTCAAAAGGGATGCGGAAGTCATACATGAAGGCTGAGACCAGGGCTTTATGTTTGCGTAAACGGTCAAGCAGGTTTTTGGGCGGCGACTGTTTGGGTCGGCCGACCGGTTTGGATTTTGTCTGGGGCGGGGAAGGGTTGGCGGCGAAACCCTCGGCTATGAGCGCATCGTACGCGGCTTCGTAGTCGGCCAAGCGGTCTCCTTTTTGTTCCGCTTTTCGGAATAGGCGGGAAAGTAAGCAACGGAATTCTCCATCTTCTCAGTTCACATCTGCCGGAGATCCTTGACAATGGACGCCAGAGCGATGGTTGGCTGGATATTCTCATCGCCTGGTGGATTGGAGGAGCTGTTGGGGTAGCAATTTTCCGGCCCTTCAGCTCATTTCACCGAAATGTTGTTCGTAGAAGTGAGGAGATAAGCAAGAGTAACACCCAAGCGCAACATCAGTGATGAAGCTGTGGCGCCTTACCTCATAAGGGCGTCCCTTGTGGGCACTCTTCGCTCACCTGTCCAGGGGAAGCAGGAAAGTCACCGCGGCGCCCTGCCCAGGCCCGTCGCTTGTGACGGCAACTGTACCCCCATGTGCTTCCACCACCGCCAGCGCGATCGCCAGTCCCAGACCTGTGCCGCCTATCCCATGACGGTGAGATTGGTCAGTTCGGTAGAAACGCTCGAAGACGTGAGGCAGATCTTTCGAATCGATGCCTATCCCGTCATCAATCACCGAAATGGCCGCTTCCCCCTTGCCTTCCAGCTCCGCTCTGACCATGACGAGCCCTGCCGCATCGCTGCAACGGATCGCATTGTTCAGAACGTTGCCCAGCGCCTGACCCATGCGCATCCGGTCCAGCGCCATTTCCGGAAGGTCGGCATCCGCCTCAAGCGACAATGCGACCTGACGCGCCTGCGCTTGCGGTTGCCAGCGCTCTACCTCAGCGGCAAGCAACTCGTAGAGCGAACATGCTTCAAGAGTGAGCTGCATCTCGCCATGGTCCGTCTCCGCCAGCCAGTTCAGATCCGTGACCAGACCGCGCAGCCTCTCCACCTCCTGAATAATGTGATTGGAGGCGCCCTCAGGCGTCTGAATTCCGTCGCGCAGTCCTGTTGCCTCCAGTTGTATCACACTCAAGGGCGTATTCAGTTCATGCGAAACATCATTGATCAACCGTCTGCGCAGTACCCGCTGTGTTTCGAGCGTCGCGCTCATTCGGTTGAAAGCAGTGCTCATCCGTCCCAACTCGTCCGCAGACGTGACCGGCAGCCGTGTCGCGTCCCCCTGCGCAATTGCCTGTGTCGCGTCCGTCAACGCCGTCACAGGCGACGTAATCCGCCTTGACAGCGAGGCCGCCAGCAGAATCGCAACCCCGATCGTCAGCCCGCCGCCAATCGCGATGATATACAGCAACGTACTCAGAAACCCGTGCGACTCTTGCGACAGAAAGTTGCCGTTTACATCCACATAAACATGGCCGACGGGACGGTTCGTAGCCAGATCGAACACTGTCTCACGGTACCCGTCCAGATCGGGCACGTCCGTACCCGCTTTCAACTGGGACAGGTTGTCCTTCACCACCCGCCCGTCGACGCTTGCGACAACGACTCGCACCGAGTCCTGGTGAAAGCGCTCGCTGCTCTCTCCTCCGCCTTCTCCGGACCCTTCCTCGTGTGGAGATTCACTGTAGCTGTATCCGGCCTCGGACAGCGATCCGTCTACCGTATCCCAACCTCCGGCAGCGGTGTACGCCCGGCTCAGACTCCGCGCCAGCCGGCCCGCCTCTTCGCCGCCAATCCGGTCTACGAACACCCCCAGACTGGACTCGGTCCCGTAATAGACCACGCCAACACCGATCAGCACTGTAAGGAGGATGACGACAACGTTCGAACCCAGGATCTGCCAGCGCAGCGACATCACGGCTCCTCCACTACAAACCTGTATCCGGCGCCATAGACGGTCTCAATCGGCCGGTTGCGGCCCTGGCTGATTTGTTTCCTCAGACGCGCGATCTGGTTGTCAATGGCGCGGTCGAACCCCTCGAAATCGTTGTCGAAAGCCAGCTCGATCAACTGATCACGCGTCAGCACCTGGTTGGGATGGCGCATGAATGCCGAGAGCAGCTCGATCTGCGCTTGACTCAGGGGGACTGGCTCTCCATCCACTGTTACGCTGCGCGTGGTCTCGTTCAGTGTGATGTTGTTGTGCGTTAGGACCCGCTGGACTCTGCCCTTGACGCGGCGCAGTACCGCGTCCGCACGCGCGATGACCTCCTCCGGAGCAGGGCGATTGCATCTAAATTGGGTCAGAACATCGAAATGCAGCCGAATACTCTTCCAGGTCGGGGTAAGACACAGGGAAATGTACGAAAGATGGCACGTAGACGGAGAATTTAACTTATCTCGCCGACTGAGGGCCT
>JAJDZJ010000201.1 GCA_022824685.1 Caldilineaceae bacterium
AGCAATCCGGTATGCGCTGGTCCCGTTCTGGCGCCCAAGCGATGCTCGCCCTGCGCTCAACTCTACTTAGCCAGCCTAATCTTAACCCCCTTGCTCTCCTTGGCCTCACCTGACTCATCAAACAATTTGGGATGCACCCCCGCCACCAGTGTGTCTTGACCCGTCCACCCTTCGGCTTTATAATCCACTTGTAACGAAATTCACTTGCTTTTCGCCCGGCGGTAGGGTATATTTGCTGTACGATGGGCAAATGGACGCATGGGGCGTTCCGTTTTGGATTGGAATGCGGCCAGGGCATTTGCAGGCGCAACGAGCCGGGGTCGCAGGAACTCTTGACAGGAATAACGGCATGGCATCACTTCCGCCCAACTTTCAGCAGTTGAAACAGGACCAGCTAAGGCCCTTTCTGCACGATGAGATCAGCGTCCCCGCGGACCTGGAAGGGAACGTGCTGATCACCACGGTGGACAAGATCTACAACTGGAGCCGGCGCTCGAGCATGTGGCCGCTTCTCTTCGGGCTGGCCTGCTGCGCGATCGAGATGATCGCGTCGGCCGCGAGCCGCTACGACCTCTCCCGCTTCGGGATGGAGGTGATGCGGCCCAGCCCAAGGCAGAGCGACCTGATGATCGTTTCGGGCACGGTGACGAAGAAGATGGTGCCGGCGATCGTGCGCATCTATAACCAGATGGCCGAGCCGCGCTATGTGGTGAGCATGGGCGCATGCGCAACAGGCGGCGGGCCGTTCAAAGAGGGCTATAACGTGGTCAGCGGGATCGACAAATATATCCCGGTGGACGTGTATGTGCCGGGCTGCCCGCCGACGCCCGAAGCGCTGATCTACGGCCTGATGAAGATGCACGAAAAGGTGGACCGCCAGAGCGTGGTGTCGGTGCCGTGGTACCAGAAGGACTCTTCGCAGTTTGTGCCGGTTCCGCGGCTGGGGCCGGATATTTTCGACCCGCGGCAGGTGGAGCTGATCAAGGATACGACGCTGAAAGCGGCAACGGGTGCGGCAGCGGCCAACGGAGCCGGAGCCGGAGCCGGCGCGGCAGCCGAAGCGCGCGGGCCGATCGAGCTGTCGGCGAAGGCGATTGCCCGGATGGAAGAGGCAAAGCGGCGCTGGCGCGCGAAGCAGGGATAGCTTTTTGTAGGCAGTTTTTAGTTTTTTGGTGAACTGCAGCCTGGCGGCAGAGTGACTGACTCAGTTCTTGGTGGTCAGTGAGTTGCCGGGCCTTCAGGGATGAATGAGATAGTATTCAGCGATACATTGAGAGTGTGGAATGACGGAAGCAACTGCTGTGGCGAAAACGCCGGCGAACGATTTGGGGCTCGAACAGGATCTGGCAGACGCTGTCCTGGGCACATGGGCCGAGGATACGGAAACGGCGGCCGTGATTGCGCCGGATCGAATACTTGAAGTGCTGACCCGTCTGCGGGATGTGCATGGCTACGACTTCCTCTCCAACCTGACCTGTGTCGACTATGAGGGGTACGGCGGCAAGCTGCGCGCCGGCATCGACGCCCGCCTGGAGGTCGTCTACAACCTCTACAGCACGCGGCGGGGCGGCGGTTCGATCGCGCTGCACGTCCGGGTGCCGGAGGACGACACGGTGCCGAGCGCGACGTCGGTCTACCCGGGCGCGAATCTGCAGGAGCGGGAGGTCTACGACCTGTTCGGCGTCAAGTTTGACGGGCACCCGAATCTGCGGCGGATTCTGCTGTGGGACGGGTTCCACGGGCACCCGATGCGCAAGGACTGGCACGAAGCCTATTACGAGGAGGACGCCAAGCCGTTCCGCAGCCGGCATCCGAAGGGCGAATACGAATTCCACGAGGACAAGGTGCCGTGGGCCAAGAACACGACCTATCCTGCCGGATGGGACCCGGACTCGTGGCAGGAGGCGGTGGCCTATGTGCCGGTGAGCCAGGCCCCGCAGCACGAGGACAAGCCGCACCTGGACACCGAGAGCATCGTGGTCAATCTGGGGCCGCATCACCCGAGCACGCACGGTGTGTTCCGGATGCTGACGCGCGTGGAAGGCGAGACCATCCTGGCGCTTGAGCCGGAGATGGGCTACCTGCACCGCAACCACGAGAAGATCGGTGAACGCAATACGTGGCTGATGAACATGCCGTTCACAGACCGGCTGGACTATCTGAACTCGATGAGCAACAACTGGGCCTATGCGCTGGCGGTGGAGAAGCTGGCGGATATCGAGGTGCCGGAGCGGGCGGAGTATCTGCGCGTCATCATGGCCGAGTTCAGCCGCATCGTCAATCATGCCTGGTCGATCGGGTTTATTCTGAACGACCTGGGCGCGTTGCAGACGCCGGCCCTGTACGCGATCGAAGAGCGGGAGATGATTCTGGACCTGTTCGAAGCGGTGTCGGGCGCGCGCATGATGTGCAACTACATGCGCTTTGGCGGCGTTGTGCGCGATCTGCCGGAGGGCTGGCATGAGCAGGCCGCCTATCTCGCGAACGAGCGGCTGCCGCGCGCGCTGGATGAGCTGGACCGGCTGTTGACGGAGAACGAGATTCTGATGGCGCGCGGGCGCGGCGTCGGCTATCTGTCGGTCGAGGATCTGATTGCGCTCAGCGTAAGCGGCCCGATGATCCGGGCCGGCGGGCTGCCCTACGACATTCGCAAGGCCGAGCCCTACGGCATCTACGACCGCTTCGATTTCGACATTCCGACGCTGCCGAACAGCGACATCTACGACCGCTACTACATCCGGCTGCTGGAGGCGAGGGAGAGTGTGCGCATTCTGCAGCAGGCGCTGCGGGACATCCCTGAGGGCGAGATTCTCGGCGGCCGCGGCGGGTACACGCTGCGCGCGCCGGAAGGCGAGGTCTACGGCCGCCTGGAGGCGCCGAAGGGTGAGCTGGGATTCTATCTGGCCAGCGACGGCAAGACGCAGCCGTGGCGTTATCATGTGCGTTCGCCCAGCTATATCAATTTGAACGCGCTGGGTCCGATGAGCGTGGGGTATAAAGTCGCTGACGCGATTGTGATCCTCGGCGCCATCGACATTGTGCTGGGTGAAGTGGATAGATAACTTCAGTTTTTAGTCGTCAGTTTTTGGTTTTTGGTGACGGCCCAGCGGATGGTTGGGGGCAGTTACTGGAAACTGAAAACGAGAAACCAAAAACTGCATTGGGGGGTTGCTGTATGTTTGGAACAGGGCTTCTAAAGGGACTGGGCGTGACGTTGAAGCACGCTTTGGAAACGTTTGAGGATGACCGGGAGAGTGTGCCGGACCGGTATAAGGGCAGCCTTGATCTGGGGAACAACCGCAAGGTGATCCAGCAGCCGATCGATCAGGAAGGGCTGTTGACGATCCAGTATCCGGAAGAGAAGCGGCTGCTGCCGGAACGATTCCGCTATATCCCGATGCTGATCTGGGATTCGGAGAAGCAGGAGGACCGCTGCACCGCGTGCGGAATCTGCGCGAAGGTCTGTCCGCCGCAGTGCATCTGGATCGTGCGCGACAGCGATGAAAACGGCAAGCCGGTCACGCGTTGCTCGGAGTTCTATATTGACGCGGCCGTCTGTATGAGCTGCAGCTTCTGTGTGGAGTTCTGCCCCTTTGACGCGATCAAGATGAACCATGACTATGAGCTTGCCGTCTATGATCGCTATCCGCAGCTTGTGTATGATATGGAGGAGTTGACAGTGCCGCTGGAGTACTATGCGGCGCTGTGGCCGACGCAGTACGAGGAGGAGCAGGCGCGGCGCAAGGAAGAAGAGGAGCAGAAGCGCAAGCAGGAGGAGGAGAAGGCGGCGCGGGCGGCGGCCAAGCAGGCTGCGGCGGCGCAGAAAGCCGAGGCAGGCGCGGGCGCGCCGAAGCGTTCGGCTGCGGAGCTCCAGGCGCTGGCCAAAGAACGGGCAGCGCAGCGCCAGGCCCAAACACAAACCGCGGATGGCGGCGGCGATGATGACGCCGCGGCGGCAAAGCGGGCGCGCATGGAGGAGCTGAAGCGCAGGGCGCAGGAGCGGGCGCGGCAGCGGAAGAGTGGGAACGGCAGCAGTTAGTTTCTGGTTCTTCGTGACACCAGCTGGCCGCGGCTTGGGCGGCCGCTGGGCGTTTCAGAGCAGAGGACAGGGCGATGACGGTTAAAATTACGTTTTATGGTCATGCGACGTTTGGGGTGGACGCGGATGGGACAAAGCTGCTGATCGATCCGTTTTTGGCGCCGAACAACCCAATGGCGCCGGCGGATGCGACGGCGGAAAGCGTTGACGCGGACGTAATCATTTTGACGCACGGGCACGCGGACCACACGGCGGACGCGGTCCCGGTTGCGAAGCGCACGGGCTGCCAGGTAATCTGCAACTTTGAGATCGGCGACTGGCTGATCGCGCAAGGGATCGAAAACGTTCATCAGATGCACATCGGCGGCGGTTACAACTTCGACTTTGGCCGGGTGAAGCTGACGATCGCGCATCACGGCAGCGGCCTGCCGGACGGCAGTTACGGCGGCAATCCCGCGGGGATACTGGTCCACTTCAATGACGGCAGCGATGTCTACTTCGCGGGCGATACGGGCCTGACCTATGATATGCGGCTGATCGGGGATGTGGGCGGCGTGGATTTGGCGGCGCTGCCAATTGGGGACAACTTCACGATGGGGCCGGACGACGCAATTCGGGCGGCCCAGTTCGTGAAGGCGAAGAAGGTGCTCCCCTTCCACTACAACACATTCCCGCCGATTGAACAGGATGTGGAAGCCTTTGCGCAGAAGCTGCAGGACGAAACCGACATTGAATGCGAAATCCTGAATCCTGGCGACAGTTTGGAGGTATAGCGAAAGGACCGTTGCGGAGGCCGGCGTCTGCGCGCTTTGCGGATGCCCCAGCGCTGGACGTTGCGCCGTTGTGAGGTGAGTTGGACGAGTGAAGGGAGGACGTATGGTTGATGTAAATGATGCGGTGCTCGACGGAAAGGCGGAGTTGTTCTTCCCGGCCTATCTGATCCCGTCCTTGCGGGATCTGCGGGGGGACAGTTGGCGCGAGCTGGTCGATCGAGTTTCCATGTTGCCCGATACGCACCCGGATAGTCTGGCTTTCGTTCTGATGATGATCAACCTGGGCGACTGTATGAAGTGTCATAGCAACTACTATAAGTTCCTGCGGGGGTGCGCGTTCTGCTCGCTCCAGACGATCCGCACGTTTAAGGGGACCGACGCGGATCTGCTGCGGCTATACAGCGATGCGCAGGATGAGATTGACCGCCAGTTGAGCGGTCTGGGAACGCTGACACTGGCCGCCTAGACAGAAATTAGTGCGCGGAGAGGCAACGCTCCGCAACTGCGCATAAACCAGCGCCTTGTGTGCGCTGGTTTTTTCTTTCCTGGCCGGGCTGCCTGGCGGGGAGCGCAATTGGAGCTGTCCGCGAAGGGCCGCGGTGAAAATCCCGCTGGCGTCAACCCCGACGATGGTCTGAATTACGGGAGTCAGGCGAGCAAGGGTCTGATTCTGACCGGAAGCGTCATGTTGCATCTCATATCAGACGGGACGTTCCCAATGTCAACAGTGCTTAACAACACAGCGGCTCACCACTGGGCAAGGCACTGATGGGTTCCCAGGAAGAGGGCGCCGTTCGCGTCGCCGTCATCGGGGGCGGCGTCGCGGGACTGACTGCCGCCTATGCGCTGGCGGCCGCGGGCGGCGCGCGGGCGCATATCTACGAGAACGGGCCGGAGCTGGGTGGGCTGGCCTCTGGCTTCAAGGGGCGCGCGAGTTGGGATTGGCCGCTGGAGAAGTTCTATCATCATCTCTTCACCAACGATTACGAGATTCTGCGGCTGACAGAGGAGATCGGCGCGGGCGATCTGCTGCAGATTCACCGTCCGTCAACGGTGATGCACTACCGGGGCGCGAACTATCCCCTTGACAGCCCTGCGCATCTCCTGCGGTTTCCGCACCTGTCCTTGCCGCAGAAGCTGCGGATGGGCCTGGTGCTGGCGTATCTGAAGTATCACCCGCGGCCGCCCTGGCGTGCGTTTGACGGGCAGCTGGCGGATGAATGGCTGGCGCGCTGGATGGGCCGGACCTCCTACGGCAAGCTATGGCAGCCGATGCTGGAGGGCAAATTCGGACCGCATTTCCAGGATGTCAATCTGGCGTGGTTCTGGGCGAGGGTGTACAAGCGGACGCCGCGTCTGGGCTATTACCGGGGGGGATTTCAGGCGTTTGTAGACAAGCTGGGCGCGGCCGCGCGGCAGCGGGGCGTCACAATCGAGACCGGCACGCCGGTGCGCGCGGTGACGCCTCTGCCGGAGGGCGGGTTCCGCGTCGAGAGCGGCGAGCAGGGCGCCGCGACCGCGCGCACTTTCGATGCGGTGCTGGCGACGGTGAGCCCGGGGTTGATGCAGCGGCTGGCGCCGGAGCTGCCCCCAGCCTATCTGGCGCAGCTGGGTTCGCTGCGGCATATGGGGGCGGTGGTGATGACGGTGGCGCTGGACCGGCCGCTGCTGAAGGATACCTATTGGGTGAATGTGCCGAAGGCGGAGGGGCTGCCCTTTCTGGTGCTGGTCGAGCATACGAACATGATCGACGCAAGCCATTACGGCGGGGACCATCTGCTCTATCTGGGCGACTATCTGGAGCCGTCGCACCGTTACTTCTCAATGTCGCAGGCGGAGCTGCTGGCGGAGTTCCTGCCGACGCTGCCCCGCTTCAACCGCGCGTTTCGGCCGGAGTGGGTGACGGGGACGTGGCTGCACCGGGCTACGTATGCGCAGCCCGTGCCCGTCCGTGGATATGCCGCGATGATCCCGGAGCTGCGCACGCCGCTGCGGGGCCTGTATTTCGCGTCGATGAGCCAGGTGTATCCGTGGGACCGGGGAACGAACTACGCCGTGGAGATTGGGCAACGGGCCGCGAGGATGATTTGCGAGGATTCCGGGGCCAACGGCGCCATGTAGCCGCGGTTGGACAACTGGACTGTTGCCATGGAACAGGTCTGATCTCAGGTGAAGTGTACGAACCGGAAACGGGGCGTTGCGTCATCTGGCGGGATCTTTCCCATCACCAACCACTGCTCCCCTAATACTTCAGCCGCAATTCACGAGTTTGTAGTTTTTCCGGAGAAAGTGAGCGTGTGAATGCGCACTTTGAACGATCACGGCACTGTATGAACGGCCAAAATGCAGTCACTTCTGCGCCTCTTTTTGCACTTTCGATCTTCGTCCAACACGAGTGCGGTTGTCGTACGAATGGGTGCTCCTGTTCGCCCCGTGCATCCCTCCCACATTCCGCAAACCCCCTGTAGGGGCGCCCCTTGTGGGCGCCCTCCCCATCGCCCCACCGTACCCCCACCCCGCGGCGCCTCCCCGTCCCGCCACCCTCTGACCACTGCAGTTCCGCCCCTTGTGGGCGCCCAAGCCCCCTCCGCACAGAAACCAGCCTCCATTCAGAGACGCCAACACGGCCCTCGCGCCCTTCCCCCACGCGTCCCCCCCACCCCACCCATCCCGCGCAAACCCCCTGTAGGGGCGTCCCTTGTGGGCGCCCTCCCCGTCGGCCTCCCCTATGCCCGCACGCGGCGCCTCCCCGTCCCGCCACCCTCTGACCACCGACCACTGACCCCTGCAGTTCCGCCCCTTGTGGGCGCCCAAGCCCCTCCCCGCGGCAGCGTAACCCCCTACCCACAATCCTGCCGCCCCACCCGCCGCAACGCCCATGAAACCGCCCACTCCCCCTCAACCCCTCGTCAGACCCTCGCAAACCCCCATTCATCGCCCACCCATCACTCGCCCTGGCCCCAATTCGCGTCCCTTCGTGGATCCCCGCCCTTTTCTACCTCCAATCACTCACCAACGCTCGTAAACACTCGTAAACACTCACAAACACTCACAAACACTCGTGAACACTCACAAACACTCACAAACACTCGTGAACACTCGTAAACGCTCGTAAACGCTCACGAACACGCACCACGCCCTCACACCATCCCCTTCGCGCGCCACAAAGGCGCTGCCCTCCTCCGTGCCCCTCCGTGGACCAAAGATGTTGCCGTTCGCCCTTGCCGTTCCCTGCCGTTCTCCTGACCCCTAACCCCTAGCCCCCAACCCCTGCAGTTCCCCCGCCCTTCCCCTGCCAAGCCAACAGGGCGATTGCATCTAAATTGGGTCAGAACATCGAAATGCAGCCGAATACTCTTCCAGGTCGGGGTAAGACACAGGGAAATGTACGAAAGATGGCACGTAGACGGAGAATTTAACTTATCTCGCCGACTGAGGGCCT
>JAJDZJ010000072.1 GCA_022824685.1 Caldilineaceae bacterium
TCGCCGACTGAGGGCCTGATCCGCGGCGTCTTCCCGTCGATATTCAGTAAGCGCAGGGTGATTTCCACTTATTCTCGCTTTCTTCTGGCCACAATTTCAACTGAATCGGCCTACAGATTTAGATGCGATTGCCCTGGCCCCGGCATCCCTTGCCTTTGTTTGCGAAAATGGTATGATCATAATTGGCGCCATGGTCGCGCCGCGAGTGCCGGGGCGGAAAACAAGCACGCGTTCACCCTGCCTGGCCGAACAGCCCCATCCAACTGCCTCCCTGAAATTGGACCGGGCTTCTCCTGGCATTTCGAACATTACTTGATCCCAATGTCGGGTATCTTCTGTCGATCGAATTTCGAGGTGTGATCGTATGCAGCGTACGAGAGCTCTGGCAATGACCCGCTCCTTTCAACGTCAAATCCGCATGGCCCGGGCCCTGACCCAACAAGAACAAGAGCAATGTGTAAACGCAGTTTGTCGGTTTATCCAGAATGCCTCCGCGCCCGGCCTGAATTTCGAAAAACTTGGCGGCGGCCCCCGTAGCAACCTCTGGTCCATCCGCGCGTCCCGCGAACTGCGCATCCTCCTGGCCGAAGGCGCAACCCATTTCGTTTTCGTCAATGCCGGCCGCCATGACGCCATGTATGACTGGGCCAAACGAAGACAGCACTACGTTGACCTGGCCTCGGAGACACTCGCTGAATTCCACCTGGCCGTCCCTGACAACCCAATCGCTCTCCGGCGCAGCCCAACGACAAGCGCAACCGGCGCTCCGCCGTCTGCCGCAGACGAACCCGCGCCCGCCGCAATCGGGGTCCCCCCGACCGGCTCCGCTGGCATCGAGGAGCTCTTCCAGCGCGTCTTCCGCGGCGGCTTCGAAGAGTGGCAGCTCTTCCTCCATCCCGACCAGAAACCCCTTGTCAGCCGCCACTGGTCTGGGCCCGCCCGCATTCGCGGCGCCGCCGGCGCCGGAAAAACTGTCATCGGGCTCCACCGGCTCGCCGAACTGGCGCGCCAGTATCCCAACGAGCGGCTGCTCTTCACGACCTACAGCAGATCGCTCGCCGACCTCCTCGCCCTGCGCTTTCGCAACCTCCCAATGGCACCCGTAAATGTCGAATTCCTCAATATTGACAGGGTTGCCTATAAGTATGACAAGCAGCGCTGGGCCGACTCCAAACTGGTAAACCAGGCCTTTGACTCTGCCTGCAGTGAATTCATCGTCGATTCACCACTAGAGCGTATCGAAAGAGAGTATCTGCGAGAAGAAATCGAGCGTGTGATAAAGGGGAACGGGCTGCAAAACCTCGAAGAGTATCTGTCGGTCGAACGTCTGGGCCGCAAACGTTCCTTCCCCCAGAGCATTCGAAAGCTGGTGTGGGAACTGTCCGAACTCTGGACCCTCAAACTCACGGAACAAAACGTCGTCTCTTACCCGGACAGGAAAATCCGGGCCAGAGACGCTGTCCAAAAACTCTCCCAACCCCCATACCGTTATGTCATCGTCGATGAAGCGCAGGACATGACCCTGGTCGAAATGCAGTTTGTGCGCGCCCTGGTCGCCGGCGCCCCCGACAACCCAGTTCCCGAGAATGGTATCCTGATTCTCGACGACCCGGCGCAGCGAATCTACCCAGGGGGATACCGCATTCGCCGCGCCGGGCTCGATATCTCCGGCCGCGCCCACCTGCTCAAGAGAAACTATCGTAATGTGCCCTCCGTCTTCCGCGCCGCAAAAAGCGTCCGCGGCAACGTCCTCGTGACGCTCGATAACGAAGACGACAGATCGATCCTCGACGCCGAGCTGGCGTATCCGCAGCTCGAAGACGACCGACCCATTCTCGCCCTCGTCGACACCAAAGGCGAGATTCCCTACCTGCGGAACCAACTCCAGGAAATCACCACAGCCCGCGCCTTCACGCCAAATGAAGTCGCAGTATTCCTCAAACACAATCAACAGGTCGACGCCACCAGAAAATTCCTGGAAAACAACGGCATCCCCTGCGCCCACCTTACCCGTGACGGCTTTGCCGGCAATGGCATCAGGGTCGGCACCTACGACCGCGCACGCGGACTCGAATTCCGCGCCGTCTTCCTCCCCCGCCTCGGCGCTTCACAGTTCCCGCTCGGCAGCGCTGACACGGCCCGGCCGCAGCCCCAATCCGACCCCAATCAACACCTGGAGTGGCGGCTGCTGGATCTGGCCCGGCTCTACATCGCCATGACACGCGCCAGAGAGCATCTCGTCCTCATCGCCGACGAAGAACCGTGCGACGAGATCAGAACTACGCTCGGCGATGAAATCGTCCTGCGAGACTTTCGAGGCCAGATCCACGCGCCGCCAAATCGGTTCACCTGATCCCTCCCTAAATTCCGACCGCCGCTCGCGCAAACGCCCAAGCACACATGAAATGGATCGCCATATGTCCGAACTGATCGAGACCCTCTCCGCAACCATCGCCGACCGCAAAGCCAATCCCTCCCCGGAGTCTTACACTGCCCGCCTCCTTGCTTCCGGCCCACCCAAAATCGCGCAGAAAGTCGGCGAAGAGGCCGTCGAAGTCGTCGTCGCCGCTCTCGAAGAGAGCGACAAGCGGCTCGTCTCCGAAGTCGCCGACCTCTTCTACCACAGTCTTGTCCTCCTCGCGCAACGCGATCTATCCTGGTCAGACGTCGAAACTGAACTGGCCCGCCGCTTCAAATAACCCCGCCTCCCCCTGTAGGGGCGTCCCTTGTGGGCGCCCAATCCCCTCCGCTCCCCCGACTGCCCGCCCCTGGGCGCTTCCCCGTCCCGCCACACACTGACCACTGACAACTGACCACTGACAACTGACAACTGACCACTGCAGTTCCCCCGCCCTCAACATTCGCGCCCCCCTTCCGGCCGGTGGTACAATGAGTCGCAGTGATTCTCGCGGTTCTACCTTTTGGCAGGCGCCAACGACAAACGCAGCTTCAGACGAACTTAAGCACCAGGCCAAAAAGCTCCGGGAGGCAATCTGATGACCGTTCCAGCGCTCGAAAGCACCCGCAACGGCTCACCCTACGCAGCGCGGCCCGACTCCGAAGAAACGTCCCAGGCCGCTGATACGCAGACCGCCTCAGAACTTTCTCTCAACGCTGACATCTTCGCCCAGAGCGCCATGACATTCGACGATGTCCTCCTCGTTCCAGGCTTCGCCGAGGTCCTGCCCGCCGACGTCGACATCAGCGCACAGCTCCATCCACGCCTCGCGCTCAACATCCCCCTCATCAGCGCCGCCATGGATACCGTCACCGAAGCCGACCTGGCCATCGCCCTCGCCCGCCAGGGCGGGCTCGGCGTGATCCACCGCAATCTCTCAATCACACAACAGGCCGAAGAGGTCGACAAAGTCAAACGCAGCGAAAGCGGCATGATCGTCGACCCCATCACCCTGCGCCCGGAAAACTCGCTGGACGATGCCGAAGCCGTCATGAGCCACTACCGTATCAGCGGCGTTCCCATCACCAGCGACGACAACCGCCTGCTCGGCATTCTCACCAACCGCGACGTCCGTTTCGCCACCGATCTCCAGCGCCCAATCTCCGATTTCATGGTGTCGGAAAACCTCATCACCGCCCAACTAGGCACAACCCTCGAAGAAGCGCAGGAGATCCTCCACCGCTACCGAATCGAAAAACTGCCCCTGGTCGATGAAAACGGCCTTCTCAAAGGCCTGATCACCTACAAAGACATTCTCAAATGCCAGGACTTCCCCCACTCTGCCAAAGACGACCGCGGGCGCCTGCTCGTCGCCGGCGCAATCGGCGTCGGCGCGCAGGGCCTGCAGCGCGCCGAAAACCTCATCAACGCCGGCGCAGATGCCGTCGCCGTTGACACCGCCCACGGCCACACCCAGGGCGTCATCGACACCGTCAAAGCCGTCCGCGCCCGCTACCCCGAGCTTCCCATCATCGCCGGCAATGTCGTCACCGCTGAGGGCGTGCGCATGCTCGCCGACGCCGGCGCAAACGTGGTCAAGGTAGGCGTCGGCGCCGGCTCCATCTGCACAACCCGCATCGTCTCAGGCGCCGGCATGCCCCAGCTCACCGCCATCGTGGCCTGCAGAGAAGCCGCAGCCTCCTCCCGCGTGTCCCTTATCGCCGACGGCGGCATTCGCTACAGCGGCGACATCACCAAAGCCCTCGCCTGCGGCGCCTCTGCCGTCATGCTCGGCAGCCTCCTCGCCGGCCTGCACGAATCTCCCGGCGAAATCGTCATCCGCGAAGGACGCTCCTTCAAAGAATATCGCGGCATGGGCAGTATCGGCGCCATGAAAGGCCGCGCCGCCGACCGCTACGCCAGCGGACAAGCCCTCAACGGCGCTTCGCCCGATATCGGCGGCAAAACCGTCCCCGAAGGCATCGAAGGCCAGGTACCCTACAAAGGCTTCCTCAGCGAATTCGTCTTCCAACTCCTGGGCGGCCTTCGCTCCGGAATGGGCTACGTCGGCGCGCAGAGCCTGCCAGACCTCTGGCGAAAAGCCCGCTTCGTGCGCATCAGCCCCGCAGGCTACCAGGAGAGCCATCCGCACAGCGTCGTCATCACCAAAGAGGCGCCCAACTACCAAGTGAAACCGGGAAACTGACATGACTGTAACCGCCGTTGTCGGCGCCCAATGGGGCGATGAAGGAAAGGGCCGCATCATAGACTTTCTGGCCAAGCAGGCCAACTATGTAATCCGCTTCCAGGGAGGCGACAACGCCGGTCATACCGTCGTGAACGACTACGGCAAAAACGTGCTCCACCTCATTCCCTGCGGCATCTTCTACCCAAACGTCCACAACATCATCGGCACCGGCTGCGTCGTGAACCCGCAGGCGCTCCTCGAAGAGATCGCACACCTCAAATCCATCGGCGTCAGCTGCGACCGCCTCTGGATCAGCAGCCGCGCCCAGATGCTCCTCCCCTACCACCGCAAACTGGACGAACTTGAAGAACAGGCCCGCGGCACCGATACCATCGGCACCACCATGCGCGGCGTCGGCCCCGCCTACAGCGACAAGGCCACCCGCTCCGGCCTCCGAATCGGCGACCTCCTCCAACCCGACTGGCTGGAAGCGCGGCTCGACAACGCGCTGCGCTCCGTCAACCGCAAACTCACTATCCTCGGCGGCCAGCCCGTCAACGGCCGCGAGGTCTACGACCTCCTCATGGAGTTCCGCCTGCAGCTGGCCCCCCGCATCGTCGACACCGCGCCCATCCTGCGCATGGCCCTGGAAGCCAACAACAACATCCTGCTCGAAGGCCAGCTCGGCGTCATGCGCGACCTCGATTGGGGCATCTACCCTTACGTCACCAGCAGCCATCCAACAGCAGCCTTTGCCCCTGCCGGCGCCGGCCTGCCCGCCGGCTCCCTCGACGAAGTTTACGGCGTCTGCAAAGCCTACAGCACCTGCGTCGGCGACGGCCCCTTCCCCGTCGAACTGCACGATGAGATCGGCAAACGCATGCAGGACGTCGGCCAGGAGTTCGGCGCGACCACCGGCCGCCCCCGCCGCTGCGGTTGGTTCGACGGCGTCGCCATTCGCTATGCCGCCTGGCTCAACGGCATGACCGGCCTCGCCATCACCAAACTTGACATCCTCGACGGCATCGAAACACTCAAAATCTGCACCGGCTACCGCCTCGAAGACGGCACCGTGCTCACCGACACCGTCCCTGATACCTCTCTCCTCATAAACGCCCAACCCCTCTGGGAAGAGATGCCCGGCTGGGACGGCCCCACATCCGGCTGCGGCAGCTGGGCCGCTCTGCCCGTCGAAGCGCGTAACTACGTCAACCGCATCTCCGAACTGGCCGGCGTGCCCGTCGCCTACGTCTCCGTCGGCCCCGAACGCGACAACATGTTCGGCCGCAGCGGCTGACCTTCGCAACGCACAGCCCCAGCCGCCAGCCGGGCAACGCCTTCCCCGGTTCGGCCCTGTTCGGCAAGGCTGCCGACCCGGTTCAACGCTGCTGAACCAAGTCGCTAAACCATGGTGCCGGGTACCGCCCGGCGCATACCACCCCCTCCGAGAGCCGCCCCAATGTCGGTCTCTTCTTACGCCAAGCCGTTTCAGCAACAGCTCCAAGAGACCACGCGAATCCTCAGGCTTGCCGTCCAGCTTGTCTGGCGCTCAAGTCCCCGCCTCCTGCTTGGCATCTGCCTGGTGCTGATGCTGCAGGCTCTCCTCGTTCCCATCCAGCTCGCGCTGACGCAACGCGTTATCGACCGCGCCGCGCTCGACCTGGGCCTGCTCAACGATCCGGATTCCGCGGCGGCCCTGCTTCCCCTGCTCGCCTGGATTGGACTGGCCGCGGCAGTGCTCGCCCTGGCGCAACTCATCCAACCCTTCTCTTCCACGTTCCAGAGTCTGGCCGGTGACCGCCTCACCGGCTATGTGACGGAACAGATCATTCGCACCGCCAACAGCTGGCAAGGCCTGGCCCGCTTCGAAGACCCTGACTTCGCTGACGACCTCCAACGCGCCCGCCGGCGCGCCCCGCGCGGCGCGCTGGACCTGATCGTCTACGCTGCCCGCGCGGCTCTGGAGCTCTTCACCGCAGCAAGCCTCGCTCTGGTGCTGTTCGCTCTGCACCCCCTGATCCCGTTCCTGCTCATCCTGGCCGCCCTGCCCCAAATGAAGCGGCAGTGGGAATACAGCGAGCGGACCATCAGCCATCTCTATATCCAGACCCCCGAAGCCCGCCGCCTCGAATATAGCCGGGAAATTCTCCTTGCCCCCGACGCAGCCAAGGATGTACATCTCTACGCGATGGGGCCCTTCTTCCGCCGCCGATACGATTCCGTCTTCGCCGGCGCGACAGAGTCACTCAACCGGATGCGCCGCCCTCTGGCCGTCAAAGTCTCTCTGGCCGCCATCCTGGCCACCGTTGCCTCTTCTGCCGTCTACATCTATGTCGCCTGGGTGATCCTGCAAGGAGACCGCACCGTCGGCGACCTCGCGCTCTACGGCGGCGCGGCCGCCGCCCTGCAATTGAACCTGATTGCCTTGGGCAGCGAAGTCGGCCTCCTGCCACAGGTACTTGGCTTCCTTCCCAGTCTCTATCGGATACTCGAAGCGCCCCCAGACCTGACACCGGGCGGCCCGGCAGAAGACAAAACAGACGCGCCCCCCGCCGGGCCGCAGCCTGCTGTCACTGAAATGGCGGCCCAACTCGTCCGGATCCGCAGCATCACCTTCGATAACGTCTTCTTCGCCTATCCGGGCAGCGTCGATCACGTGTTGCGCGACCTCTCCTTTACCATCTATGCAGACACGTGTCTCGCGCTGGTCGGCCGCAACGGCGCCGGCAAGACCACCATTGTAAAACTGCTTCTGCGGCTGTACGATCCGTCCGCCGGCCGCATTCTGTTGAATGGCCTCGACCTGCGAGAGTACGACCTGGATGCCATGCGCCGCCAAATGGGCGTCATCTTCCAGGACTTCGTCCGCTATGAGCTGACCGCCGCCGAAAACATCGGCCTCGGCCAGACCGATCTTCTCCACAACGCGACACGCCTGTCAGCCGCCGCGCAGCGCGCCGGCGCCGCCGAGTTGCTGCGCCAGCTTCCCGATGGGCTGGACACGCAGCTGGGACGCGCCTTCGGCGGGCGCGAGCTCTCTGACGGAGAGTGGCAGAAACTGGCCCTGGCCAGAGCCTATCTGCGCGACGCCCAGATCCTTGTCCTCGACGAACCCACCGCCGCGCTCGACGTGCAGACCGAGTACCAAGTTTACTCGCGCTTCCGCGAACTCACCCGCAACCGCATGACGCTCCTGATCAGCCACCGCTTCTCCACAATCCGCATGGCCGACCGCATCCTCTACCTGGCAAACGGGCGCATCCGGGAGGCCGGAAGCCATGCCGATCTGACGGCGAATACGCCCGGCTCTACCGTCTCCAGGCCTCCCAATTCCTGGACCAGAATACAACGGATCGGAGCCTGTGAACCGGTCTCCCCGAGTCGGCGCGAACCTGCCCGAAATGTGGCGCCGCGCCGCCAGCGCTGCACGCGGCCTGCCGGATGCTTTGCTCACTTGGCGGCGCGGCCTGACCCTCGTCATCACCGCCGCGCCGCTGATTTTTGCCCTCTACTTTGCCGTTGTGATCCTCCTCAGCCTCATTCCCGTGCTTCAAGTCTGGATCCTGCGACTCGTGGTCGATGGTCTGGCCGTCACCGCTGGCGCCGCCGCCGAGAGCGCGCCCGCAGTGCTGGCGCTTGCCTTTCTCTACGCCCTGACCTATGTCATCCCCGCCGGCATCGAGCCCATCCAGCAGACACTGAATGTCTGGCTGGAAGACCGCGCGGTGGCCGAAATGGACCGGCGCCTCATGGACGCCGGCAACCGGCTCTCAGACCTTGTGCGAATTGAGCGCCCCGCCTTCCAGGATCAGTTGCGCCTGGTTCAGGATGCTGTCTTCTTTCTGCCCCGGCTAACCGCCTATCTGCAGCTTGGTCTTGGCGCCGCCCTCACCCTTGCTGGCATGCTCCTTCTGCTGGCCCGCCTTCACCCACTCTTGCCTCTGCTTCTGGCCGCGCTCAGCGTGCCGCACCTCTTCGCAGAGAAGCGCCTGCAGGAGTCCAGGTACCAGGCCATGATCGACCGCTCCCGCGCCGCGCGCGAAATGAACTACTGCGCGCGCGTCACGACTGAGCCGGCCGCCGCCAAAGAGATTCGTGTCTTCAACCTGGGAGATTTCTTCCTCCGCCGCTTTCGCTCACGGTTCCACACAGCCTTTGCCGAAATGAGTCGCATCCGCCTGTCGCATCTGCGCATCTCCGCAGCTTTCACCGCCCTCCATGCGCTGGCCCTCGCAGGCGGCTTCTGGTACGTGGCCGTCCAGGCCGGCGCCGGTCTTCTCACTTTGGGCGATATCGCGCTCTACTTCAGCGCGGTGATTCAAACCCAAAGCCGCCTCCAGAACCTGGTCTTCTGGTTTGGCTTCCAATATGAGATTCTTCTGCGCCTGCGCGGGTTCTTCTCCTTCCTGGACCAGGCAAAACCGTCCGTCGCGCTGCCGCCTCCCGACCAGGGCAGACAGGCCCCCGCTGCCCTGGTACATGGCATCGAGCTGCGGGGCCTCCACTTCAACTACCCCGAAAGCGCCCTGCCCGTACTGGAAGACGCAAACGCGAGGCTTCCAGGTGGCTTGGTCACGGCGCTGGTAGGGGCGAACGGCGCCGGCAAGAGCACACTCGTCAAACTACTGACCCGGATGTACGACCCCATCGACGGCCAAATCCTCCTCGACTCCGTCCCGCTTGCTCAATATGACCTGCATTCGCTGCGGAGCCGGATCGCCGTCCTCTATCAGGACTTTGCCCGCCTGGCGCTTACCTTGCAGGAAAATATCGACCTGGGAGCCTTGGAGCAAAACAGGTCCGCTGTGAAAATGGAACATGCCGCGCGCTGGGCCGGCGCCGACGAGGTGGCTGCCGCGCTCCCCAATGGCTACCATACGCCGCTAACCCGGCGCTTTCAGGGCGGCGTAGACCTGTCAGGCGGGGAATGGCAGAAGGTCGCCCTGGCCCGCGCCTTCGTGCGCGATGCCGCGCTTGTAATCCTCGACGAACCCACCGCAGCCCTTGACGCCGACGCGGAGTTCCGCCTCTTCGAACGATTCCGCCAGCTCGTCGCCGGCAAGACAGCCCTCATAATCAGCCACCGCTTCTCCACCGTCCGCATGGCCGACCATATCCTGGTCCTCGAAGGAGGCCGCATAACCGAGGCCGGCAGCCACGCCGAACTAATCGCCAAGCGCGGCCGCTACGCCGAACTGTTCGAAATGCAAGCCGGCCGCTACAGATAGACACCACCCCGTCGCTCCCCGGCGCACCCCCGCCCTAGGCGCCTACTGACCACTGACCACTGACCACTGACCACTGACCACTGCCTACCGACTCCTGACCACTGCACTTCCCCAACTGCATTTGGAACGAGCCGCCCGAAAGGCGATAATGTCACCTAGTAAAGGTGACACTGCGGTTCGCTCTGGAGACCCCTCAGGACGACCGAAAGACGCTTCGTGTATCTTTCTCGCGCCTGCAGCGATCGGGCCACTGTAGCCGCCCTACAACCTGGTTCCAGGCAAATGCCCTTTGATACCCATCTGCTGGATAAAGCGATCGCACGGCGTTCCCTTCTCATGGAAGAAGAGCGGAAGCGCCTCTTCGCGCTGACAATCGCCCTTATCGATAAGCACAGCCGCAAATTCGGCATTCGTTCCGCCTTCATCTTCGGTTCCGTGGCGCGACCCCGCCGCTTCCACCAGCGCTCCGACATCGACATCGCCATCGAAACCAGCCGCCCGGAGCTGCTGGCTGAAGCGATCGGACAGTTCTCGTCACAGCTGGAAAGGGATATCGATATCGTCGACCTTGCCGCCGTTCCATTTGCTGACCGCATCCGTCGGGAGGGTGTGCCGTGGACGCCAAAGATCTCCTGATCCTCGAGTCAGATTTCGCAGCGCAGCTCGCCCATATCGACGATGTCTTTCTCAAGCTGGAAGAACGAGCGAGCGGCTTCAATGCTGATGACGCGCTCGAAATGCAAGCGGAGAGCATCGCCTTCCAGATCCATAACGCCTGCAATGCCATCGAAAAACTCTTTCGCCTCATCGCGGCCCACTTCGAAAATCAGATCAGTGATGAGTCACGCTGGCAGATCGCTCCATTAAAGCGCATGACCCAATCCATACCTGGCGTACGCCCGGCCCTCTTGACCAAAGAGACGTTTCATCTTCTCGACGCTCTGCGAGGATTTCGTCACCTCTTTCGTCATTCCTATTCGGCCGGCGTCGAGCCCCTTCTGCTTCAGGCCAACCTGCAGAAGGCGCGCCAGGTCCACAATCTGCTGCATCGAGACATATCGGCATTCCTGGACCAGCTGAGGCCCATAGAACAAAAGCAGAGGAGCCAATGTTTAGAGGCAAAAATTTAAAGTCAAACACCTGCGCATCTCTCCTCTCCCCTCTCTCCTGGTGTTTCTCCCCATGACCACCTTCACGCACGAAACCTACCTCTCCCCCCTGACCTGGCGCTACGGCAGCGACCTCATGCGCAAACTCTGGAGCGAAACCGAAAAGCGCAGGCTCATGCGCCGCGTCTGGGTCGCCCTCGCCGAAGCCCAGTACGAAGCCGGACTCGTCACCGCCGTACAGGTCGCCGACCTGCGCGCCCGCCAGGATCACATCGACATCCAGCGCGCCCAGCAGATCGAAGAAGAAATCCGCCACGACCTCATGGCCGAAATCCGTACCTACGCCGAACAGTGCCCCGTCGGCGGCCCCATTATCCATCTCGGCGCCACCTCTATGGATGTCCTCGACAACGTAGACGCGCTCCGCCTCCGTTCCGCCCTCGACCTGGTCATCGAACGACTCAAACGCTCCCTCGCCGCTCTCGCCGGACGCATCGCCGCCGCAGCCGATACCCCCGCCATCGCCTTTACCCATATCCAGCCCGCTGAACCCACCACCGTCGGCTACCGCTTCGCCCAACACGGCCAGGACCTCCTCGCCGACCTCGACGAGCTCCAGCGCGTCCGCAACAACATCCGCGGCAAAGGGATGAAGGGCGCCGTCGGCACCAGCGCCAGCTACGACCAGCTTCTTTCCGACAGCGATTTCACGCCCCGCCAACTCGAAGAACGCGTCATGCACAAGCTGGACCTCCCCGCCTTCGAAGCAGCCACCCAAACCTACCCCCGCAAACAGGACTGGCTCGTCGTCAACGCCCTCGCCGGCCTCTGCGCCAGCCTCCACAAATTCGCCTTCGACCTCCGCATCCTCCAATCTCCCCCCTTCGGCGAGTGGAGCGAACCCTTCGGCGAACGCCAGGTCGGCTCCAGCGCCATGCCCTTCAAGCGCAACCCCATCGCCGCCGAAAACATCGACAGCCTCACCCGCCAGGTCGCCGCCCTCCCCCGCATCGCCTGGGACAACAGCGCCCTCAACCTCCTCGAACGCACACTCGACGACTCCGCCAACCGGCGCATCTACCTGCCCGAAGCCTTCCTCCTCACAGACGAGGTCCTCACCCGCTGCCAGCGCCTCTTCGAAGGCGTCACCGTCTGGCCAGGCCCCACCGCCCGCAACCTGCGCGACTACGGCGTCTTCGCAGCCACCGAACGCCTCCTCATGGAGGCTGTCAAAGCCGGCGGCGACCGCCAGCGCCTCCACGAACTGATCCGCGAACAAAGCCTGGTCGCTTGGAAGGCCCTGCAGGAAGGAAAGCCCAATCCCCTCATCGACAATCTGCTCGCCGACCCGCGTATCACCAACCTTCTGCCCCCGCGCCGCGTCCACAATCTCCTCCAAGCCTCAGCCTACGTCGGCGACGCCCCCCTCCGCGCCCGCAACATTGCCAGGGCCATCCGCGCAAGAACCGGCTGATATGCCCCAACTCATCCTGACCGCCGACCCCGCGTTCTCCCACCTCGCCCTCGAAGAGTTCCGCCGCGACAGCCGCAACGGCCTGCCCCTGGCCGAGCTCGCGCCCGGCGTCTCACTCGCCGACTGTGACGAAGGATTCTGGGGCCTGGCCGAAACCTGGATCGACGAGCCCCCCGTCTTTACGCGCCACATCTGCCCCGTCGACCTGACAACCCCCCTCATCGCCACGCCCAGAGACCTCTCGCGCCTCAGCGATGCCGTCGTAGTCGAGTACGCCGCCCTCCTCGACCCCGAAGTCAGCTTCTCCGTCCAGAGCCGGATCCTCCTCGACCTCCCCTACAAGCCCTTCGACGTCAACCGCTCCGTCGCCGCCTCCCTGACCAGCGCCGCCAGCGCCCCGCTCGACGTGCGCCAGCCCTTCCAGATCCTCTCCATCGTTTGCGCGCCCGCCCAGCCCCCGCCGACATCAAAAAAGCCAGCCGCCGCAAACCACCGGCAACTGGCCTTCATCGGCCTCTCACTTGCCTCCCACAACATCTCAGACTGGGCCGGCGGCGTCCGCCGCTTCCGTCGCGAAAAAGAACAAATCAGCCGTGCCGAGTTCAAAATGCTCGAAGCCCTCGAAGCCTTTCGCATCGAACTGCCCGCCGGCGGCGTCGCCCTCGACCTCGGAGCCGCGCCGGGCGGATGGACGCGCGTCCTCCGTCAAAAAGGGCAATTCGTGACCGCAGTCGACCCCGCCGCCCTCCATCCACGCCTTGACAACGACCGCGGCGTCCGCCACAAACGCATGACCGCCGCAGAATACCTGCGCGAAGGGCCCGATTCCTTCGACCTCCTCGTAAACGACATGCGCATGAGCGCCCAGGACTCCGCCCGCCTCATGAACGCCTTCGCCGACTACCTCTATCCCCACGCCGAAGCCGTCATGACCCTCAAACTGGGCAAAACCGCCCGCCCACTCGCCCGCGCCCGCGCCATCCTCCGCCAGCGCTACACCATCCTTCACATGCGCCAGCTCTTCCACAACCGCAACGAAGTCACCATCCACCTCCAGCTCAAACCATCCTGACCCCCCGCAGCTCTCACCACTGACCACTGACCACTGACCACTGCCTACTGCCTACTGCCTACTGCAGTGCCGGCAATCCGTACAAATACCAGTACGCCTCGCGCGGGTAGACGTGCGCCACCGCCGCCTCCCACACGAACTCGCCGCCCGTCATCATCCCCTGCAACCGCTGGTCAACCGCAGCCACCTGCGTCGCCAGCGCGCCCGCATTCTCCGCCTCCAGCGCCTTGGCGATCTCCGCGATCCGCTGCCGGTTGCGTATCTCAAACGGATACTGCACGCGGCACTCCCGCCGGTTCTCGCTGCAATCATCCAGAAACCAGTTCAAACTGTTCAGCCGCGCCCGCGCCTCGCGCAGCAGCAGCGCCTGGTAGTGCGAAGGAAGCCGCGCCGTCGCCTTCTCAATCGCCCCCCTGGCCTCAGCAACCCTCTGCGCCTGCTCCCGCGACAGCAGCTCCGATTGCGCCGCCAGCTTATGCAGCCGCGCCAGCACATCTCCCCCGCTGCTCTGCACCTGACGCGCCGCCGCCCCCCTTCTGTCCCCCGGCGTCGGAACCACAACAGTCCGGTATACCTGGCCTCCCAGAATATAACTCTCAAACTGCTCAGCCATCGCCTCCACCACCGCCAGATCCGTCTCCGGCGCCGCCGCAATCACCGTACTCAACTTGCTCGCCATCCTTTCGCCTCCCTCTCCTCCTCAAAGTCTCCAGCGAACACTCACCATTCCCCCCACCGCCTGCAGTTCCCCTCGCCCCACGCCCCTATCCCCTGCTCTTCTGGGGCCTCCCCCAACCCCCACCCTATTGCCAGGTAGCCTTGCCATGTGTCGGCTGCCCCTCCGCGCCCCGCCCTCCTCGCGTCCCGTCTCCGTCCCCATCCAGCCGCACGCCGCCAGCCGCCCATTCCCGAATCCACGGGGCGGGGCAGTGCCAGGACCCGGTGGCCTTGCCACAGTCGCCGCGTCCAGACGCACGCCGCTGGGCCGGACCACACGCCCGCCCCTGACTCCTGCAGTTCCGATAACTGGCCACTGGCCACTAACCACTGCCCTCCTCCGTTTCCAACCAGATCGTCACCGGCCCGTCATTCACCAGCGCAACCTCCATATGCGCCTGAAAAACGCCCCGCTCCACCGTGGCGCCCTCCCCTTCCAGCAACGTGCAGAACCGGTCATAGAGCGCCTGGGCCTGCTCCGGCCGCGCCGCCCGCGAAAAACTCGGCCTCCGCCCCTTGCGCGCATCACCGTACAGCGTAAACTGGCTCACAGCCAGCGCCGCGCCCCCAACATCCGCCAGCCCCAGGTTCATCTTGCCGGCGCCGTCCTCAAACAACCGCAACCCGGCAATCTTTCGCGCCAGCCACGCCGCCTCCGCCTCGCCATCCCCTTCCCCTACCCCCAGCAGCACCAGGAACCCTATCCCGATCCGGGAAACCTCCTCGCCGCCCACCTTCACGCTTGCCCGCTTGACCCGCTGCACTAAAGCGCGCATTCCGCCTCCTTCAGCCTTGACAAATCGAACATTAGTTCGTATGCTGTGCCTATGAACTTCAAAATCCAACTCGAACCCATGGCAAAACTCGCCCGCATCGGCGAAATCAACGGCTACGAAGCCGCCGGCGACTCGCCCCACGCCGAGGCCACCCGCCCAGGCTGCTTCACGCCCGCGCAAGCCAAACCCACCCGCCGCGAACGAAACGCCGCCTCCCTCCGCCGCTCCATCATGAAAGTGATGACCCCCCGCGGCCCCAAGCCGGTCCTGCGCACCATGATGACCACCGCCTGCGAGCGCAACTGCTTCTACTGCCCCTTCCGCGCCGGCCGCAGCAGCGCAGAGCGCCTCACACTCCAACCCGATGAAATGGCCGACGGCTTCCTCCGCATGCGCAAAGCAGGCCTTGTCGACGGCCTCTTCCTCTCCTCCGGCATCATCAGCGGCGGCGTCAAAGCCCAGGACGAAATTATCGACACAGCCGAGATTCTGCGCAAAAAACGGAACTACCCCGGTTACATCCACCTCAAAATCATGCCCGGCTCAGACTATGAACAGGTCCGCAGAACCATGCAGCTCGCTGACCGTGTCTCCATCAACCTCGAGGGCGCCACCCCGGGCCGCCTCGCCAGCCTCGCCCCCCAAAAAGAGTTCTGGGACGACCTCATGCAGCGCCTCCTCTGGACCGAACAGATCCGTAGCCGCGAACGTGTGCGCGCCTCATCCGTCACCCAGTTCGTCGTCGGCGCAGTCGGCGACACCGACCTGGAAATCGTCTCCCTCAGCGAGAAGCTCTACCGCCAGGCCCGCCTCAGCCGCGTCTACTACTCCTCCTTCTACCCCGTGCCAGACACTCCCTTCGACAACCTTCCTCCCGCCTCCCTCAAACGACAGCACCGCCTCTACCAGGCCAGCTTCCTCCTGCGCGACTACAACTGGGACACCGAGGACATCGGCTTCGGAGCCGACCACAACCTCCGCCTCGACGTAGACCCCAAACAGGCCTGGGCCGACATCCACCTGCGCGCCGCGCCCATCGAGCTCAACCGCGCCGACCGCCCGACCCTGCTGCGCATCCCCGGCATCGGCCCCAAAAGCGCCGACCGCATCCTCCGCGCCCGCCGTCAAGGCGCCCTCACCGACCTCCAACACCTGCGCGCCCTCGGCATCCCCTCACCCCAAAAGGCCGCCCCCTACGTCCTCCTCAACGGCCGCCAGCCAGCCCGCCAGCTGCCCCTCTTCCCAGCGCCCAGCTAGTCCTTCCTCCTCCGAACCACCTGCCGATCACAATCCCCGCGTTTCGACAAAACCAGGCAAAGACGAACCTGAAAGCACAGCGCAACTGGCGCAGCGAAGCCGGCGCGAGATCGCCCACAGTTCCTTCTGCCCCTCCACTCGCTTGGTGACTCGCACCACGATTTTCCTTAGCCTGTGTTCCAGTTTTTGGGAACAAACACATCAGGTATATGGGCGCGATGCAGAATGGTTTCGGCGACGCTCCTGGTTGTTTCTCGTGGGTGACTACACTCAACGCGCCCCCACCAGAATCACGTCGTGCTTTGACAAACTTGCGCTGAACTGTTTACAATGAGATAAGTATTGCGTTGGAACAATAGGACAGAATTAGACGATAGGAAAGAGAGGAAAAACCTGTGATGACCCCCACCCAGGATACGGAGATTCCTTCATACCAAGAAGGGTACGATTTCCCTTGGGTCACGGATTTAGAGGCAAGAGACAGGCATCGAATCTGGATTAGGTATTCAGATGGAGTTGAAGGTGTCGTGGATCTGTCCCATTGCGTCAACAAACCGCTGTTCGCCGACTGGCAAACAGAGGGTATTTTTGAGTCTGTTAGAATTGGGGATTTTGGCGAAATCTGGTGGACAGACAAAGCAAGTCTGTGTGCAGATTCCATCTATCTTGAGTTGACAGGTAAATCATTTGATGAAGTCAGTACTGGTTTACCTCAGTTGTGCAAATAGGTCATACCCAAAGCCCGAAAGTTACCTTTTCCATGTTCTATTTCGATCATGGAGAACCTCACGTTCACGCGATTTGTCATGGCAAGAAGGCCGTAATCAGAATCGAAGATGCTGAGATCTTAAGGGGTAATCTTGACCGAAATGCCAGGAGAGTAGCGATAGAATGGGTAAGACTGTATAAGAGTCAGCTGCTGTCCAATTGGAGAGAAATGAAAGAAGGCAAAGAGCCTAAACACATTCTGATTTAGGCCCTTTTTCAAAGGATGCAACGCCAAGACTGCGCCCATCTAGGGCGCAGTTCTTTTGTTGTTCGAAGGCTAGTGTGCAGTCAAATCGGCAGTTCCCATACAAAAGGGTGCAGTCCAGTTTACGGTCAGCCAGGAGAAGCGGGCTGCCGGGCCCATCCTCAATTTCCAGAGTCAGCCTCAAACCTGCGCCAGTCCCGTCCCCCCATATCGTTGCCCCGCTGCATATACGCGCCCCCCCTCCCCCTGTAGGGGCGCCCCTTGTGGGCACCCAAGCCCTTCCACACAGAAACCCGCCCCCAATCAGAGACGCCAACACGGCCCTCGCGCCCTTCCTCTGCCCTTCTCCGTGTCCCTCCGTGGATCAGCAAAGTGTTGCCGTTTCCCCTTGCCGTTCGCCGTTGCCGTTCGCCGTTGCCGTTTCCCCCATCCCCCTAATCCCCTAAATCCCCCCAAATCCCCGTTCAGACAAAATCCCCGTTCGGCGCCGCAACAATACCAAAGTACAATACTTGCCGGCGTGCCGAACCCCATAGCTGCCTCACCCACTGCATGACGAGACCCCCCAAGCGACGAAAACTCTTCCATGCCGCCAATCAAAGCGCCCCGCATCCACCTTGTGCTCGCTCCCCTTGTATCGCTGGCGCTTCTCGTCATCTTTATTGCCGGCGTCTCGCACGCCCAATCCACAAACGAAACCCCGTCCCCCGGCGGTGGCGGAGACCCCGACGGCCCCGCCGCGCCCGTCCTGACCACGGCCCGGGGCCCCGGCTGGATCAACCTCTACTGGGAACCGGTGCAGGGCGCCGCAGAGTACGACGTCTGGTTGCGAATCGGCGCCGGCGGCTGGCAACGCGCCCCGTCAAGCCCGCTCACGCAAACTGCCTACGGCTTTATCGGCTATACCGCCGGGACGACACTCTACTTCCACGTCCGCGCGATCGACGCCGAGAACAGAGTCAGTCCATGGTCCCAGCTCGCGCAGGAAACTGCGCTCGCCCGGCTGACTGCGACGCCTACGCAGACGCCGCCCCCTATGCCAACGCCTACCCCCGCACAAACCGCCGCCTCGCTGTCCGTGCCAACCCTTACCGCGACCGCCTCAGGCACGAACGCGGTCTCGCTCACCTGGACAGAGGTTGCCGGCGCGGTCCGCTACGAACTGTGGGCTTGGGAAAGTGTCAACCTCTGGCAGCGGCTGGACGACGGCAGCCTGACCGCCGCATTCCACACGCACAGCAGCCTCAACGCCGGCGTGACCTACTACTACTCGGTCCGCGCCGTGGCCGCCAGCGGCAAGACCAGCGACTGGTCGGAACAGAAGTCCGTTACCGTTTCCAGCTCGTCCCAGGCGCTGGCCGCGCCGACCCTGCGCGCGGCCGCGGGCGGACCAAATACAATCGACCTCAGTTGGAACACCGTCGCCGGCGCAGTCCGATACGAGCTGTGGACATGGGAAAGTGTCAACGGCTGGTATCAGTTGGACGACGGCAATCTGACCGGCGCGGCCTACAGGCACAGCGTCCCTAATGCCGGCACGACTTACCACTACACAATCCGCGCGCTGGCCGCCGACGGCCCCCCCAGCCCCTGGTCCGAATTCGTAAACGCGACCGTGCCCGCGCGTTCCTCCCACACAAACACGCCAACGCCAACTGAAACGACAACGCCGGTCCTGTCGCCCACCCCGACACACACGCCAACGCCAGGACCCTCACCCACCCACACGCACACGCCAACGCCAACCGCTACCCCAACCCAAGGGCCATCGCCGACACCGACACTGTCGCCAACCGCAACGCACACGCCAACATCCGGTCCTTCACCCACACCGACCCCGACCCCAACACCGCAGCCCCTTCCCGGAACCGGCGGCGACCCGGGCGGACCGGCCGCGCCCGTGCTGACAACCACAGCGGGTGTCAACTGGATTGTCCTGGATTGGGAACCGGTGGCAGGCGCGGAAATGTACGAAGTCCGCAGGCGCCAGGGCGAAAGCGGCGCCTGGGAGCGCCCTTCCAACTCGCCCCAGACCACCACATCGTACGGCTTCCTCGGGCTTGACTTCGGGACGACCTACTATTACATCGCCCGCTCGATAGACGCCGACGGCAATGTGAGCGACTGGTCCAAACTGGTACACGATACACCGACCGGGAGACAGTCTTCGACCCCGACGCCCACCGCGACCCCGGACGCCACCGCGCTTCCCGCGCCCCAACTGGCAGCGCAAGCGACCCAGACCAACGCAATCAACCTTTCCTGGAATGCAGTCCCCGGCGCCGTCAGTTACATTCTGTGGACCTGGTGGGACCACGCCACCGGCTGGCAACGCCTCGACGACGGCAATCTGACAAGCACCGTGTACACGCACATCGATCTCACACCCGGCAGGACCTACCACTACGCGGTCAGCGCCGTCGCTGCGAACGGCGCAACCAGCCCCTGGTCCGCTTATCCGTCTGCAACCGTTCCCGCTTCAGGGGAATTCGGCCCTACGTCGACGCCGACCGCAACCGCAACGCCAACCGCCACGCCAACCGAAACGCCGGACACCACCAATACACCCACCGCCACCTCCACGCCGACCGCTACGTCGGACAATCTGCATACGCCAACACCCACCGCCACCGCGCCGCCGCCCGCCACCGCGCCGCCGCCCGCCCCTGCAGCCGAACGCGCCGCCCTCGTCGCCCACTACAACGCAACTGATGGCCCGAACTGGAGATACAACGACAACTGGCTGACAAACCAGCCCATCTCTGCCTGGTACGGCGTCTTCACCGACAGCAACGGCAACGTTTCACAGCTGATCCTGGACAGCAACGCGTTGAGTGGAACGCTTCCCGACCTGAGCGCCCTAACCAGTCTGACCAGGCTGGACCTCGCCCGCAACGACCTGAGCGGACAGATTCCAAGCCTGGGCGCCTTCGTCAATCTGGACAACCTGGACCTCGCGTACAACCAGTTCAGCGGCGAAATCCCCGACCTCAGCAGCCTCACCAATCTGCGCCGGATTGACCTCAATGACAATGAGTTGAGCGGACAGATTCCTGACCTGAGCAATCTCACCAGTTTGAATAGGCTGCAGCTCAGCAGAAATAAACTGAACGGCCAGTTACCGGCCCTGGACAACCTTGCCGCCCTGGGGCAACTGCTTCTCAGCGGCAACTCGCTGACAGGGACAGTACCTGATCTGAGCCCGCTCGCCCGCCTGAATTGGATCTACCTGGGCGGAAACCAGTTTAGCGGAACAATACCGGACCTGAGCAGCCTCAGACACCTGACAAGAGTGGACCTCTCCCATAACCAGTTTACGGGCGCCATCCCGGATATGGGTCCGCTCACCATTTTGCGCTGGCTGTACCTGAGCGACAACCGGTTGACCGGCTCGATCCCCGATCTGAGCCCCCTGATTAAGTTGGAACAGTTGGTCCTCAGTTCCAATCAACTGACTGGACCAATTCCGGACTTTAGCGCCCTTACTGACTTGGATCATCTGGACCTGGCAGACAACCAGCTGACCGGAGAAATCCCAGCCCTTGACGCACTCTACAAACTGGAAACCCTGGACCTGAATGCAAACAGCCTCACCGGCAATCTTCCCGACCTGAGCGCCCTCACCGAATTGGACTGGCTTGACCTCAGCGACAACCAGCTCACCGGACCCATCCTCAACCTCAACCACATAACCAGCCTGAGGCTGATCGATCTTGGCAACAACCTGCTGCGCGGGCCCTTCCCTGATCTGAGCCTCCTGCCAAATTTGAGGTCGCTTTCACTGACGGGCAATCAACTCTGCCAGCCGCAGGGTTTCAGCCTTGCCGGATCAAATACAGTAGTCTCTAATCACCTCAGTAGCCTGCGCCTCTCGACCTGCTCCAGCGCCGACACCATGCTGACGCCGTCCGTGCCGCAGAACCTTGCGGCAACCGTAGGCGAAGGCCAGGTCGTCCTCTCCTGGTCGGCCGTCTCGACCGCAGCCGGTTACGAGTTGCAGGCCTGGGACAGCACCGACCGCAAATGGGGGCCAGTCGGCGGTGCCCTGACCACCACAACCTACACCCATACCGTTCAGACCGACGGCCGCAACAACTACTACCAGGTCCGCGCTCGCGACGCCAACGATGTGCGCAGCGCATGGTCAGATCGCGTCTACGCCGCGGTCGTGCCATCCGATTTCCCCCCGCCGCCCGTAGCACTTGGCTTCGACCTCTACTTCCAGAAGTATCTGAACGTTGGCGGCGTGATCGTCGTGGCCCCAGGCGAAGTGTCCGATGCCCACATGGTTCAGTCGCGTGCGATCATCACAGGTATGATTTCCAGCCGCTCCGACCTTCTTGCTATCATGGCCGGTAAGAATACCCGAATCTTCATCGAGGTCGAGCGCTCCGGAGGAATTGCCAACCCGGGATCCACCGCGTGGACAGTCTATCTGGGCAGCAATGACCCGAACTGCAATACCTTTATCCACGAGTTCGGGCACATTGTCCACTATGCTATTTCGGAGACTGCCGAAGGCCAGACCTTCAATACGCGTCTTCACACGCTGTACCAGGCTGCAATCAATGCAGGCAAGTGGTCGGGCCTCTATGCTTCGTCAAAACGAGAAGAGTATTGGGCCGAAATGGTCCAGTTCTGGTTCCAGGGAGCCCTGCCATACCCCCTGAACCTTTCCTACTCGAAACTGGAAGACTACGACCCCGACGCCGCCGAACTGGTCGAAGAGACCTTCGGCAAATCCGCAACCGTTCCCGCCACCTGCATACCCTGAACTGAACCCAATCCGAAGAGCGGCAATACGCTTCCTCAGTCCCCCACCGTCAAGGCGCCATTTCACAAAGCCCTACTACCTTCCACTGACAACTGCCATTGACCGCGCAAAGAGCAACAACCTTTGGCTATCGGTTGCAATCCCAATATGGGCTTCCCATGAAGAGAGGGCCGCAGGAATCAGCCCAGTTTCCAGAGGCAGCCTGAAACTCGCCCCAATGTGGACTGGGCGCGTCCAATCGTTTGACCGCCCGGAACTGCGGCGGTCAGTGATCAACCATGAAAATGAGATTGCTGGAAGGGGACTGCGCCTAACCTTTGAGCCCGGTCAGGGCGATGCCGCGCACGAAATTCTTTTGGAAGATGAAGAAGACGATCAGCGGCGGAATCGACACCAGCACCGAACCTGCCATAACCGCCTGGTAGTCGGTTCCCCCAAAACGGTTGGCCATGCGCGCGATGATCAGCGGCAGCGTCAGCTTCTTTTCCTCGTTCAGGATGACCAGCGGCCACAAGTAGGCATTGAACGAGCCCAGGAAGACGAAAATCGCCAGCGCCGAAAGGATCGGCTTGGTCAGAGGCAAAATAATGTTGCGGTAGATCCCGAAGTCGCCGCTGCCGTCGATCTTGGCCGCGTCGTAAAGCTCGCGCGGGATGCCGTACACGAACTGGCGGCAGAGAAAAACACCGAATGAGGAAAAAATGCTTGGCACCCACACGCCCCATAGTGAATTTAGCAGGTTCAACTCCCGCATCACAATATAGAGCGGAATCAGCAACGTGAGAAAGGGCACCATCGTCGTCGAAAGCACAAAATAGAAAAGATAATCGCGGCCAGGGAACTCCAGACGGGCGAAAATGAAGCCGCCCATCGATGATGTGATCAGGACACTGATGACCGTGCCCGACGTGACGATGATGCTGTTGACATAGGCGATGGGCAGATTGGCGCGGGTGGGGTCCATGACCATCAGGTAGGCGCTCAGGGTCCATTTCTTCGGCAACAGCGTGACCGGCAGACTTACGATATCGGCGCCGGTCTTGAAGGAAGAGAAGAGCAGCCAGATGAAGGGGTAGAACATGGCGAAACTGAAGAAGGCCAGGATCAGGAATACGACCGATTTGGACCATCTTCCTGAGATCAGCCAGCGGCGGACAGGCGAAATGGGCGCGGGCCGAAGGGGCGAGTCAGCGGTTGTGGCCATCTGTTTCAATGTTCCCATTCGATTTGCCAGCGGCGGAGTTGAAACACGGTCGCGCCCAGCAGAATTACGAAAATGATCAGCGATACCGCCGCGCCGTAACCGAGGTTGAGGGCGCGGAAGCCCAGTTCGTACGTGTAAAGGGCCAGCGTCCTCGTGCTGAAGCCCGGGCCCGGAATCAGAAAAAAGGCCTCAAACATCTGGACAGTGCCAATCACGCTCACCACCATCTGGTACACAAGCACAGGGCGAATCAACGGCAGCGTAATCTTGTAGAAGGACTGCCAGAATCCCGCGCCGTCAAGGCGCGCAGCCTCGAACAGGCTTTCAGGCACATCGTTGATGCCCGCCAGAAAGAGCACGATACCCGTGCCCAAATGGGCCCAGATGATCACCACCGTAATCGCCCACAACGCCTGCTGCGGGCTGGCCAGGAAAGGTTGCTCGGGCAGCCCGAGGCTGCTGAGCAGGGTATTGAAGGCGCCGCCGGTGGGGCGGTAGAGCCAGCGCCAGAGGTAGAGGGAGACCACAAGCGGCGTGATCACCGGCAGGTAGTAGAGCGAGAGGTAGATATTCTGCCATTTGCCAATGATCTGGCTCAGGGCCAGGGCGAAGAGCAAGGCGATCGTGAGGCCGAGGCTGATTTCAACGACCGAGAACAACACCGTCTTCTGCAGAGCCAACCAGAAATACTGGTCGGTAAAAGCCTTGGTGAAGTTGCGCAGCCCGACAAATTTCGGATTGGTGATGAAATCCCAGTTCTGAAAGGCCAGCCAGATGCCGGTGCCGAAGGGGATGATGAAAATGATCGTATAAAAGATCAGAATGGCCGCGGAATAGATGAGCGCGAAGGGGCTGGCGCGACGGAATCGCCGCCATAAGCTGTCACGGCGGGCGACGGGGAGGTGCGGCAGCGATTGACCACCGGCGGAGGGGCTGTCCTGCAACGTAGTCATCTGTCTGGCTTCCGGTGAAATCCGGGCGCCGCGTGCTTTTGCACACGGCGCCCGATCCATTCATTAACGCAGAGGTCAGGCCGCCAAACGTTCCCTGGCCTGATCTTCCTGTTCCTGCAGGTAGGCGTCCATGTTGGACAGCGCTTCCTGGATGCTGATCTCCTGCCGCATCGCGCGGTCGAACTCCGCCGCGGCCGGGCCTTGCTGCGCGACGTGGTCCTGCGGATAGCGGGCGTGCGGCCACATGCCCTCGGCCACGCGCTTGGAGACGAGGCCGTACTTGACATCGCCGATGCCCGGGTCGTTGTATACGCCCTTCGAAGGCACGACGCCCGAGTAGAAGTCAAGCGCCTGCAACAGCGCGCCGTTGCTTACGATCAACAGGGCAAAGTCGACCGCGGCTTCCAGCTTGGGCGCGTCTTCGGCCAGCCGCTTCGAAAGGCCATAGCCTGCGACATGCTGCGGGTAGAGCACGTACTCGGCCGCGTTCGCCAGGGGCGGTGTGACGATGTTGTCGGCCGGCACGTCAGCCACGTCGGTCATGACGCTCATGGTCCAGGCGCCGTTGCCCCAGATTGAGACGAGCTGCTGGGTACAGGCCTCGTATTCGTTGGTAAACAACTCGAAGTCGACCGTCTTGTGGACATGGTATACGTCGTGCAGGATCTGGGCTGCGGCTGCGCCCACTTCGCTGTCGTGGGACCAGACGCCGCTCTCCTTGTCGAAGAAGTCTCCGCCCAGCTGCCAGATCAGGGTCCATAGCAACTGATACTGGGAGCTGGCAATCGAGTAACCTGAGCGTGTGACTTTGCCTTCATCGTTGGTCTGCGTCATGGCGATGCCGGCATCGACCACGTCTTCGTAGGTCCCGAAGTTGAGGTAATCGACGCCTGCTTCGGCGCAGTGGTCCATGTTGACTGTCATGGCGGCGCCGCGGATACCCGCCAGCCAGGGCAAGTAGTAGACCTTGTTGCCGGGGACTTCTACGGCCTGGAAGGCGGCCGGCCACATCTTTTCTTCAAGCTCGGCAGCGCCGCCGGCCGCGTCTGTGATGTCCAGGAAAACGCGGGTGATGTCGGTGGCGACGACCCAGTCGGTATACATCATCATTACGTCGCCTTCGGTGCCCGAGGCAATCGAAGGCAGCATCTTGTTCAGCAGGTCCCCGTAGCCGATGGCCTGGAGATCGACCGTGACATTCTCGTGGTCCTTCTCAAACTCCGGCTGAACCCATCCCATGATCCGGTTGGCGCCGTCCCAGTCCTGGTACCAGACGACGAGATCGATGGGCTCCTCCATGGCATCGGCCGAGCCTGCGTCCATGTCGGTTGCGACCGGCGCGCAAGCAGCCAACAACGCGGCCGCGCCCATACCGGCGCTCACCTTGAGAAATTGGCGACGACTTGTCTTCTGCATCTCTTCCTCCCCAAATGTTGAATTGGATGTTCGCTGCAAGTGTGGATTCGGCTGTTATTGCGTGGACTGTCAGGACTGCGGTCCCCACCTATGCACAACTGCCAAACTGCCGCCGTGTGTCCGCTACGACAGTGTCTCTATCTGGCATTGAACTGTAGGAATGGGTGGCAGCCGCGGCGCAAGCGCGCCTTCTTTCTCTGAACAGGGCAGAACTCGTGTTTCGCGATTGTAAATCAACCTTCTCGGCGGTCGGAGGCTTTCCGGAGGATTTTGATAACCCTTCACCACTCTTCTAATCGTTTCGCATGAACCGAAGAGCAGTATAGCACCGGCGTCGCAATTGTCAAACAAACTCTTTAAGCAAGATATAATTGATTTTCGGCCCGGCCGTGCTGCGCTCCGCATATCCTTCACCATGCCCCCCCTCCGCGCCCGCCAAGCCTGAGTCCATCCGCCCGCCCTGCCCCCTCGCCATCCCTTCCCTTCACACACTTACCACGAACCACTGCCGTCCAGACACCAACCATCCCCCAAATCCCTAAAATTCCCCCCAATCCCCGTCCAGACAAGTCCCCGTCCCCCAATCCCCGTCCCATCCCCGTCCAGACAAATCCCCGTCCCATCCCCGTCCCGCTTTGATTGCCAACCCATATGCTGATAAAATGACACCACCAGTCTGGGAGGGCCCACAACCGGGTAAACCGGTTTACCTCCCCTGCCAGGAACACACAGATGAATCTCCGGCGGCTCAGCGCAGTCTCGTTCGGCCACATGGCAATCGACGTTATCAACGCCTCGATCGCCATGATTCTGGCCGTGCTTGTCGTGCCCTTCAACATCACCAACGCCCAAATCGGCCTGGGAGGCATGGCCTACGCCCTCATGGGCTCTCTCTCCCAACCCTTCTTCGGTGTCCTCGCCGACCGCTTTGGCGGACGCTGGCTCGGCGCCCTCGGACTGCTCTGGACGGCCGCCTTCTACTACGCCGCCACCTTCTCGCAGAACTTCATCACGCTCATCACGCTGATGACCATCGCTTCACTCGGCAGCGGCGCTTTCCACCCCCAGGGCGCGATGAACGCCGGAGCCGCCGGCGGTCACAAGGCAACCACCGGCACCTCTGTCTTCTTTCTCTTGGGGCAGATGGGACTGGCCTTGGGGCCGATGATCGCCGGCGTGCTGCTTGAAGAAATTGGAATGCTGGGCCCGCGCATCATGGCGATCGCGACGCTCCCATTTGTCGTGTGGATGGCCTTCAGCCTACGCAAGCCGCTGGTGCGAGTCGAGGAAGAGCCGCCGCCCCCTGCAACCGCCGAGCAGCGCCGCCAACTGCAACAACGCATCGCCCGCTCGCGCGCCATGCCAAGACGTCTGCCCCAGCCCGGCAGCCGCTGGGTTGCCCTCACCGCCTTCGCCGTGTTGGTCGCCACCCGCGCCTCCGTGCACCAGATCTTCTATGGCCTCCTGCCCAAATACTTCGCCGACCTGGGCTTCTCGCCCACCCAGTTCGGTTTCATGGTCGGCGTCCCCAGCGTCGCGATCGCTCTCGGCTCCATGTCCGGGGGCATTCTGGGCGATCGCTACGATCAGCCCAAGATTCTCCTCTGGTCGCTCCTCGCCGCGACACCCTTCTCCTGGTTGATGCTCGACATCGTGCAAGGATGGCCCTTCTTCCTCCTTGCCTTCGCCGCCGGCTTCCTCGTCGGAGTCCCCCACAGTATACTCGTCGTGATGGCCCAGAGATTTCTGCCCAAAAGGCAGGGCTTGGCCAGCGGCGCTATCCTTGGATTCACCTTCGCCTCGGGCGCACTCGGCATGGGCCTGGCAGGTCCCATTGCCGACCTTTACACGCTTTCCACCGTCATGCACGTTGTCGCGGTGATGCCTCTGCTCGCCGCCTTCTGCGCACTCTTCCTGCGCACCCGCCTTGCCACCGTCATCCCCATGGCCCCCGCGCCTGGCTCAGCGGACTGACATCGCAATCGCGCAACCACCCGACCGGCAGACAGGGCAATCAGACCATAATCGATCCCGCCCCGCTCCCTCACCCCTCCATTACTCCGCAAACACCTGTAGCTTGGGCGCCCCTTGTGGGCGCCCAAGCCCCTCCGCCCGGAAACGCTTCTCCAATCCTCGACGCCAACACGTCCCTCGCGCTTCACCCCTCCATTACTCCGCAAACACCTGTAGGGGCGCCCTTTGTGGGCGCCCAAGCCCCTCCGCCCGGAAACGCTTCTCCAATCCTCGACGCCAACACGTCCCTCGCGCTTCACTCCTCCCTTCATCCGCAAACACCTGTAGGGGCGCCCCTTGTGGGTGCCCAAGACCCTCCTCCCAGAACCCCCCCTCCACTTAGAGACGCTAACACGTCCCTCGCGCTTCTCCCCTCCCTTACTCCGCAAACACCTGTAGGGGCCGCCCCTTGTGGGCGCCCAAGCCCCTCCGCCTATCCACTATCCACTATCCCCCGCAGTTCCCCACGCCTCCTCCTTGATCTCCGGCTCCACAACAGGCCCCCGCGCCCCCGGCCGTAACCGCCCGGTCACAACCTGGCTGTCATGCTGGAATACCAGCAGCGCGTCCTTCCCCTCCGCCTCCCGTCGCAATTTGCGTTTCCCCTCGATGCTGCGCATCGGCTCCAGATCAAAGGCCGGCACCCACGCCAGCCGATCCATGTGCGCCGCCCAGCTGCACGCGTCCCCAAGAAAAAGGAGCGATTCACCGCCGTCTTCAACCCACGCGACCTGCATACCCGCAGTATGTCCGGGAACCGTAACCGACCGCACACCCGCCGCCAACTCCTGATCTCCGTCCACGATCTCCAGCTGCCCCGTGCCCCGCAGCGGCTCCCAGTTCTCAGGAAAGTAGTGGCCCCGTGTGCGTTCATTGGGGAATGTCGCCTCAGCCAACTCCAGGCGTTGGATCAGGTAACGGGCGTTCGGAAAGGTGGGGACCGCCTCGCTCCCCGCATCGGCCGGATCGCTCCAGCGTGTATTGCCGCCGCAATGGTCCGCGTGCAAATGCGTCGGCAGCACAATACCGACATCCTCCGGCCCGAAACCGACCCGCCGCATATCCGCCTCCAGCCGCCGGCTGCTGTCGTCCATGCCAAACCTGCGCCGGTACTCGGAGCTTATCTTGTCTCCCTGGCCCGTGTCTACCAGGACCAACCCATCCGGCGACTCAACCAGCAGGCAGCGCATCCTCGCCGGGATCCGGTTCTTCTCGTCAGGACGGATGACCCGCTCCCACAATACGCGCGGCACGAGACCAAAAAAACTGCCGCCGTCGATCAACTGCTGGCCGTCGCTGACAATATGACACTGTATCGAACCGATCTTGAATGTATAGGGCATAGCCTTATCCTGTGAAACTGTCTCCCCGCAATTCCAATACGCAGTCGTATCGCTCATCCGGCGCCGCTACTTGCAAGCGCAGCACGCCCCGGCTCAAGCCTCCGGTCCGTCGGGAATGCGAAGCCAGGCGCCCGCAAAGCATGGATGTCGCAACCTGCGTTACGCTCCGTCCGGCCAGGCTTCCTCCGTGATCTCCGGCTCCACCACAGGCCCACGCGGCCCGGGACGCAACCGCCCTGTCACCATCAGCCCGTCATGCTGAAACACCAGCAGCGAGTCCTTCTCCACCGCCTCTCTCCGCAGATTGCGCTTGCCCTCTATGCTGCTCATCGGGTCGAGGTCGAACGACGGCACCCACGCCAGCCGGTCCATGTGCGCCGCCCAGCTGCACGCGTCCCCCAGGAACAGCAACGACTCGCCCCCGTCCTCAACCCACACAGCCTGGATGCTCGCCGTATGCCCCGGCACTGTAACCGAGCGCACACCGGCCGCCAGCTCCTGATCGCCGTCCACAATCTCCAATTGGCCGGTCCGCCGCAGCGGCTCCCAGTTTTCTGGGAAGTAGGTTCCCCGCGTTCGCTCATTTGGGAAAGCCGCTTCGGCCATCTCAATGCGTTGAATCAGATAACGGGCGTTGGGGAAAGAAGGGACGACCTCGCTCTCCGGATCAGCGGGATCGCTCCACCTGGTGCAGCCGCCGGCATGGTCCGCATGAAGATGCGTCATCAAAACGATATCAACATCATCCGGACTGAACCCGACGCGGCCCAGATCGGCCGCCAAGCGCTGGCTGCTGTCGTCCATGCCAAAGATCCTCCGGTCCTTGCAGGTAAGCTTGTCTCCCTGGCCAGGGTCCAACAGGATCAACCCCGCTGATGTCGGAATGAGTAGCGACCGCATCTGCACCGGAATGCGGTTCCTGTCGTCCGGGCGGATTACCCGTTCCCACAGCACCCGCGGCACGAGACCAAAAAAGCCCCCGCCGTCTACCAGCTGGCGGCCGTCACTGACAATATGACATGGAATGGAACCAATCTTCAATGAATAAGGCATAGTCCTGGCATCACTTTGTGAGAGGCTTATCTGCCCCCATTCGGATGAAACGCGCGACAACCGCGATAAGTGCCGAGTATAGCACGCCCTGGCACTGCAATCCACATACCGGGATAAAGTTCGGCGAGCCTTCCTCTCAACGCCCTGAATCCGCCTCGCCTGCCAAAAGCCCCCGAGTCGATTTGACATCCAGGGCCGCCACTCCGCATACTTAGGCGCATAAGCGGCTGCGAAACATCTCCGCATCCTGAACGGTTCCCGCTCTCAATCCGGCCTCATCCAGGCAACGGAAGAAGCAAAACACAATGCCCCAGACACAGTTTTTCAGCGGCGAACCCGCCCAGCTTCGCCCCCGCAAGCTCGTCCAAGGACTGATCTTCGACTTCGACAACACTATCGCGCGGCTCAACCGCCCCCTCGATGAGTTGATGAACGAAGGCGCGCAGACCGCGGTCGCCTATATGCGCTCCACCGGCATGACCGACCTGCCCGACGAATTCCAGGACCACCTTATCGAAGCCCGAATCTTCGCCGAAACAAAATCCGACGACGAACAGGAAGAACACACCGCCGACGACACACTCAGTTTTCTGCTCCAGTTCGTCGGCTACCCCGCTTCGCGCATGAACGAAGACGTCCTGCGCAGAGCCGTTGACCTCTTCTACGCGCCAGAAATGACCGCCTGGGAACCGATGCCCGGCGCAGTCGAACTCCTCCAGCAGCTTCACGCCGCCGGCTTCCCGCTGGCCGTCATCGCCAACTACGCCAGCGACCGCATCTTCCAACGCATTGTCGACTATACCGGCCTGCGCCCCTTCCTCGATGTCTGCCTCAGCAGCGCCGCCGTCGAATGGCGCAAACCTGATCAGCAAATCTACGACGTCGCCCTCAAACGCTGGGACGCGGAACCCTATGAAATCGTCTGTGTTGGTGACAGCCTCAAACACGACGTCGCCGGCGGCCAGGACATCGGCGCCCTTACCGTCCACTGCCGCATGATCCCGCTGGCCGAGGACCAACGCCTGATCGACAGTATCGAGCCCGACGCGGTCATCGAAGAGCTGCCCGAACTGCCCGCCCTCATCGAGACCTGGTGTTAAACGTGAGAGACGAGAACGCCCGGACCAGCGCAACCTTCCCCGTGACCATCAGTCGCGAATATCCCCCCGCGCCGCTGGTGGCCGTGGCCGCCGTCGTTCTCGACAACGAAGGGCGCAGCCTGATGGTTGAACGCGGCCGCCCGCCGGCTCAGGGAATGTGGGCCCTGCCCGGCGGCCTCTTGGACCTGGGCGAACCCGTGCGCGCCGGCGTCGCGCGCGAGGTTCGCGAGGAGACCGGAGCCGAAATCGAAATCGTCGAGCTCCTGGACCTCTTCGAGCCCATCCACCGCGACGGGAAGGGACGCATCCGCTATCACTATGTCGTGATCGACTTTTGGGCCCGCTTCCTCGGCGGAAACATCGCCGCCGCCGATGACGTTGACGACGTCGCCTGGGTTTCCGTCCAGCGCCTGGGCGACCTTCCCATGGAGGAGGCCACGCGCCTGGTCGTACGCAAGGCGCACGCACGCTGGCAACAGGCCAACGGCTCGCAGGGGGCCGCTCTCCCGTAACCATCGAAACTGCGTCCGACTTCCTTCAGGCCCCCGGTCTACCCTCACCCAGGATCCAAGCGCCAAGCTGAGAAGCCCGCACCCGCCAGGTTCGTCCCCCGGCTGTCCCCGGGACGCTCTCCAAACTCATGCAAACAGCGCCCGCGCGTCATGCAGATGATCGAAGGTGCCGACAAGCGTCAGATGATCGCCGTATGTCAGCTGTGTGTTGCCCCGCGGCACGATAAACTCGCCGTCGCGGCGTATCGACAGGATCAATACATCACCGGGTAAAGGGAGTTCCCGCAGCGCCATGTCATCGTACACAGGGTTGTGGAGCCAGACCTCCGAAACCTCCTTGTTATCATCGGTCCGGGTCAGAAGGTCGTAAATGTCCGGATTGCGCGCCAGGAGACTGAGCAGCGCGGCCTGGTCCAACGAAGGATTGAAGACGGTCACGTTTAGCGCCTCAAACTCCAGCAAGCGGTTGGTCTCCCTTACAAGGGTCACAATGTGACTGATTCCATATCGTGTGCGCGCCACGTGGCAAACGTGCCGGTTGCGGTCCGTGTCGCTGATCGTAACGACAACGGTGTCGGCAAGGTCCAGGTACTCGGCAACCCTTCCTCCCTCTTCATCGACATCCGCCTGCAGCACCTCAATCCCTTTCGACACCCGTCTCCGCGCCCTCGCCGTCAGATTGGCGTCCGCGTCCACGATGACGACATGCTCGTTGTGGCCCAGCAGCTGTTCAGCAACCTGGAGTCCCAATCTCTCAGCTCCGAATACCACCACCGGATGCACCGTCTCTTCCTCAGTTCGCGGGACGATGCGGCTGAAGATCAAGGGGGCGGCGCTGACCGTCACAATCGCGACAAGGATTATCATCGTGTTCACCGACTCACTGACGATCCCCAAATTGAGGCCGATTGCCGATGCGGCAATTATCAGTGAAAGACGGGAAGAGAGCAGGAATCCGGCAGAAAACGTCTCGCGCCACGTAAACTGAAAACGAAACAGCAGCGCCGGTCCTACTTTGACGACAAAAGCCGCCAAGACCAGGAACGGCAGCAACAGCAGCGCATCGGTCGACCCAAGCAGGACGCCAAGATTGAATTCCACGCCCACCATGATGAAGAATATGGGGATGAAGAACCCGAACCCAACCGCCTCCAACTGATGCATCGCCTCCAAATCCTCACGCCTCGAAAGCAACGAGAGCATCGCGCCAGCCATGAATGCGCCCAGTATAATCTCCGCGCCCAGCACCTCCGCCAGCACCACAAAGAGCAACATGATCGTGAACGCGCCCCGGATCTTGATGCGCGCCGTCGTGTGGCTGAGATCCTCCAGTGTGCGCCGCAGCGATTCCACCCGGTTCAATGAGATAATCCCCAGGCGGTAAAACAGGAAAAAGACCACAAACAACACGCTGATCAACAGAATGTCCAGGGTCAATCCGTGTGACACGGTCGCCACCACCACCGTGATCAGAATCATGGTGGCGAAGTCGGCGATCAGGGCGGCAATCAGGATCGTCTGGCCGAAGCGGCCCCGAATCAGCTCCTGTTCCTTGAGCACGGGCATGACGACGCCCAGCGACGTCGTCGACATGATCAACGCCATCATCCATGGATTGCTGACCAGACCCATCCGCAAAAGCACAACCCCTACGATCGTGGAAAGCGCCAGGGTCAGCAGGAAACTATATGCGCTGGTCGATAGCGGCCCCCATTTGCGGCCGCGTCGGCCTCCTGCTTTTCCAATCCCTGCTTGCGCCTTGCCCTCGGCTGAAGACCCCGGCAGCTCGATATTGAGACTGGCGAAATCAATCTCCATGCCTGCCAAAAACATCAGAAAGACGAAGCCAAACTCCGCCAGCAGCGTTAGCAGTTGATCCTCGTGCGTCACCCAGCCGAAACCGCTCCGGCCTATGGCGATTCCCGCCAGTATCTCGCCGACGACAATGGGCAGCCGCAGCCGCTCAAAACGCGTGAGCAACAGCGGCACGAAAAATGCCAGCGCGATGACGATCAATAGAGGCGTAAACGATCCTGTACTCTCTTCCATTTGCAATCCGCGGTGGTCCCGCGTCCTTTCTTTACTGAGAAGGGCGCCGGTAATGGGCGCGTCGACTACCCTGTTAAACTGTCCTGTGGGGTTCGCAAATTGAATGGGCTTCCCTTGATTGGGCCATCCCATTCTGTTACCCTAACACCCATGAGCGGCGAAATGCAAGATTTGCTGCGCGGCGTCATCGAGCGCATCACCTTCCACAATAACGAAAACGGCTATACAGTCGCCAAACTGGCGCTGGAACAGCCTTCCCATCACCTGCCTCACTGGCAAAAAGAGGCAACTGTGGTGGGCGCGATGGTCGGCGTCAACGTAGGCGAATCCGTCGAGCTCAAGGGACACTGGGACCTGCACCCCCAGTATGGCAAACAGTTCACCGCCGTCAGCATGCGTTCGGTCCTGCCCGCGACCGTGGCCGGCATCGAAAAATACCTTGGCAGCGGCCTGATCAAAGGCGTCGGTCCTGTGACGGCCAAACGCGTCGTCGCCCATTTCGGTCCCGAAACACTGGACATCATCGACAACCATCCCCAACGCCTGTCCGAAGTGAGCGGAGTCGGCCGCAAAAGAATCTCGATGATCAAAGCCGCTTGGCTCGAACAGCAAGCGATCAAGGAGGTGATGATCTTCCTCCAGGGCCACGGGGTCAGCGCCAACCTCGCCGCAAAAATCTACAAACGGTACGGTGACAAAGCCATCGAAACTGTGCAAAACAACCCCTTCCGGCTTTCGGAAGATATCTTTGGCATCGGCTTCCAGACTGCCGACGCGATCGCGCAAGCCATGGGCATCCCACATGACGCGCCCCAGCGCGTCGCCGCCGCCGTCGAGTATGCGCTCAATCGCGCCGCTGACGAGGGCCATGTCTTCCTCCCAAGCGCCGAGCTGATCGAAAAAGCTGACGCGCTCCTGCAAGTGGGGAAAGAAAAAACCGCGGCAGGGCTGCTCCGCCTGAAAGCGTCAGACCGTGTAAAACTCGCCGCAGGGCCCGGCGAAGAGGCTGAAGCGCTCCAATGGGCCGTGGCCGAAATCTTCCAGCCGTCAAGCCCGCAACCTCTGCCACTCTTGCGCGAAGGCCGCCGCGCCTCCGACAGTCCGTCCCCCGCTCAGGTCGAGAGCCTGATGCAAAACGAACACGCCGTCTACCTGGCGCCAATGTATTACGCCGAAGTCGGCGTCAGCAACCGGCTGGCGCGGCTGATGCGCGGCCGCGGCGGAGCTCCCTTTTCAGCCCCGTCCGGCCCGCTCGCATCCTTCCAAAACCTGGACTGGAATCTGGTCTTCGCCCAACTACAGACCCAACTCACCAACCATCAGGGCCCCCTCCGCCTGGCATCTCGCCAGCAAGATGCCGTCCAAACTGCCCTCACCAACAGGCTCACCGTCCTCACGGGGGGGCCGGGTACAGGCAAAACGACCGTTGTCCGCGCCATCATCGACCTCTGCGAGCGGGCCGGCGCCGAAGCAATCCTTGCCGCGCCCACCGGCCGCGCCGCCAAGCGCCTCTCCGAAACGACCGGCCGTCCCGCCAAGACGGTCCACAGGCTGCTTCAGTTCCAGCCCGCCGCCGGCTTCTCCTTCAAGCGCAACGAGGAGAACCCCCTCGCCGGCGACCTGCTGATCGTGGATGAGTCCTCCATGCTGGACCTCATCCTCACAAACCATCTCCTCAAGGCGGTCCCCGAAGGCATGTCGCTGCTCCTGGTGGGCGACATTGATCAGCTGCCAAGCGTTGGCGCGGGCAATGTCCTCAAAGATCTGATCGCGGCCATTGAACAGGAAAACGACGAGACCCGGAATCTCCAATCTGCTGACCAGCGCTGCCGCGCCGCCGTCGTCCGGCTCGACACGATCTTCCGCCAGGCCGCCGGCAGCTACATCGTCGAGAACGCACACCGTATCAACCGCGGCCAGATGCCCGTCCTCACGAGGACCGCAGCCGAGGAGCGGACCGAAGCCAACGACTTCTTCCTCTTCCGCGCCGAAGAGCCCGAACGCGCGGCAGAACTCTGCGTGGAACTGGTACAGGAACGCATCCCGCGCCGCTTCGCCATCCCCCCGCAGGACATTCAGGTCCTCAGCCCCATGCACCGCGGCGCGGCCGGCGTCACAATCCTCAACCAAGACATCCAACAGGCGCTCAATCCGTCCCTTCCCAACAGCAGAGAGCGCAGCTTCGGAGACTGCGTCTACCGGAGCGGGGATCGGGTGATGCAAATGCGTAACAACTATGATAAAGATGTGTTCAATGGCGATATGGGCTATATTAAAGATGTCGACCTGATAGACCAGCAGGTAAAGGTCGAAATCGACGGCCGCATGGTCGGCTACGATTTTCAGGAGCTGGACGAACTGGTCCATGCCTTCGCCATCAGCGTGCACAAAAGCCAGGGCAGCGAATTCCCGGCGGTCGTGATCCCGGTTCTCACCAGCCATTTCATTCTGCTTCAACGCAATCTACTATACACGGCTGTCACGCGCGCCAAGCGGCTGGTCGTGCTGGTCGGACAACCAAGAGCGATTGGCATCGCCGTAGGCAACGACCAGGTGGCCCAGCGCTACAGCGGTCTCACCGAACGGCTGCGCCGTGCAACTGCAGGAGAAATCTACCCATGAGCGCCAACGGAAAACCATCCATCGCCGTACAACTCTACAGCCTGCGCCACCTCTCCGATAGCTTTGCCGACATCGCGGCCGCAGCCGCCTCCGCCGGTTACGAAGGTGTCGAGCTCATCTTCTTGCCCGATCATAGTGGTGAAGAAGCCAAAGCCACTCTGGAGACGCACGGTCTGCAGGCCGTGTCCGCCCACGTACCCTACCAGTCCCTTGCCGACGACTTCGCCGCCACGATCGCCTTTCACCGCGCCGTCGGCAACGATTGCCTCATCCTCCCCATGCCTGATCCCGCAGTTCGCCAGGCCGCCACCGCCGAAGCCTGGCGCGCATTCGGCCAGACCCTCAACGAGATGGGGCGGCGCTGCCGGGCCGAGGGGATGCGCCTGGGCTACCACAACCACGCCTTCGAAATGGAGCGCCTCGACGGCGCAAGGGCCATCGACTGGCTGTTGACAAGTGCTGAGGAGGACAACCTGTTCTGGGAGCCCGACCTGGCCTGGATCGCCGACGGCGGCGCCTCGCCCTTGGAACTCGTGCAAAAGTACGCCGGCCGCTGTCCCCACATTCACGCCAAAGACCTGGCCCCGGCAGGCCAGAACGAAGATCAAATGGGCCTCGCCGATGTCGGCTATGGCACGCTCGAGTGGGACGACATCTTGCCGGCCTGCCGCGCCGCCGGCGCTGTGTGCTACGTCGTCGAACACGATCTGCCCAAAGATCCCGTCGCCAGCATCAGGCGCAGCCGCGATTTCCTCGCGAGCCGCGCAGCCATTCTATGACTTGGGCGCACACAAACGCACCGGCTGCCGGAGCGCAGTGTGCAATGCTCTGACGCCATCTCGCTCAGGCGCCCGCGCCCAATGACGCAGCGCTGATCCGGTTTCGGAAGAGACCGGCCTTCAAAGCACTGCGATCGGACGATTGATTTCGAAATACTGTATTTGGAGAGAAACTTGGCAAATTCGGCGATGTTTGAGGGGCTTGTGTTCGATGAACGCCGAAAAGTGGCGCAAGTGAAGCATGTGGGCGAGCGCGCCTGCTATGTCGTCGATGAAGATGGCTTCCTGCGCCACATTGACGCCGCCCAGGTCGATCAACAGGTGCTCGACTTCCTCAAAGGACAGGTGGATCAGCACCGAGACCTGGCTGTGAGCGGCGTTCTGGATATGATGGGCAAGGACGACATCTTCACAAAGGCCGCGGTCGAATCATCGATCGACAATATCGATCAAGCCGTCGGGCAAGCGATCCCCGAACAGTCGCGGCAATGGCTCGGCATGATGGGCTTCCGCGTCATCATCGACGACCAGGGCCTGATCGTGGACATCGAGATGCCCGCCGGTGAGATCGACGACGACGAATACTGAGTCGACTCCGGGGAACAGAGGAGATCCAACTCTCCCCTTTCCCCCGATCGGCAGGCGCTAACCTAGATGCCAGTCGGGATTCGTCAATGCCTCGTACACGACGCCGCCCTCCACGTTGCGCGGCATCGGCAAACCCAGCAGGTAACATAGCGTTGGCGCAACGTCAACGGCCCGTACCTGCCCCTGCAGCGCCAGCCCCTCCTTGACACCAGGACCGGCCAGAACGAAGGTGCAGTGCTGCCCCGCAATCCCAAAACTGACCGAGGGCAGCTGCTTGCCGTGCGCGCCGTCAAACTCCGGGCGCAGCGCGTAGACCACGTCTCCCACCGTGTCGCCCCAAAGGTTAACCATCTCCGCGTCCTCCCGCGTCAGCGCCAAAGCAAATGGATGACGCCCGGTGACAGGGTCCTTGTACGCGTGCAGCGCCGCAATGACCTCCAGCTGGGTCTCCTTGTACGCCTCCTCCGCGACGATCCCGGTCGGCTCCCGCCCCTCCAGATTGATGAACACATGCACCAGGCCCACCGCTGCCGCCCGCGTGCGCGTCCAGTCGACCGTCCTCTTCCCGTCCTCCTCCTTGTAGACCAGGAACCCGGCCTCTTCCAGGACCTCCTCAATCTCGACCGCCTTGTACTGGTTCGGCGTGCCGCCATGATCAGAAACAAGGCAGATCAACGTCTCCTCGTCCGCAATGCTCGCCACGCGGCCAATCATGTCGTCGATTGAACTGTAGGTCCGGATCACGCCGTCCATGCAACGTTTGCGGGTCTCCTCATCCGCGCCGCCGAACTCCTCAGCCTGGCCAAGGAAAAAGTGGCTCGTATAGTCCGACGCGTGCGTCTCGATGAAGAGCGTCGTCCAATCTTCACGGCTGCTGGTGAGATAGTCGGCCACATCCGCCAGGCGCTCGTGATGGAAGTCAAGCAGCTCAAAATACGTGTCGTCATCCATGATTCCCAGGGCGTCCCTTGCCGGGTTCTGCAGGAAATTGCCAACATGCCGGTCTATCTCCTCCGCCGCGCTCGCCGGCTCCGTGTAGCCGCCGGTCGGCCACATCTGCGGGACGAACAACTCAAAAGCGTCCGCATCCGCCGTCAGATTGACCAGCTTCAGCCGCACATAGCCATCCAGCGCCTCACCGTCGATCTCAAACTGGTCCAACCACCAGTCGCTCCAATCGCCTACGCCCAGCTCAGCCACCGCGCTGCCCCCGTCGCGCGACCGGCAGACCCGCACACGGTCGTAGCCGTCGTCACCCGACGCGTAAATCAGCCCGTAAAAGGTCTTCGGCGTGCCCTCCTCTCCTCGCAACATCATGTCGCGGCCCCGGGCTAGGGGCTGAATCGTCAGCGCCACCTCTTTGGGCGGGCGGCTCGAACGCGGCATCTCCTTCCAGTCCACGGCGTCCTCTATCGTTACCGGGTCAACGTCCGAGCCGGTCTGCAGAGCGCTCGGGTCAAGAGTCTCCGGATCCCGTTGCCCGCCAATCTTCCGCCTCTGCCACTTGCCGGCCACAAACAAGTGATACCCGGCAATCTGGTGGTGGTTGGAGACGCCAGGTCCCGTCCCTTCCACCTGAACGCCGCTTGTCACCGTCGGCGGCCACGACATCTCCCATTTCACCAGCAAAGGCGTGCCCCCCGCCCGCTCCACCGTATTCCACAAATACTCCGCCCGCGAGAGCTCGGTGTTGATGCCCCAGACCGTCTCATCCAGCGGAGCCCCCAGCTTGCGGATGTTGAAATCCATCACGCCGTGATTTCCCGGCCATGCGCCGGTTGACGTCGCCGTCCACCCAGGGGGCGTCAAAGTCGGAAATACTCCAATCATGGGGCGATGCACACCGCGTTGCATCAGTTTGCCGAGATGGGGCATGTGGCCCCCGTTTACCATGTTTATCACCAGTTCCATGCTGGCTCCGTCCATACCAATCAGGATGGCGCGCCGTGCCGGGCTTTGCATCTCTCTCTCCTTTAACAGGTTGCGATTGCACCGAATGGTCGCCCCCTTTTCAGGGCCGCCGCAGGTCTTCCACGCACAAGGATAAGGACTTACATCATACCCCGCAACCGGCCAGGATTCACAACAACCGCCGCCTCCGAAAAAGGCCGCCCGGCCCTCTCCCTCTGGAACCCAATGCCCGCTGACCGCTGCCTGCCACCCCGCCCCCGCCCCAATCTGGTTTTCTCACTCCTCCCTCCTCCCCCCTCGCCCTCTCCCCGCCGATCCCCCAATGCCCGCCCGCGTAGCCTCCCCGTCCCGCCACCCCCTGCCCCCTGCCCACCGACCACTGACCTCTGAAGTTCTGGGCCTCCCCCAACCCCCGCCCTTCTACCCTAACGCCTTGCCATCTGTCGGCGGCCCCGCCCTCCCCGCGCCCCGCCGCACGCCCATGCCATCATTCGCCGCCAGCCGCCTCGCCTCTCCTCCACCGGGCGGGGCAGTGCGTTAACCAGAAAGCCTTGCCACCATCACCGGCCCCCGGTGTTTGCCGCCGCCCCGGGGGACACCCCCCGCCCCCAATCCCCGCCCTTATCCTCCTAATCCCTTCAATCCCCCCAAATCCCAAAAATCCCCCCAAATCCCCGTTCAGACAAAATCCCCGTCCCCCTGCCCTTCTCCCTGTCCCTCCGTGTCCCTCCGTGGATCAGAAGCTGTTGCTGTTCGCCGTTGCTTTTTCCGCGCCCCTTCGCGTCCCTTCGCGGATCAATCTGCCGTTGCCGTTCGCCGTTGCCGTTTCCCCCATCACCCTAATCCCTTAATCCCCCCAAATCCCCGTCCCCCTGCCCTTCTCCCTGTCCCTCCGTGTCCCTCCGTGGATCAAAAGCTGTTGCCGTTCGCCGTTGCTATTTTCCGCGCCCCTTCGCGTCCCTTCGCGGATCAATCTGCCATTGCCGTTCGCCGTTGCCGTTTCCCCCATCCCCCTAATCCCAAAAATCTCCCCAAATCCCCGTTCAGACAAAATCCCCGTCCCCCTGCCCTTCTCCCTGTCCCTCCGTGTCCCTCTGTGGATCAAAAGCTGTTGCCGTTCGCCGTTGCTTTTTTCCGCGCCCCTTCGCGTCCCTTCGCGGATCAATCTGCCGTTGCCGTTCGCCGTTGCCGTTTCCCCCATCCCCCTAATCCCAAAAATCCCCCCAAATCCCCGTCCAGACAGAATCCCAGTCCCCCGCAACGACAAAGGCTTTT
>JAJDZJ010000061.1 GCA_022824685.1 Caldilineaceae bacterium
TACTTTGGCATCCGGGGCAAACTCCACGAGTACATCCACATCACTTTCATTCGTAAGACTGTCTCGCAGAAGAGCCAAACGGCGAATTTGGTGGCGCCGGCAAAACTTGGCAATCACATCCTTTGGAATCTCGATTCGTGCATTCATGATTGTACTCCTGCAAATAAGCGGGATTTGAACAGGGGTGCCAGCGATCTGGCGTTGGGAATGAAGGAATCGCCGTTAATGTAGATCATGTCCGCGCCATCGGCAAGCTTGTTCTCGGCCACGAACTGACCTGCCCCCGACGTCTGTACCACCCGTTCTGTTAGTCCGACAAGCAGCGGAACAGGGTCGGCAGGCAAGAGGGCCTCAGGCGCCGGCGGCCTGTAGCTCGGAGAGCCGTGCGGCCCGACCTGGTCGTCTGTACCGCCCCTTCAGCACACGCGCCTCCACAAACCTGTGCAAGACCTCCCTGGCCGGTAGTTCCTCCCCCGACTTCCCGTCGAAACCCTCGAAGTAGCCGTGGGACGCTTGACGCCAAACTCGCGCCGCCGCCCGGATTCTGACAATGAACATCCGTCTCGATGCACCCTATTTCTCCCATTTCGTGGTCTAGCGATTGGGGCCAACCTCAATCACCATCTCCGCATCCGGCACGAGCGAGTCCGGCGAGATAAAGGTGCCGAGCGCGGGGTCATAGTACCGCGCATTGTAGTACAGCAACCCCGTCCCATCCTCCTTCTGTCCGGTGAACGTCCTGTCCATCCGCAGCGTTCCCGACGCGCTGCGCTGCGCGCCGTATGCATAGTACGCGCGGCTGCCCTCCACGACCGAACCGGCGGTCGTCACCGATGTGCTGCCCAGATGGTCGCCTTGCACGTGATAGAGGCTGCTCCCCCGCTTCACCGCAACGCGCAGCCCGCCGAAGCTGTAGTGGCTGACAGCAGTGGTTACACCGCTCGTCACCTCCTCCTCGTAATGGCCGAAAAAGGTGTAGGTCGTCGTGCTGCCGTTCACCGTTTTGACGCGACTTCCGTCGACGTCATACCAGTACTGTTCCAGCACGTCGCCGTTGTTGTCCCGCACCTCGGAAAGCCGGTTCTGCGCATCCCAGACAAGCGTCTGCTGGCCGGCAAGACCCTTGTTGCGTACGGTCATGTTGCCGTTGGCGTCGTAGTCGAAGCGGTCGGCGCCGCCGATGCGGTCCAACGCGTGGTAGGGCCCGCCATCGCCGTAACCGTAGCTCTGCCCGTTGAACGCGGTCAGCCGGTTGGCGCCGTCATAGCTGTACGTTCTTCCGTACGCAGCGGTCAACCGTCCCAGCCCGTCGTAAGTGAAGCTGTTGCTGGTCGTTTCCTCGGTTAACGCGGTGATGTCGCCGAGGTAGTTGTAGGCGTAGCTGCGGTTGAGACGCTCGCCCGCGCCTTCGCTCAGCCCCACCTTCAGGCTCTCCAGCATGCCGCCGTTTCGCTTTGCCATCCAGGAATAGTAGCGCTGTGTGCGCCAGAGATTGCCGGCCGCGGGCAATCGCAGTGCGGTCATGCGCCCGGCCTCGTCATGAGAGAAGCTGTCCACCAGAGTCCCGTGCGCCGAGCTGCTCAACCCCACCGCCGCGCCCGGACTTCCATACCGGGTCGTCACCACCTCGCCGCCGTGATAGGTCACCGTAGTCGGCCGGTGGTAGTTGTCGTAGCCGTAGCTGGTTGTGCGCGTCAGGCTGTCGACAGTAACGCTCTCGCTGTTGAGACGGCTGTAGCTGTCGTAGCTGAAGCTGCGGCTCACACTATCATTGGCCACGCGCTGCACGCGTCCCTGTGGGTCGTAGCTGTAGGCGCTTTCCAGGTCGACGTCGGCAAACGTGGCCGCGCAGTTCTCGTTGGTGCGCAGAACGCGGCCGCGCATACGTCCCAGGCTGTCGTAGTAGAGACAGCTGGTCCTGTCGCGGCGTCTGCTCCTGGATCAGCTGGCCGAAGCCGTCGTAGAGTTTGCGCACGAAGTTGCCCTCGCAGCGCGGCTGGCTCTGCGTGACGACGACGTTGGCGTTCTGGCCCATGCTGGCCCAGGGATAGTAGCGCCACTGCATTTGCGCCTCGTCGCGGTCGGGGTAGCCGATACCCCTCTCCCAGCGGTGGCTGGCGCGGCCGAAAGCGTCGTACGCCTGCTTCGTGCAAACCCCGTCCGCAGCCCAAAACTCCTGCATTGCGCCCCGGAAGCCGCCACTACGCTCTTCGTTTTGGATGCGTTGTGCCCGTATCCAGACAAGAGATTGCAGTGCTGGCCAGTCCAGGGCGCCGCGCAGATGCGGCAAAAGCGTCGGAACGTTTAGGGTCCAGCATTGGCGGATCTCGATCCGGCCATGCCCTTTGTCAACCTCTCGAACTGAATCAAAGGCGAATGCAGTGAACTTACTTTCACGCAGATCCTCGAACAGGAAGGGGACATCCTCATACAGGCTGCCTTGATTCTGCTTCAGAGCCAGAACATAGTCGGCCTCGGCAGCCACAATCTGTGCGGCGATTTCCTTCTGACAGCCGATGGCATCAATCGTAATGATGCAGTCTGTCAGATCCAAGGCCCGCAGCAGTTGTGGAATCGCTGTAATCTCATTTGACTTTGCTGCAACCTGCACCTGCCCCAACGTGAGTCGATTCTCTGTCGCCCATGCACTCACCAACATGCTTGCGTCTCGCTCTGCTTCCCGGTCATGAGAGCGACGAACACTCTTCCCGTCTATGGCGACGACTTCACCTTCGTTCAATTCGGCTGCCTCTGCGACCCAGCGCAGAAAATAGGCTTCGAACTGGGCCCCGTCAAACCTTCGAAACAGCCGCCAGAAGGTACCATGCGACGGTATCCCGCTCGGTAACGGCAGAAATCTGGCAAACCATTCCTTCTCTGCCCGACCAAATTCCGCAACCGCCTCCCAATCATCCGCACCGCACAGGACTGCACATATCGCTATCACCAGCATGTCCAGCATTTGATGGCGCCGATTGACCGTTGAGCGCGGATCCTCCAATTCCCTAAAGTGATTGTCAAACGCCTCCCAAGATTCATTCACCACGTCTTCCCTTCTGCTAAGGTCTTAACGTGAGAATAAATCCCTATCCCATTTTGTCAACCCTCCTTAAGGTTCGCGATTGCCCTGAAGGGCAGGGGGGAGTGCGCAGACTGCCTCGGTTTCAAAAGGGCTCGTGCGGGCGGTCTCCCAAAGTCGCAGGAGACAGGGAACTGTGGACAGTATGAGGGTTAGAGGGCGGTACGGCGGCCATGCGGGCTTATCAGTGGCAGTCAGTTTGTTCTTGATTGGAAATGGGCGTATAACGGTAGCGGATGCTCTATGCGCGTTCGACCGAGACAGCCACAACAATCAGGGAGCTAGTGATGAAGATAACAGATATGACGGTGGAGAGATATGCCTGGCCGCGGCCCAAACCAATCAGCAACGGTAAGTACACGTACGTGGATGTCAGCCTGAACCTGGTCCACATCCACACAGATGAAGGGATTACGGGTGTGGGCTGGGGCGGTGGGACCGCGTCCGGCCAGGGAAGCGATTTGACGACGACGCTGGTGGACTACTTCAGGCCGGTCGTGGTTGGTGAAGACCCGTTCAATTACCGGCGAGTCTGGGAGGAGATGTGGCTGCCCAAACTGGTGGGGCGACGGGGACTGTCGACGCGGGTGATCAGCGCGATCGACATTGCGCTTTGGGATCTGATTGGCAAGGTTGTAGGGAGGCCGGTCTACCAACTGCTGGGGGGCTACCGGGACAGCATTCCGGCTTATATTGCAGGTGGATATTATGAGGAGGGCAAGGGCCTGCGTGAACTGGCAGAGGAGATGGAGGAGAATCTGACGCTGGGCGCGAAGGCGATCAAGATGAAGGTCGGCGGCGTGCCGATCAACGAGGACGTGGAACGGGTGCGGGTTGTGCGGGAGACGATCGGTCCGGATATCAAGCTGCTGGTCGACGCGAACAATGCGTACACGGCGCACGAGGCGATTGAGCTGGCCCGCAAGATGGAGAAGTTTGAGCCGTTCTGGTTTGAGGAGCCGGTGGCTCCGGACGATTACCGCGGGCATGCGCGTGTTGCGCGGGCCACGTCGATTCCGATCGCCAGTGGCGAAAACGAGTATACGCGCTATGGGTTCCGCGACCTGATCGAGCGGGAAGGGGCGGCGATTATCAATGCGGACGCGCAGATACTGGGAGGGATTACGGAGTTCATGCAGGTGGCGGCGCTGACGGCGGCGGAGGACCTGGTGATCGCGCCGCACGGGGCGCAGGAGGTGCATATTCACCTGGTGTGCGGCATCGCGAACGGCCTGATTCTGGAGTTTTACCGTGAGACGGTGGACCCCCTGCGCATGCAGATATTCGAGGAGACGATGAAGCTGGACGCGGATGGCAATGTGGACGCGCCGGACCGGCCGGGGCTGGGCATTACACCGAACTATGAGTTGTTGAAGAAGTACCGGGTGGGGTGATTGGGAGAGGCTCGCGGGATGAAGGCCAGGATCATTCCCAGTTGCGTTGCGCTGAGCCAAGTCTGATCAGACCGGCGTGATCCAGTTCAATGCCGGAGAGCTCTGCCCGGTGGGCATAGAGCTTTACGGGATGATACAGGTAGAGCCAGTGCGGGTTCTCATGCAGCCAGGCCAGACAACGGCTGTAGGCTTCCTTCCGCCTGGCCTGGTCAACAGACTGGTGAGCGGCATCTATCAGTTGGTCGGCCCTGGTATCCACGACACCTTGCCACCAGGGCCCTTGAGTCTGGCTGGAGATTTTCTCTTGCAGCACGCGGTATGCGCTCAGCGGGCTTGAATCGAACAGCGCCATATGACCGATGCGTTTCCGGCTCGTGTCCAAAGCGTATTTCGGGCGGTCCGCTTCTTCTTCGATGCGGACGCGAATGCCGATGCCGGAGAGTTGCTCCTGAATCATGGCCGCCACCTGCGGCGCGCGATCGGGGATGACGAGAGGCGTTCGCAGGACCAACTCGTCCGGCATGTCGCAGGCGTCGAAGAGCGTTTTGGCGCGTTCAGGATCATAGCCGTAGGAGCGCAGAGCATCGGGAAACCCAAAATGAAAGGGGCTGACGACGGTCGAAGCTGGCTCGGCGCGTCCGGGCCAGACGCTGCTGATGATGGCGTCGACGTCAACCGCCAGATTGATCGCCAAACGGGCTTCCGGCTGCGAGAATGGCTTCTCATATCCGTTGAGGAAACCGGTCACTGACAGTGTGTTCGTGGTCTTGCGCCACGTGAGTCGGTCGTCTTCAGGTATGGACGGCATCAGTTCGAGCCCAGTCGCCAGGTCTGCCTGGCCATTGATCAGTGCGTTGTAGCGATCTGTCGCGGACTGCATTTGCAGGATGGTCAGTTCGGAGAACGGCGGATCATGACCTAGGGTGTCCACACTTGAGAGCCGAAGCAGTTCGCCCTCCACGTAGTCTGCGGGCCGGAAGGGCCCCGTGCCCAGAGGAGGCTCAGCGGCGCCTGCCGGCTTTCCCACATAGACGGCGGCAAAGATGTCCACCAGGTCCCCGGTCGGAGAGGGACTCTTGACGAGCAGCTGCGTTTCTCCCAATGGCTCGAAGCTCAGTGGGTCCAGGTAGGGCGAATAGACGCCGCCCATTCCGAATGAGCCGCCCGCTTCCTGCATCCGTTCCAAACTTTGCTTGACGTCCTCGCTTGTGCAGCGCGAGCCGTCATGGAAGCGGATGTTTTCACGCAAGGTAAGCAACCACGGCCGCCCGCCGTCGCGGACCTCCCAGGAGGTAACCAGGCCCGGCATGACGCGGCCACGGCTCCAATGCATGAGCGGTTCATACACCAACGCAAGGATAGTTTGCAGGTCGGGCTGATCGGTCGTGAATTCCGGCTGAAGCAGATCCACTTGCATCTGGGCAATACGCAGTTTGTTCACCTTCGCGCATCTCCTGTGATTGCGGTTGCAAGGACGGCGGGCGTCCTCTATTTGTGAAAAGCGCGCTGCATCGTGGAAGGCGGAACGCCACCTGTGTTTCAGGTTTGCAGTTTGGGATCGAGTCTGTCCCGCAGCCAGTCACCGACGATGTTGATGGAGAGAACGGCTATCATGATGGCAAGGCCAGGGATCGTTGCCGCCCACCAGGCGACGGCCAGGTAGTTTTTCCCTTCAGCGAGCATCAGGCCCCAGGAGGCGTAGTCCAGCCCAGACGGTCCCAAGCCGAGAAAGCTCAGCGCGGCTTCGGCGATGACAGAGATAGCCGGCCAGTTGAAGGGGAAAACAGGCTGCGCATTTGCGGACCAGCTTATGATATCTTCGAACAGGCCGCCATCGTAAAAGATAGAGCGGCGCGGAGATAGGCAACGGCGAACGGCAACACCTTTTATCCACGGAGGGGCACGGAGAATGGGAATGGCGGACAGCAGTGGTTAGTGGTCGATTGTCAGCGTTGGTGATCAGGGGGTGGCGGGCATACGGGGATTAGAAAGGGTGGGCGCCTATCTTTCCCCAATTCGTTTGCCAAAGATCTTTTCTACACTATAATGATTCGCGTGATCCGTTGACAGAAAGCGTTGCTGGGAATCGTGGAATGGACATTTCAAGCAAGACTGTTCGGACAATTGAGAAGGGCGGCGTGGTACCGGTTGTGCGATTGCCGGACCTGGCCGGTGCAGTCGAGCTGGCGAAGGCGCTGCTGGACGGCGGGGTCACTGCGGTCGAGCTGACGATGACAAGCCCCGGGGCCCTGGAGGCGCTTGGACTGCTGCGGAAGCGTGTACCGGCCTTCGAGACAGGGGAGGCAGCCCTGGGAATGGGATCGGTTCTCAACCGGAAGATGGCCGAAGCCGCGATACGCGACGGGGCACAGTTTGTGGTGGCGCCGACGCTGGACATTCCGACAGTGAGATGCTGTGTCGAACAGAATATACCGGTGATGCCGGGGGCGTTTACGCCGACGGAGATCCAGACGGCATGGACGGCGGGGGCCGCTGTGGTGAAGGTATTTCCGGCGACCAGGCTGGGTCCGGGCTACTTCAAGGACATATTGGCTCCGTTGCCCCACCTGAAGCTGATGCCGACAGGCGGGGTCGACCTGGAGAATGCAGGAGAATTTGTGCGCGCGGGCGCGGTGGCCGTGGGCATCGGGAGTGCGCTGGTGCGGAAGGATTGGGTAGTGGAGGGCGATTGGAGGAGCTTGGCGGAGCAGGCCGGGAGATTTGTGAACGCGGTACAGGAGGCGCGCGCGGGGGAATGAGCAGATACGATGTGGTGACCCTGGGGGAGACGCTGCTGCGAATGGCGCCGCCCGGCCAGCTGCGGATTGAGCAGGCCGCGCATTTTGAGCTGGAGGCGGGAGGAACGGAGTCGAACACGGCGGTGGCGCTGTCGCGGCTGGGTGTGCGCACAACGTGGATTTCGCGCATGCCCGACAACCCCCTGGGTCGGCGGATCGCACGCACGTTGATGGGGCATGGCGTGGACACATCGCATATCGTCTGGGCAAAGGATGAGCGGTTGGGCCTGTTCTTCGTTGAATTCGGGGACGGCGCGCGAGCGACTTCGATTATATACGACCGGGCAGATTCCGCGGCCAGCCGCATGACAGCGGATGAGCTGCCGGCGGAGCTGTTCAGCGCGGAGGGTGGCCGTCATCTTCATTTGACCGGGATCACGCTGGCGATCAGCGAGAGCTCGGCTGCAACGGCGATGCGCGCGTTGCAGCTTGCGCGGGCGGCGGGATGGAGCGTCAGCTTCGATTTCAACTATCGCTCCAAGCTGTGGACTCCTGAGGCGTCGCGCCAGGGTTGCCACCCCTTTGCGGCGGAGGCTGATATTGTTTTTGCGCCGATCCGAGATGCCCAGACTCACTATGGCCTGGCGGAAGGGATTTCGCCGGAGGAAGCGCTGGCCGCGTTGCAGGGGGAGTTTCCGCGGGCGACGGTCATCCTCACGTTGGGCGCGGCGGGTTCGATTGCGGCCGAGGCGGGGCAGACGCCGATACGTCAGCCGATATTCCCAGGCGGCGGCACGGTTGGGCGCATCGGCGCGGGGGATGCGTTCACAGCGGGCGTGCTGTACCGTTACCTGTACCATGACGGGGAGTCGTGGTTGCCCGAGGCTCTGAGATGGGGCGCGGCGGCGGCAGCGATGAAATATACGATCCCCGGTGACATGGGCCTGTTCGAAAAGGAAGAGGTAGCGGCTCTGGTGGAAAGCGGCGGCTATTCGGAGGATGTCAGGCGGTAGCACGCGGCAGGGTGAACGTGATGCGGGACCGGCAGTGAGGATTGTTTTCACTCACTACGATATTCTTGGCGTTGGTGTCCGACGCCAGACAGGCGGCGCCAGCGTTTTGAGAGTGTATTTCCTTCCTGTTGTGGGCCACGGGCCGTGAACGAAAAATCCCTGGAAAGTTACTATCAGATATTGGGTGTGAGGCCCAATGCGACACAGGAGGTGCTAGACGCGGCGTACCGGCGTCAGGTACGACTGCACACAGGGGAATATCTGGACGATTCGGTACTGATCGCGGGGCCGGAGCCATCGGACCCGTTTCTGGCCCGCGTTGATGAGGCCTATCGCCAGCTTTCGAATCCACTTAGGCGTTGGACGCACGATGAGGCGTTGAGCGAGGCCAAGCTGGTTCCTCTGACCGAGGAGGAGTTGGAAAGCGCCCGCAAACGAATCGAGCCTTCGGACGCGTGGTTGTCTTACCAGCGATTGGAGAACGGTTCGATCTATATTCGCGTCGGCTGGGCGGAAGATTTCACCGCTGTGCATGAGGCTGTCAACAGGGCGATTCCTGAGGCAGGGCGCACGTATAATGCCCGACTCAATGAGTGGAGGGTGGACCCCCGTTACGAAGGGGAGCTGGCGGAGATTTTCGCCAATTTCGAACGGGCGGGCGTTCAGGCGCCGCCGCGGCTGGTTGGGCCCATCTACAAGGGCGTATCGGCGACACCGGCGGCGCAGCGAATTCCTCAGGCGTGGAAGGGCTGGCCGTTCCTCGTCATCGGCGGCCTTATCCTTGCGATTGTCGGCGCGGTCCTGTTCCCGGCCAACCGGGCAGATCCCGTTGCGGCGCAGGCGACAGCGACGGCCCAGGCGCTGATCAGTTCGTATGAACCGCTCGAAAGCGACTTTGACGAGCCGACCCCGAACACAACACTGGGGCTGACCGGCACACTTCAGCATCCATCTGTCAATTTGCGAGAGCGGCCGGAAACGGCGGGACCGGTCCTGAAGTTGCTACGCAACGACCGGTCGTATGAGGTAGTTGGCCGGCTGGAGGACAGCAGCTGGTATGTTGTGGCGACCGGGGAAGAGACCGGTTGGGTTGCCGCATGGACCATTGAAGTGGAGGGGGAACCTGCCAGTCTGCCGGTGCGCGCCGAAAACGATAGTCTTCCCGCGCCGACCGCTGAAGTCAGTTCTGATAGCGACTCGGAATGAGCTTGCTGGTTGCCTTCCTGGGGCAAGGAGCGCGGGTCAGCGGGAGCGGTCGAAATGGGAGGAGATCGCTTCTTTCGTTTTCCTGATTATGTAGATACAATTAAATTATAGAGTGACCGGAGTACGAAGAGAGAGGAGTTTGCAGAGAGAACGGGGCTCTCATTCCTCTCTTCTTTTTTGTCTCTCCGGACCGGGCACAGATGGAGAATAGATGACGAATTCCGCACGCCGTTGGAGAATATTCGCCCGCATTCGCCGGGCCAGCAGCCATCTGAGCATTTTTGCCCGCGTGCTGCTGCTTGCCGCGGCCGTTCTGGCCGTGTTCACGCTATACCGTTTGGCCCAATTGGAAACACCGGAAGAGCAAACGGTGGCGCGGGCACAGCAGGGGGCGGAAGAAGACACGGCCACGCCGACGCCGGAAGCCACGCCGGCGATCGCCAGACAGGCCGAAAGCGGGACGACACAGGGGGACGAACAGAGGCTGAGCGGGGCCGCGCCTCCGGTTGCAGACGCCGGATTTGCGCAACCGTTCACTGTCGATGATGCGCGGGCCTATGTCTATTCTGCAAGGATGGGCGAGGACTGGCCTCTGATTGCAGCCCGTTTCGATGTAGAGTCGGACGCCCTGAAAGGGGCCAACTTGGAGCTGTGGCGGCTGCGCGGGGAGGGAATTCGGTCCGGGGATCAGCTTTCAATTCCCGGCCTGGACGCGGATGCGACCGTGGAGCCGATTGTTCATGTGGTAGGGGCAGATGATAGCTGGGAGCGCATTGCGGAGAGATTCTCGGTTACGCATCTGGACCTGCTGTTGGACAATTACAGCCTGTGGGCACACAGGGGCGCTGATCTGCGCGCCGGAGATGAGATAGAGATTCGGTATTTGCCGCGGGCCTTGAACAATGTAGGGGCTTCTCGCGGGTGGACGGATGGGCCGCCGGTTTTCGCGCCCTCATATTTGGCGGCGAGAGACCAGACGCCCAGCGCAAGCAAGGCATTCATCACGCCGGGCACCTACATTGTGCAGCCGGGAGACACGTGGGAGTCGATTGCTGAAGAGACGGACATCTCGGTTGAGGCCCTGCGAGAGGTGAATCACGAGTTAGCCGAGCAGGCGCTGCAGCCGGGCGATGTCATGCGGATCTCGTGGATTCTGCAAGTTGCTCTGATGCTGCGCAGGGTAGAGCGGAGCGGTGTCAGGAGTACTGCTGAGCTGAACAGTCTTCCGGACGAAGAGAGAGCGGCCCTGATTGAACGAGGGATGACGGTGTACAGGGAGCAGTACTGCGGCATCTGCCACCAGGTTGCGAGCGTGGGCACGACAGGGATGTTTGGACCGTCGCACGACGGGATGGCTGAACTGGCTGCAGCGCGGCTTGATGATCCGGCATATGGAGGGCAGGCGACTGATGTGTACACCTATCTTTACGAGAGCATCATTCGTCCGGAAGTATATTACGTCGAGGGATTTGCGCTGAGTCAGCACCGGATGCCGTCCTATCAACACATACCTGAGGAAGATTTGGAAGCGCTGATCGTTTTTCTGGCGGTCCAGTAATGGGCTGGCGGCCGCTGAGGTCGGCGGTAAGCCAAATGACAGCATTCCTGTTCAAAGCGCCTGCGCGCGCGGCGCGGGAGGAGGAGTAAATTGAGAGCCATCCGAAGTTGGGTCAGGAGCATTCTTGCGCTTGCCGTGGTGTTGGCGGCGGGGATTGCATCTGACGGCGCGAAGGCGCAGGAAAGAGAAAGCGGCGGCACGGTGATCGCGGATGGTCTGAACGGTCCTCAAGGCGTGCTGGCAATCGACGACGGCAGCATCTGGGTGATCGACGTGGGACTGGGGGGTGACGAGGAGGTGGAGGTAGGAGGGCTTGATCCGAATACGAACGAGGTGATCAAGGCAACCTTCGGCAACACGGCGCGCGTGATGCGGGTTACGCCGGGCGGCCAGCCGCAACTTGTGGCGACACTGCCCTCGATCTTTTTGGGGAGCGACATTGTCGGCGGAGCGAGGCTGGCTCTACTGAACAATGAGATGTATGCAACGGCTGGTGTATGGCAAGGGGTAGCCAGCGAAGAGGCGTTGCCGGATACGGCGGCGGTCCTGCGAGTTTTGCAGGGATCGGTGCTGGAGGTTGTGCCGCTATGGAGACTGGAGAAGGAACAAAATCCTGACGGGCATGTATTGGAGTCCCATCCCTATGGGTTGACAGCCGGTCCGGACGGTTTTCTCTATGTAGCGGAGGCTGGGGCCAACACGTTGGTACGGGTAGACGTAGCCAACCAGACGGCGGAAGTGGTGGCTGTCTTTGATGGAATTCCCGGCCCGCTGCCCAATCCGTACCGGGGAGGCGCCCTGGAGTCGGACCCGGTTCCGACAGCGGTCACGTTCGGCGCAGACGGTCGGATATATGTTTCGCTGCTGCCCGGTTTTCCCTTCCTGCCGGGCGCGGCAAAAGTGGTGGTGGTTGATCCCGCGACGGGCGGCGTGACCGACTACGCGACCGATCTGACGATGTTGACGGATTTACGGACGGGCCCTGACGGCTCATTGTACGCGGTGCGTTTCGGGATCTTTACGGATGAGGGTCCGATTCCAAACAGCGGGGCAGTAGTTCGAGTAGGTGAGGGCGAAAGTTCGCGTTATGTCATTACAGGGTTGCCGTTTCCCACGTCGGTTGATTTTGATGTCAATGGGAATGCGTATGTGGCGATCAATGGGGTGAGTGTGGGGGAACCGGGCCGCGGCGCGGTGATCCGTTTTGAAGGGGTTGCGGCGCCGGGGGCGCAGACAATTCGTTTTGTAGAGAGCGCGACCAGGAGCCAGCAGGAACCTGAATTTGTCACCGGTTGCGACAGTTTGCCCGGCCAAGACGTTGTGAAGGGCGTATTGGAGAGGATTGTTACGGGAGGAAACAACGGCGGGCTGGGCAATCACATGTGGGCAACGGTCGTGGACCGGGATGGCGTTGTTTGCGTTGTAACCTATTCGGGAGCCAACAGGGGGTCCCAGTGGCCGGGCGGTCGGGTACATTCGGTCCAGAAGGCGAATGCAGCCAACGCGTTCAGCCTGACCAGCCTTGCCTTTTCGACGAGCAATCTCTATGCGGCGACGCGGCCCGGCGGGAATCTGTTTGGCTTGCAGGAGAGCAATCCTCTGGACGCTGTGACTGCCTATGCAGGCCCGGCGAGGGAATATGGACAGGCAGGGGACCCGCTGGTCGGGAAGAGGCCGGGCGGATGGAGCCGTTCGGGGGGCGGACTTTCTCTCTATAATGCCAATGGCAGCATATTGGGGGCGATTGGTATCAGCGGAGACACACCTTGTTCCGACCACATTGTTGCCTGGAAGGTTCGGGACGCCCTCCAGCTGGATTTCATCCCCGCGGGGATGAGCGCGAGCGCGGATGACAACATCATATTTGACCTGCAGCCGGACGGGGGAAGTTTGAGCGGGTTCGGACACCCCACTTGTGGATTTGACGAGGTACGGTTGGCAGAGACTTTGCCGGCAGATTACCCGATTGGGTCGGCCACCGAGATTGGCCGGTAGCGCGCAGCAGGCTTTGGGGGACAATAGAAAACGCGACGGAACCGATGAAGTCGGCTCACGTCGCACCGATTCTGCACGTTCTCTTGTCATTCGACTCTATGGCAAGTCGGCGATGAGCTCTTTCAGACTGGCGAATGTTTGGCGCGTGCTGGCGGCTTTGTCCTGCCCGTTGGCCTGCCAATGCGTTTCAACTGTATAGGTATCGACCGGTTCGTTTTGCAGCAGCGTGAGATGGGCCTTCCAGTCGGTTCCGCCGTCGCCGATGCGCGCCCAAGCGGTCAGTCCAGTGGCCTCGTCGAGCACAACTGCATCCTTGCAGTGGATATCGACAATGTGGCCTTTCACCTGCTGATAGCCGACTGCCGGGTCTTCGCCGGCGACGAAGGCGTTGGCCGGGTCCCAGATGATTTTGAGATTCGGCATCTGCACTGCGTCGAGCACAAGCCGCATATTGCCACCGGTATTGGCGTAGAGAGAGCGGGCATTTTCCAAGGCCAGCACCAGCCCTTCCTCCTGTAACCGCTGGCAGGCGCACCGGATGCCTTTGACGATCTTTGCCAGAGTTTCCTCATCGATACCGCCACCGTCCGGGGAGCGCGGCGAAGGGTTGCCGCCGCCTACATCGCGGGTGAAGCCGAACGTGCGAATGTTTGGCGCATTGAATTTGTGGGCAATGGCGATGAAGCGCTCAAGCCGGTCCATATGCTCCTGAAAGCGGGGATGGCTCTCCATTTCGTCCAGGGAGATATCGGCCAGAGGGAAGGGCCGGAAAAACATCCCACAGACCAGATGGGTGCGCAGGCCGTTTTCCGCGGTGATCCGCTGTGCCCGATCCAACTCCGTGTCGGTCAACTCGTGGATCTGTTTTCCCCACAGGTTGTGCAACTCCACGTAGGACATACCCTCTTCGCGGGCGATCGAACAGGCGCGCGCAAAGTCCTGATCGATCTCATCGGTAACGACTCCGAATTCGTAACGTTTCATAGCGGACATTTCACTCTCTCAATCGCGAATTTTCTATAGCTGGTTCGTCAACCCAAATAGCGCTGCCGCGGTTTTGCCGCAGATCCGCTCCTTCTCCTCATCCGACAGATGGGGATTGGCCAGCACCTCCGCTACAGGGCCGCCGATGGGCCCCATATCGAAGGGATAATCGCTGCCGATCAACACATGATCGGCGCCGACCATATCCACCAGATAGCGCAAGGCCAAAGGGTGAAAGGACATGCAGTCGAAGTAGACCTGGCACAAATAGTGACTGGGGGGATGCGGAATGGCGCGGGCACACTCTTCGGTGCGCACCTTGTAGCCGTGGTCCATACGCCCTACAACATATGGAAAGACGCCGCCGGCATGGGCAAAGATGATTTTCAGATTTGGCCATCGTTCCAGGATGCCGCCGTAAATTACCGATGCAATGGCCAGGCCGGTCTCGGCCACCATGCCCAGCAGATTGTGCAAGTAGTAGTCCTGCATTCGCTCCTCCCCCGCAGGGATATACGGGTGGATGAATGCGGGCACGTCCAGTTCGGCGATCGTCTCGAAGAGAGGGAAATAGTCAGGATGATTCAGGTTTTTTCCACCTACATTGGAGCCGATCTGAAAGCCATGCAACCCGAGTTCATTGACCGCTCGTTTTGCTTCAGCAACGGACGCGGCAATGTCCTGCAGCGGAACCGTCGCCAGCCCCAGGAACCGATCAGGACATTGGGCCACCCGTTCAGCGATGCTCTCATTCAAGCGCGATGCCAGTTCCCTGGCCGCGCCGGCCTCTGCCCAGTAAGAAAGCGTGGGGGGCGCCGAGGAGATGGCCGCCATCGAGATCTGAGCGCTGTCCATATCTGCCAGCATCTGCTCGGCCGCGTAGAAATCGGGCGTCAGCGGGTGATCGAAGTTGCCAGGGCAAACCAGGTGCTCCTGGCCATCTGCTCGCCGTTCAATTCTGGACTGGAGGGTGTTGGGACCACGGGCCGCGTCCAAAAAGGCCTTGGGAAAGAAGTGGCAATGGACATCGAGGGAGAACATTTTGTCAGATCTCAGCAATGAAACGGTTGACCGTGAAACGCAAGATGCGCTCGTTGCGCTTTACGCTTCAGGCATAGACTCTAGCTGTTGAGGAAAGAGAGGCTCTCTTGCGCCAACGCGTAAGGGCTTTCGGCCAAGGGACGCCAGATACATGTCGCGCCCGCCAGTTCCGGAATGACCGCGTTGAAGGACTCCACCACCAGCCAACCACTGTATTGGACATCTGCCAGCGCTTGAAAAGTCCCGGTCCAGTCCACCTGTCCGCTGCCGACGGCGCCGCGATCGTTTTCGCTGCAGTGGAAATGGCGAATATGCTTACCGGCCCGGCGGATGGCGTCCGGCGTAGATTTTTCCTCAATGTGCATGTGGAAGGTATCCAGCAGCAGGCCCACGGACGGGTGATCGACCGCACTCATCAGGCGGACGCCATCCTCAACGGTATTGAGCATGAACGTTTCGAAGCGGTTCAAGGGCTCCAGCGCAAGGGTCACGCCCTCCGCAGCGGCAACAGCGCCGACCTCCTGTAGAGACTGAACACAGGTGTCAAATTCCTGAGCGGTAAATCCCCGTCCCCGCAGTTCCCCGACAGGCACGGCCATCGGTCCGCACAGGAGATCCGCGCCCAGGGCTGACGCGGCCCGCACAACGTTCTGCAACCAGGCCACCCCTTGTCCCCGGCGCTCGTCATCGATAAGACTGAGTCCCGGGGCCATGGCTGTGGACGCGGTGCAGGCCAAACCACTGTTCACGCAAGCCTGGCGGATCGCGGTGATGTCAAGGGCTGCCGGATCGAAGATGGGAAGTTCAACGCCGTTGTAGCCCATTTCGCTGATGAGCGGGAAAAGGGCCATCTCGTTGGCGTCGATCCTACCACTCCAAACCATCAGATGAACACCGAGCTGGTGGCTGTTCACAGATCGTCCTTATCCTTTCAGCCCGGTAAGGACGATCCCTTCGACGAAGGCCCGTTGCGCGAGAAAATAGATAACAATGACCGGCAGCACCATCAGAGTGGCCAGCACCATCACGTAGTGGGTCCAATCGAGGCCGCTCTCGAAGTGTTGGAGCGCGTTGAGTCCCAAGGCCAGTGTAAACATATCCCGTTTATGCAGATAGATGAGCGGAGCCAGAAAGTCGTTCCAATTGTAGAGCAGGGACAACACGAGAACGACCGTCAGCGCAGGCCGGGCCAGAGGAAGAATGATCTGGGCAAAAATACGAGGACGACTGGCCCCGTCGATGCGGGCCGCGTCTTCCAACTCCAGTGGAATTGTGCGGAAGAACTGGCGCAACAGAAAGATCGTAATCGGCCCGCCAAACCAGTCCGGCACAATCAGTGGTAGATATGTCCCGATCCATCCAAGGCGTGTGAACAGAATGTAGACGGGGATCATCGTCACGACGTACGGCAGCATCACTGTCGAGAGGATCAAGGCGAACATTATATCTCGCCCTTTGAAGCGCAGACGAGCAAAGCCATAAGCAGCCATCGAGGAGCTGAGTATAACGCCCAAGGTCGAAAAGATCGTGACAATCATTGTATTGGCTGTATAGCGCAGGACTGCCACAACCTCGAACACTTCGCGATAGTTTAGCCAGCGGACCGGATCGGGTATCCACTTAGGCGGAAAGACATAGATTTCATGGGGCGCTTTCAATGAAGAAGAAAGTAGCCAAAAGAACGGGACCAGCATAAGTGCGCTGCCACCGGCCAACGTCAGATGAATCAGAAATCGACTGGCAGTGTGCCTGATACGGAAAGCGGTCACGAGCCGCCCCCTTCTGTTTCGTAATAGACCCAACGCCGCTGACTGTAGAAAAGGATAATCGTCAGCAGCATAACCACGAGGAAGAGAATCCAGGCCATCGCTGATGCGTAGCCGTTGCGAAAGTATCCGAAGGCGTTGCGGAACATGTACAGCACATAAAAGAGCGCGGCGTTGTTCGGTCCGGCAGAGGAGGCAGAGGGATTCGATACAAAGAGGACATAGGCCACACCGAAGACCTGAAAGCTATTGATGACCGTCACAATCAACTGGTAGAAGATGATCGAAGAGGTGAGGGGCAAGGTCACATGGCGGAACCTGGCCCAGCCGTTGGCCCCATCTACTTCGGCGGCTTCGTAGAACGTGCGGGGCACACTGGTAATCGAAGCCAGGAAGATGAGCACAGAGTTGCCCAGCCCCCACAGACCGATAAAGACAATGGATGGCACGATCCAATCCGGGTCGGTCAGCCAACGAGGGGCGGGCAGGCCCAGCACCTTGAGTGGAAAGTTGATCGGTCCAAACTCCGGATTCAGGCCCCAACGCCAGATGGTGGCGCTGGCGACCACCGGCACCACTGACGGCAGATACCAGAGCGTGCGATAGGTTGTGATCCCCCGCACATCGCGGCTCATCAGCAGAGCAACGGTGTAGGCAAAAGTGAGGGACAGGGGTACAAATAGAACTACATACCACAAGGTCACCTCGATGGATCGCAGCCATAGGGCATCGGTGACCAGTTTGGTGTAGTTGGCGAAACCGATCCACCGGGGCGCGGTGATGATTTCGTACTTGGTGAAGCTCAGATAGAAGCTGGCGAAGACTGGGCCGAGGCGGAAAAATAGCAGCCCCAACACAGCTGGAATGATAAACAGCCAGCCATAAAAGGTCTCCTCAAAGCTGAGGCGATGGAAAAAGCGCAGACCTCGTTCGGTCTGCGCTGCGGGTGTAGACTGAGCAGGTGAAGATTGCATTTAGGAAATTTCACCAGTTTGCAGAATATGTTCAGAGCCTTGGCGCACCTCTGTGGCGACATCTTCCCAGCGTACATCACCGATCCAAAATTGGTCCAAATACGGTCCCCAGTAATCCAGCATCGTCTGATACCAGCCACCGTAGTAGGAGCCGATCGTGTCTCCGGGCCAGCGGAACGTTGCCTGGTCCTCGAACGCGTCATAGAAGGCCTGGCGGTACTCCTTGGCGGGCGGCGCCGCATTGTTCAGGAACTGTTCGCGCAGATCTTTGCGGGTTGGCTGCTGCATACCCAGATCGACAAGAATCTGCTGCCCTGCGTTGCTGAGGCAGGCCCAGGAGATGAAATCGTAGGATTCCTGGGGGTAGTCTGTCTGGGAGAATACGCACAGGGGCGAGTAGTGGCCGTAGGATGTCTTCGTCTTATTATAGGGTACCGGGAATGTGCCCCAGTTGACCTCAGCCTGGTTGATGCGGCCCAATGACCAGACGCCGATGTGCTGCATGGCTACGGTGCCGGCTTGCAGGCTGATTTCGCCAGCGGCTTCGTATGCCGGCGATGGACTCACATAGTGTTTCAAACCCAAGTCCGCCAACCAGTTCATCGCCTCAATGAATTCATCCGAATCCATAGGCATGGTGCCGTCGTCAGCGATAATCTCGGCGTCGTTGGCCCAAATATAGGTCGGCCGACCGTGACCTTTGCCAGCCCTAAGTCCGTACTGACGCACGCGGGCGGGATCGAAATCAGAATCGTTGGCTGAATTGTCGTCCAAATCGAAGGTAAGAACCTTGGCGAGTTCGACAATTTCGTCCCAAGTCATCCATTCATTCGACCCTGGATGCGGAACGCCAACCTCGTCGAACAGGTCGATATTGAAGGCCATGAGCATCGCGCCACTGTCCCAGGGGATGCCCCAGCGAGCGCCGTCGTAGGTTTGGGCGATCCAGACGTTTTCGACATAATCGTCTTCACTGAAATCAGGATCCGCCTCGAAGTACGGCTCGAGATTGGTCGTCACACCCTTGCGTGTGAGGGGGCCGGTGGTGCGGTTGGCGTCAAACCACATGTCCGGTCCAGTGCCGGCGGAGATCATGATCAGGAGGGCTTCCTGGTGGGAGGCGCCGGCCACGGCGTTAATCTCGAACTCGATATTGGGGTTGCTCTCCCTATACAGGGACATCTGCTGGTCCATAACGTTCTCAATGAACTGACCGCCCCGGTTAAAGAAGTTCAGGGTTATTGGCTCGGCGGATGCGCCTGTACCTGTGCCGGCCGGCACCGGCGGCGCGCACGCGGCTAACGCAGCGACTGCCGAGCTGCCCGCGGCCAACTGCAAGAAGCTTCTTCGACTCATTGCTGTTCGTTGCACTGTTTTCCTCCTGGGAATGTGATGGATTGAACAAGGACAAACCGCGTTCACTCTAGATTGGAAAATGAACACGTGGGAACTGCTCTTGGGAAACACTGCCGCCATGGTATGCTGAACGACAGGGATAAACGGCGATTCAAAAACCCATGTTACGCAGATGCGGTTTCAGTACGCAGTGGGTCCAACTGACACAAGGCAACGTTTGCGAAACTCCAGTTGGTATATGGAATTACTGACAGAAAGAAACAGAGGAATCGACCATAATAATTGAAGCTTTTTCCTGACCGAATGCGATTATAACAGACCGACCAATCCATGCAAAACGGGGATGATGATGGAGGAAAAAAGGGGTTGGGGGGATGGGCTTTGATTTGAGGACGAGCAGCGGCGGGAACAGCGGGGGAGGGTACATGCCGCGGGCAGCGATATGGGGGCGGGCAAAAGAAGCGCAATTCTGAGGCTGCCTCTAGGAATCCATGATGAGTCATGCAGCCGGCTTCTCCAGACTACCCCAAATCCGGACTGCACGCGATTGGAGGCTAAGGGGAGCCGCTTTCTCGAATCGGATGTATAATACTCAGGAGAGATGTGCGCGCAAGGGCGCCATGATATTCTGCGCGCCTTGTAAACTTCGCACGTTGTCATTAATATTCTACGTGATGAGAGGGTGAACCATGAAAAATGGAACAAGCTCCGAAGAGCATCGGCGGCAGGCGGAAGAAGAAAAGGGGAGAATCGCCTTTGCGATCGTGACAGTCTCGGACACACGCACGCCGGAAACGGACCGCAGCGGACAGGCGATACGCCATATGGCCGAGGCCGAGGGCCATCAGGTGATCGCCACCCGCATCGTGCGGGATGAGCCGGAAGAGGTATCCGAGGCGCTGGAAGATTTTAGCGGCAGCGGCGCGCAGGTCATCGTATTCAATGGTGGCACCGGCGTGAGCAAGCGGGATCGCACGTATGACGTACTGTCGCGCGCATTGGAAAAGGAGCTGCCCGGATTCGGGGAGATATTTCGCGTTCTCAGCTATGAAGAGGTAGGGGCGGCCGCGATGCTGAGCCGCGCCACCGCGGGAACGTACCGGGACTGCGCAATCATCAGTTTGCCGGGGTCGACCAATGCTGTCAGGTTGGCGATGGAGAAGCTGATACTGCCGGAGATCCAGCATTTGGCCTGGGAAATTACAAGGTGAGCGGTGGTTGCGGCCGGTGACGCGGGGGATGTCTGGCCAGTGCGAGTTTGGGCAAGACAGGATGGCGGCGGGCAGGCGGTCCGGTTAACGGGTCGACATCAGTTCAGAGTCAATTTGGGCAAGCATTTTTCCCATTCTATTCGTTCTCACTTACAATGGTACGGCTTCCCCCGATAAAAAAGGCTGCGACGGCAACGGGCCCATGGGTCCGGGGCCGTTATGTTTGCAAATGCCTGCATCGTTCGGCGCGACCGACTCCCTGTTCGGAGGCGGCTCAGTTCCGGATGTCTGTCAAGGCTGCGCCGCTGCAGGTGTATATGATCCGATTTCAAATTCTTCCGTTCTATAAGGTTTTGCCATGACCCTGCAACGCCGCATGCTTATCGGGATACTCTTTCTCGGTCTGATTACTCTGGCTGCCTGCGACAGATCAAACGAAGGGCCCACGACAACGCCGACCAAGACGTCCACGCCGATGGGGGAGACAAGCCAGGCGCCGACTGATACGCCGGCGCCCCCGACTGCGACAGCAACAAGCGAACCGGCGACGTCCACGCCAGAGCCGGCGGACACGGCAACACCGACGCCGACGGAGGAGCAGCCGCCGTCGCCACCGTCAGCGGATACGGAGCAGGCCGGAGCAGGCGGCTTTCTGCCGGCGACGATGGAAAGCCCTGATTTCGGTACGCAGGCCTTTCTGTGGTGGAGGCCGGAGGTAGCGGAACGGGATTTGAATCTGATTCGCGAGGCTGGTTTTCACTGGGTCAAACAGACGTTTGCCTGGGAAAATATTGAGGGCGCAGGAAAGGGGCACTTAGACTGGTCGTTTTCAGACAGGGTGGTACAGCAGGTGAACGACGGCAATCTGAAGCTTCTGGCGCGGATTTCCACTGACCCGCAGAAGCGGGATTTCTGGGCCGGCCTTCCGCCTGAGAGCGCTGACCATTTTGCCGATTATGTCTTTGCGCTGGCCAGCCGGTACAGCTGCAAACCGGGAGCGGTTGGCTGCATTCAGGCCTATCAGATTTGGAATGAGCCGAATTTGAGCCGCGAGTGGGGGCACAAACGCCCGAACCCGGCTGAGTACGTGTATTTTCTTGGCAGGGCGTATGAGGCGATCAAGCAGGCGAACCCGAATGCGATCGTTGTCAGCGCTGGGATGGCGCCGACAGGGGACAACAACGAGCTGGCAATGCCGGACGAACTGTACTACGAGCAGATGTACGAGGCGATGGACGGGAGCAGCGACGGCTATTTCGACGCGCTGGGCGTTCACGGCGTCGGGTTTGCGGCGCCGCCGGAACTGGAACCTGAAATCGCGGCGGCGGAGGCTCGCTATGGTGGGCATCGGTTCTTCAGTTTTCGCCACGTAGAGGACATTCGCGGGATTATGGAGCGACATGGCGACGCTGACAAGCAGATCGTCCTGCTGGAGTTTGGTTGGACTTCCGATCCGGTCAATCCGAACTATCGTTGGCACGGCAGGGACGCAGGCATCGACTTTGCGGTGCAGGCTGAATATCTGAAACGGGCCTATGAGTGGGCTGACGCCAACTGGCGCCCGTGGATCGGCCTGATGAGTTTGATCACGATGCCGAATCTGGCGTGGTTAAGCGACGGCGACCCCGAGGATGAGGAGCAGTATTGGTGGGGGATCATGGAGCCAAGCCCGTGTTGCGGCGCGCCGACGTTTCGGCCGGCCTACCTGGAGCTGTGCCGCTATTTGAATGCGAGGGAAGGGCAGGTCTGCGTACACGCGCCGTAAGTCGAAACACGCTACCGGGAAGGAGACCCACGCGCAGCTGGTTTGTTACCCGGTGATCGCCTGGAAGGTCTGGATGGCGTCCTCGATGATGCCGGCGATGATGTCAATCCAGTCTTCGCCGCCAAACAGCGCATCCATGTTAATTTCCGAGGGACCGGGTTGCCAGTTGGCGGAGGCGTAGAGCCAGCCAAAGAGTCCGGCGCCAATCACGAGGGCGAAGGAGATTCGGTTAAGGAACCGGCTGCGGGGCCTGAAACGGGGCATGTACGTCCTGTGCGGTGATTGGTCAGCGTCAGAATGGGGACGCGGCCGTGATTGGATGACGGTGAGATCATTTTGCAACGCGGGGCTGAATTTGCCAAAAATGGGGTCGATGCTATACTCGGCTGTGCTTCGGTCAGCAGGGCAATTGCATCTAAATTGGGTCAAAGCATCGAAATACTTCAGAATTCCCCTCCAGTTCGGGATCAGACATGAGAAGTGTTCGATTAGTGGCACGTAGACGGGAAATCCAAATGATTTCGACGCCTGACGGCCGGT
>JAJDZJ010000015.1 GCA_022824685.1 Caldilineaceae bacterium
CCTCTTGCCCTGCGTAGGCACGAGGGTGTCCTTGCAGAAACACGTACAATTTCTGCCACTGATAGTTGGCTATTCTATATGTAGACATCCTACTATTGTCGCTGATCTGACAGAACAAATCAAACGTCAACGTGACCTAGCTAAGGGGGCCTGCCAAGTTTGGAAACCGGGCGGGCGAAGATGAAATCTTACCTGACATCGAGGACTCAAGTTTACGGGACAGAGATGCCACCAACTCAAGCATTGAGCAAGGGGCCAGAGCCTCGCAGACACACTTGGAAGAGCCGCGGCCGTCAGTTGTTCATGCAACAACCTCGACGAGATTAGGTTCTGCGAGATGTGTCTGGGCTTACTTCACTGTTGTATTTCATGCCCAGATCAGAGCTGACCGTATCTGCCCGGATGCGACTTGTATTCCCAATTTTGTGGTCTAACGATTGGGGCCAACCGTAAAACATTTTGGACGTGATAGACGGTGTCGGCATTAGTGGGCCCTTATCATAGCACTGCGGTTGCGCCAGCATGTCGCCACAAAACAGAAAGGGTAACGTATGAGTAACGAACAGTATCCGCTTCCCGAAGTATCAGAGGACGTATACTCTGCCCGGATTCTTGGGCGTCTCGTGACAACCGAACAAGGTATTGTGCTTACGAAAATGGCGCACATGGCAGACTTAACAGGAACGCGAGAGTTCATTGCGACCTATGAGGAAATCGGTAATGGTGTACCTGCCGATGAAGAAGGTTATACCAGCGCTGATCTTGTGGCGATTGTGGTTCCGTGGCTGATATACAAAGGACTTGTTGAACAGGAAGAGGTGGATCGGGAATCTTGGCAGTTCCGAATCGCTGATCGTGAAATCTTTGTCAGAAAAGTTCTTGAGACTGGCCTTGAAGAACCCTGGGAAAACTTGGACAAGAAAGACCCTAAGAAATGGGAACTTGAACCCAATGGTCATGTGGTGCGCGACAGTGTGAGTAACGCGAAGACCGCGTTGGGACAGTTGGAGAAACTTCTGCACGATTGGGAAGACTTGCCAGATCGAGATGAGGATTACGAAGAGGTGTTTCTTAGCCTTCGCGATGGTTGGGAAGTGGATTGGGCGACTGCTATCCGAGAGCACATAGGCTACAGCCCGACATTGAGGGCGGTATCAATTGCTAGGCGGGGTGAAAGATAGCTGAACACGTATTGAAAAAGGACGATGGTGGTCAGATACGCGATGGAAGATGGGGATAGCGGGTTGCGCGAAGTGCGGCAGCTGTGGTTTTTCAATGTCTACCTCGACGCCCCTCAACATCGTGCAACAGATCGCCAACTTTGATGCGGGCTGCAGGCCGGGGGGATCTGATCTGGGTCCGCCTTACGGCAGGTGAAGATCAACTGGCGGATGACGCGCCGCTGCAGTTCAAAGAGCGGCTCCCGTAAGCAACATGGCCACCCGCCCTCGCTCCCCAAGGGCATACCCGCTCCTACCGGCCAGCACTTCACCCATCTGCGCCAGCAACACTCCCAAAAACGACTAATTGTCGCGTTTGCCAGCCTTTCGACGGCGCTCACGAACAGAAAGCCGGCCGCGAAGCGACCCAAGGACAGGCTAATACAACCGACCGCACCAAAGCCGTTCTAAGCGATTCTTCAGGCATGAGAGCCCAGGGCCCTCCCTGTCGTTGCGTTTGCCCTACCCCCCTGAATTTCTTGCCAAGGGCAATGCTGGCTATTGAACTGACTGTGACAGAACCGGTTGAGTGCCGGGAGGGTCTGTTCAGCGCTTATTGTGGCCTGCTATGCGCGCGGCACACCGGCCAGGGCGGCCGGCAAGAAAGCGCGCCCGGCTCCGGCCAAATCACAGCCCATCCCCTGAATCTCCCCGAACTGCAGTTCAGACAACCGCCCTCGCCGTCTGCATGCCCCTCATTTTACCCAATTTCGTGGTCCAGTGATCGGGGCCAAGCTCAGAGTAAAAGCAACCCAGATGTGCCAGAAATGTCCATCAAGGTCACTTACGAGACAACGGAGGCAACGTAGCTTTGCGGCTGGGTGGTGTATGGTTGGCCCCAACTGCTAGACCGCGAAACACCAAGCGCACCCTGGGAAAGACCTGATTGGCAGATGACGCACTTTTTCAGGCAAAAGGATACCCCCGGAGACCCCGCCCTCTCATAGCGGTTGGCGTACCCCCGAATTTCGGGAGTTATCTGTTTGGAGCTCGTTGACGTCTGTCTGAACAGTAACTGGCACGAGCAAAAAAGCGCGGCCGATCCGCAAACGGCCGCGCAACTGCGCAAAGAAAGTTCGATACGCCTCTGGTGTTCTCCGCGTCCTTCGCGGACATAAAAGTGTTCTTCGCGAACCTTCGCGTGACTTCGCGGATCAATTGGTTTTGTCTTTGACGACATTCAAGCCAGAGTAATCCCTGTCAGGCCTGCCGGCTTTCCGTTCTTGCTGAATTTTGAGCGGCCTCCCCAATATATCAACGGAACCTAATGATCGTGTTCCCTCTCGATCACGTACTGCCACCCACCGGCGACCCATATTGCGCGCTGCCGTTGCAGTCCTTTCAGCAGGACATGGCGTGACTCCGCGCTGTCAACCAGGTCGCTTTTCTCAAAATATTGCGCCAGTTGGTCCAACCGGTGCAAGCAGTCCTTATGCCCGCGTCGGCCAGCCCGTTCAATTTCAGCTTCAGATCCAACGGTCCGGCGAAGTTTTTCGATCTGGCGGCGGTAGGGAGCCGCCCAGGCATCGGGTACGCGCTCATCATTGACAATGGCCTCTGCGGCGCGGACGTTGGCTTCAACCCCCTGGCTGAAACGAACTGTCAATCTGCGCACCAACGTGATCATCAGGTACACAAACAGACCTACACCCGCAACCCACAGCGCTGTCCAGAAGAGAAGCGTATCCATACGTTTACTCCACCACCCGGATCAGAGCCACAGCCGCTCTCCCGTCTTGCGGGCGCCAGTCTCGTCAATTGCGTAGAAACCGGAACCGGCAGAAGGATTCACCACTGGCTATCCTCTTCAAAATCACTCACGCCGTGCAGCGTCAGCTCCTCGGCGAAATGACAGGCGGCGTAATGGTCCGGGGCGACTTCCAGGAGTGGCGGTATGTCCTCTTGACAGATCTGCTGGGCGTATTTGCAGCGGGGGTGAAAGTAACAGCCGGAAGGCGGGTTGGCCGGACTGGGCACTTCACCCTCCAACGTGATTTCGTCCAGTAAGGAGTCAGGATCAGGGCTCGGTATTGCGGACAGAAGCGCTTCCGTATAGGGATGCTTGGGATTCAGGAAGAGCTCCTCCGTCTCCGCCTGCTCCACGATTTTGCCGACATACATAACGGCTACCTGATCGGAGATATGCTGGATGACGCTGAGATCGTGGGCGATGAACAGATAGGTGAGGCTGAATTCCGCCTGCAGATCCTGCAGCAGGTTCAGAATCTGGGCCTGGACCGAAACATCCAATGCCGAAACCGGCTCGTCACAGACGATCAGGCTGGGATGCAGGCTCAAGGCGCGGGCAATGCCGATGCGCTGGCGCTGACCGCCGCTGAAAGCGTGCGGATAGCGCTTTAGATATTTGACGTCGAGGCCGACCAGATCGACCAGTTGACGCACGCGCTGCTCCAGATCCTCGCCCTTTGCCAGCTTGTTCACGCGCAGCGGCTCGCCGACGATGTCGAGAATGGTCTTGCGCGGATCGAGACTGGCATAGGGGTCCTGAAAGACCATCTGCATGTGGCGCCGCGTGGCGCGCAGCGCTTTGGCATCCAGGCCGGTGATATCGGATTCTCTGCCATCGATGCGCAGCAGCACCTGTCCATCTGTCGGCTCAATTGCGCGGATCACGCAGCGGCCCAGGGTGGTTTTGCCGCACCCTGACTCGCCGACCAGCCCCAAGGTCTTCCCGGCGGGAATGCTCAGGCTCACGTCATCGACGGCGCGGACCTGCCCGATTACCCGGCGCAGCAGTCCCTTCTCGATGGGGAAATACTTCCTCAGGTTATGTACTTCGAGTAGATTGCTCGTTTCCATAGCAGTTATTCATAGAGGATACAGCGCACCGAATGACCCTGATCGATTTCCAAAAAGTCCGGCACCCTTTCATCGCAGCGGCCGGGGATGAACTGCGTACAACGGTCGGCAAATGGACAGATATCGGGCGGGTCGAGGGGGACGGGAACGATGCCCTCGATCGTTTCCAGACGGACCCGCGCCCTGCGTCCCGTCCTGGGAATTGAGCGCAGCAGGGCCTGGGTATACGGATGCTTGGGCGTGCGGAAAATCTGTCTGACACTGCCGTATTCCACCACCCGCCCCAGATACATAACGGCTACTTCATCGGCCATATTCGCAATCACGCCCAGATCATGGGTGATGAACATGATCGACATGCCCATCTCGGCCTGAAGCGTCTTCATCAGACGCAGGATCTGGGCCTGTATGGTCACGTCCAGCGCGGTCGTCGGTTCATCGGCGATGAGGAGCATCGGCTTGAGCGCCAGGGCCATGGCAATCATCGCCCGTTGACGCATGCCGCCCGACAGCTGATGGGGATAGGCGTCTACACGTTCCTCAGGGATCGGAATGCCAACCAGCTGCAACAGTTCAACCGCCTGGGCACGCGCCTCGGTCTTGGGCACAGTGTCATGGACCAAAATGGCCTCCATGATCTGCTCACCAACCGTATGCACGGGCGAAAAAGCGGTCATCGGCTCCTGAAAAATCATCGAGATGTCGCGGCCCCGGATGTCGCGGATCTCCCGTCCCGATGGGGGCAGCGCAGCCAGATCGATCACCTCGCCGTTCTTGTGCAGCAGAATCTCCCCCGTCATCTGCGCAAACTCAGGCACAATGCGCAGAATCGACTGCGCGGTAACGCTCTTGCCGCAGCCCGATTCACCGACAACACCCAGTGTACGGTTCCTGTGAATCGTGAGCGATACACCGTTCACCGCCTTCAGCAACCCCTCTTCCAGGGGAAAGTGGGTGTGCAAATCTCTGAGTTCCAGAACCGTCTCTTGCTGTGCCATTGCCGCTACTTGTAGGGGTCGGCCGCATCACGCAGCCCATCGCCGATAAAGTTAAAGAGAAGCACTGTTACGATCACGAGCAGGCCGGGAATAAGCATCCAGGGCTGCACAGCCACGCTGCGCACATTCTGCGCATCTTTCAACAACGTGCCCCAGCTGACCGCCGGCGCGCGAATGCCCAGCCCCAGGAAGCTGAGCGCCGTCTCTCCCAGGATCATGTTGGGGATGGCCAGAGTGAGATGGACGATCAGATAGCTCATGAATCCCGGCAACAGATGTTCGACGATAATCTGCATATCGGTGGAACCGGCAACCTTGGCCGCGATCACAAAGTCCGACTCGCGCAGCTCAAGCAGTTTGCCGCGCACAACCCGGGCCAGCCCCGCCCATCCAATAATGGACAGAATGATGGTGATGGAGAAGTAGATTTTGACCGGCGACCAGCCCGGGGGCACCGCCGCGCTGAGCGCCATCCACAGCGGTATCGTGGGAACGATGATCACGAACTCGATAATACGCTGAATCAGCATGTCGGTCGCGCCGCCGAAGTAGCCGGAGATGCCTCCCAGCAGACAGCCGAGGATAAAGCTGATCAGAACGCCGACCAGGCCTACGGACAGACTGACCCGCGCTCCGGCCAGTGTCCGTGAAAAAAGATCGCGCCCAAGCGCATCGGTGCCGAAGAGAAAGATCACGCCCCCTTCCTCCGGAAGAAAGAAGTGGGTTTCCATCGGGATGAAGCCCCAGAACCGATAGGGTTCTCCTTTCTGGAAAAAGCGAAGGCGGTAAATCCGTGAGGTGTCTTCAGTATAAACGCGGGTGAAGGTGTCGAAATCGATCTCTCCTTCCAACCCATATACGAAAGGACCCTGGAATCGGCCTTCACTGTCAAAGAGGTGAATGCTGGAGGGAGAGGCGCTCAGAAAATCCTCATGTTTGGTCAGCCGGCCATACGGGACCCAAAACTCATAGGTTATCGCGAACAGATACAGGATGCTCAGCAGGGTAGTAGAGGCGACAGCCAGCCGGTGTCTCTTGAATTTGCGCCACATCAGCTGCCACTGTGAGGCCAGGAAATAGCGCTCTTCGGCCGTGGTTTCGGCCGCGCGCGCCGCCGCGCTGCTCGACAGACGGGCCGTTACGTCCGTTGACATCTCAAGCCTTCCCTTCGAAACGGATGCGTGGGTCAACAACGATCAGGAGAATATCGGACAGAAACGTGCCAATCAGCGTCAGAATTCCCAAGAACATCACAATGCTTCCCGCCAAAAACATGTCCTGGCTGATAAGCGCCTTGAAGAGAAGAGGACCCGTGGTCGGCAGACTCAGAACGATGGCGACGATCGTCTCGCCGGAAACGATGCGCGGCAGCTGCCAGCCGACCGTACTGACGATCGGATTGATCGCCATGCGCACCGGGTACTTGAACAGCAGCTTCCCTTCGGCAACGCCCTTGGCGCGGGCGGTGATGACATACTGTTTGCTCAGTTCATCCAGAAGCGTGCCCCGCATAACGCGGATGATTCCTGCCGTGCCTGCCGTGCCGATGACGATGATAGGCACCCAGAGATGGGTGAAGAGATCCCATACCTTGGCCAGGCTCCACGGGGCCAGGGCGTACTCCGAAGAGAACAGGCCGCCCACGCTAATGCCGAAGTATTTGAAAAACAGGAACATGAGGATGAGTGCCAGCATGAAGTTGGGCGTCGCCAACCCGGCAAAACCAAGCACCGAAAACAGATAGTCGCTGAAACCGTACTGGCGGGTGGCGACGTAAATCCCAATTGGCACGGCAACCACGTAGGTAAAAAACAGGGTGATGAGGGAGAGCAGTATCGTATAGGGCAGACGTTCTCTCAGCAGCTTGCCTACGGGCTGGTTCCATTCGAAAGACCGGCCCATTTCGCCCTGCAAAAACCGGCCAAACCAGCGAACGTACTTCTCTACCGGGGTGGCGTCAAGGCCATATTCCTGCTTGAGTGCTTCGATTTCAGCCTCATCGATGATATCTCCCTCCTGTTCCAGGCGCGCGACGTAGCTTGTCAGAAAATCGCCTGGCGGAAGTTGAATGATGATGAATACAACTATGCTCAGGAACAGGAAGGTAACGATCGCGTAGATCAATCTTTGCGCGATATAGCCGATCATTTCTTCGCCTCGTAGGGAGATTGCAGCAGGGAGATCCTCCTGTCTTCATCAATCGCCTGCTGGGCTTTGATGGCAATCTCAGTCATCCGAAAGACCTCTTCAACGCCGGCAAAAGATCCATCCCGGACGGAGCTGACAAAGGCCGTGTACCAGTTCGGCGTGTCGGGAATCTCGAGGTTGCATACCCCGGCCTGCTCGCTGATCAACTTTGCGGTCTCTTCGGTCGCGATGCTCTCCACCACGCCCGCCGTACCCGAAATCATGATCCGCTCATCGCCATGGCTGGGCGCATTCGAAGGGCGCAGAAAGTCCAGCACCACTGTCGAAACGCCGCCGTTGCGCATCCGCAACAGAACAGCGGCCTGGCTGGCACAGCCCGGATAGTCCGGGTGGGCGGCGCTCGTCTCCCAGCCCGTCACCTCTGTGAAAACGTCGCCCAGTGACCACACGAGCCAGTCGATGACATGAACGCCCACAAAAGGAACGATTCCGGGGAAGGTCTCTCGCTTACGAAAATGATCGGCCCGCCTGGCTCCCCAGCGGTACGAGATCTGGCTGAAGCTGCCCAGAGGCTCCCCAATCAGACCGGCGTGGACGGCATCGCGGACCGCCTCGAACCACTTCATTCTGCGATAGCCATGTAACGCCGCAAGCGGGACCCTGGCTTCACTGGCCACGGCGTATAGATGTGCAAGGGTCGCCAAATCCATCGCCAGCGGCTTCTCCGTCATCACGGCGATGCCGCGTTTCAGGCATATTTCGGCAAATCCCGGGACCTGCTGCGGTGGAACGCAGATCTGCACGAGGTCCGGAGATTCCTTATCCAGCATCTCCTCATACTCGGTATATCTGTTTGTACCTGCCGTCACGCCCGGGGCGCTGGCGAAGGAGTCGAGCGATTCGCCCGGCATCGCCAGCGCGACGGCGACCACCGCTACGTCTGGCAAATCCTGCAACATCTGCTCGTAGTAATCCAGGTGCCCGGAGTGACCGAGTAGGGCGAATTTCATCGCAGCTTCCTCTCTACTTTATAGAACGCGTTTCCTGTCTGTTTTCGACGAAGGGCCTGGCGACAGACAACTTCGACATTCAATTCAGTTTCATGCGCTGCAGGTAGAAAACCGGTGTCGAAACGGCGCCGGAGTCGGTCTGCCGCGCCTGAATCAACCTCTAGAGCAGCCTTTCGCTGCCGGCCTCCTTGGGAGCCCACATTTCTTCGTACGTATAGTTCTGCGGCGCGGCAGGCGCTTCCCCGGGCGGTTCCCAGTCTGGGCGAAAACTCTGGATAAGTGTCACGGCGTTTTGGAAGGCAATACGATCGCGCGTTGCCTCGTCAATGTCGGCGGCCTCCACCTGTGCCTGCAGGATGCGAAAATCGTAGTAGGGCAGGTCGCTGCCGAAGAGAATCCGCTCACTGCCGAGCTCGTTGATCAGTTGCGGCAGGTCCCAGTCAGACTTGGAGCCTCTGGGCCTCTGTACAACCTCGAACCAGACGTTGTCCAACTGCTTGCAGGACTCGAATTCCTCTTCTACCCCGGCATGGACGATGAAGACAAGGTTGGGAAACCGCCGTGCATAGGCCGCAGTCCGCTCCGGACTCTCATGCAGAAGGCAGAGCCCGCCCTTGAGTGACGCAACTTCGAGAAAAGGATAGAGCTGTCTTTCGAAGGTCATGCCGGCAGGATGCCACATGATGCCCTGGAGACCGCCTTCGACCAGCGTCTCTTCCAAGGCGTCCGCCCCGACCTGGCCGTGGCGCAGCTCGATCAGAGCCAGGCCGATGGGAAACCGATCGGGAAACTGCTGACAAGCCCGAACGATGATCCCGTTCTGGTCCTTCGTGTCCAGGATTCCCCGGATCTGCGACGAGCCGACTGCGGTCGGACCCACGACCGCCGCGACAACACCCGCGGAAGCCATGCGGGCCAGACAACGACCGGTGGTCTGCCCGACAGCGGGATCGTAGGTGATGGTCGTCCCGACATGACAGTGCACATCTATATAGAGTCGCATGTTCACTCAACTCCTATCGCGCGTCGTTCGCCGGTTGCCTGCCGCGCCGCTTCGATAATGGCCAGATTATGCCGCGCCTTTTCGCCGTTCACCGGCATCTCCGATCCGCTGGCGAGCGCCTCGAATGTCGCGGCGTAACATCCAAAGTGGCCGCCGACGCCCGGGTTCTCTTTCACCGCCGGCTCGGGTATCTCCAGATTGCTCCAGCCGGCCTCCTCGCCGGTGTAGCGCCAGAACGGCTCCTCGTCGCGATGATAGACCCGAATCGATCCATCGGTCGTGTGCACTTCGCACCAGCGCCCCCGCTCAGGGGTTATTGCCGGCGAACACCACGATGCCGACACCGTGGACACGGCCCCGTCCTCATGTTCAAACAACAGGATGGCGAGATCATCGACGTCGATATCAAAGTGCATCGTCTTTACCCTGGCTTCCACGTACTTGACAGGCGAACCCATCAGCGCCTCGACCGAGTAGATCTCATGATAGGCGGTATCTATGATACAGCCGCCGCCCACCGCCTTCTGAGCGCGCCAGGCCATGGCGGGATTGGTATGATCGCCCCCGAAGTCGGCCGGTTTCATCCCCATGCATTGCCCGCGGCCAAGAATCGGTTTTCCCACCTTTCCCGACCGCAACTGGCTCAATGCTTCCTGCATGGGCAAGGAAAATAGCAGGTTGTGCATGATGGCATAGGGCACGCCGTTGCGGTTGACCGCCTCCAGTATCGCATCAGCTTCCTCCAGGGAGGTGGCCATCGGTTTCTCAGAGATGACCGCCACGCCGGCCTCGGCTGCCTGAATGGCGTGTTCGGCGTGCAGGGCATGGGGAGTAGCGATCGATACCGCGTCGATTTCGGCTTTGGCCAGCATGTCGCGATAGTCGGCGTATCTCTGCGCCGGCGGCACCTCAAGCGTATTGCCAACATGCTCAAGGTTGTCGGGCACCGGATCGGCCACCGCGACCACGTCAACGGAGTCCGGCAGGGCAAGATATACGGAAACATGGTTGATGCGCACAATACCGCCGCACCCAATCAGACCCAAACGTATCGGCTTGTTCACCTTTTTGTATGGTTGAGCCATTATGAAATCGGCGCGGGAAAATCACAGGGCGATCCCGGCCTCTCCTTTCTTAATCTGCTGATGTGAAGTGAAACGGCGTAACAGGCTGACTAAAATGGAGCGCTGTCGCGCACGGCTGTCAGCTGGGCGTGGAGGTAACGCGCATCGAGCTGGAGCAGGTGCGCCTTCTCGCTCCAGCTGCGCGGCAGGCCCCACAATCGCAGACGAATCAGTTCGCGGCAGCTCTCTGATCGTTTTCCTGGCTGGAATCGAATACTAACGGAGAGTGGCAGATTTGAAAAGGGCCGTTTCCCACCCCGTTGCTTGAGCGATTCCGCGGTTGGTCAGAAATATAGGTAGAACACCCTGTATTCGCCAAACGCGAATACAGGGTGTTGCACTGCTCTCTTCACTACCCGTTACTCTTCAATAAACCACTGTGAAGGCATGAACGGGGCGTAGAAATTGTTGTCCGAGATCCAGGCGGCGCCCTCCAACGGCACGTTGTGGAGGCGATTGCTGATGATGACCGGCCGCGGCGTGAAACCGATGGTGCCGATCATCGGGATTTCGCTGGTGAAGTACTCATAGTACTCCGCCCCATACTTATCGAAATCCTCGGTGCCGACCGCGGTCAGCTTGTACTGCTCGAATATCTCCCTCTGCTGCTTGATCTCCTCGGGCGGCTCCACGCCTTCCTCGCCATTGGTCCGGAACCAGTCCTTCCACGTTCCGGTCCAGAAGGAGGTCTGGTCGACAGCGTAATTGCTGCCCAGGGAGCGGCCGAACAACGCGTTTCTGTCCAGATGCCAGGTCGGAATCTGCAGATCATTGGTGGCCAGGCGTTGCGAGAACAGACCGCCCTGCTCACCCAGATTTTCGACGATTGCCTCTAGCCCGACCTCGGCCCAGTCATCCCGGACCAGCTCGGCCATGGCGATCTTGGGGCCTTCCGATACGCCGACGTGGATCAGCATGCTCAGCCGGCCTTCGCCGTCAGGCCGCAGACGGTACCCCTCGCTGTCCCGCTCGGTCAGACCGATTGAATCGAGAAGCGCGTTGGCCCGCTCCGGATCGTACTCGGCGTGGGTCGTGGCCCATTCCTCCTTGAAGAAGCTCAGACCCGGATTGACGGTGGCCGGGAAGGGTCTGCCCAGCCCGAAGAAGAGGGTATCGTTCATGCTCTCGCGGTCGATGCTGATCGACAGGGCAATGCGGAAGTCCTTGGTGTTGAACAGCTCCCTCAGAACCGGGTCCTTGACGGTGCGATTGGGCATCAGACCCAACTCGGCGGAGAAGAGATTCTGCGCGAATTCGACGCGGTACCCTCCCTGCTCGGCGCCCTGCTGGAAGACCGACATATCCTTCATGTCGATGTAATAGGTCTCGAAGTCAAATTCACCGGCGCTGGCCTTGAGCGTCTGCACCTCCTTGTCGCCCGTAATCACCGCCTCAATGCGATCAATATAGGGCAACTGGTTGCCGGCAGAGTCCACTTGGTGGAAGTACGGATTGCGCACAACGATGGCGCGGTCGCTGGTGAGCGTTTCGTTCTTCCAGGCCCAGAGGGTAGGACCGTCGATCCGGAAGTTGTTCCGAGGTCGATTGTGGAAGTTGAAGGCTTGCATCCAAGTCTCAAATCCCTCTTCCTCGGCCAGTTTCTGCGCATCCTCGTTGTAGTCGATGTGCCACTTCTTGAGCCAGTGCTTGGGCATGATGACGTTGTTGTCGGTAGCCACGCCCGTGCGGCCCAGGTAGTTCATAATGATCGGGTACGGCACACTGAAGCTGATTTCAACCACCGTGTCGCTAATCTTGGTGAAGACGGCAGGCTCACCTCCGGCGCGCCAGATCGACCTCGGCCCGGCTGGGGAAAGATCTTCGTTCAGCGCGACATCTTCCCAGGCAAACATGATGTCGTCCGTCGTGAAAGGCTCGCCATCCGACCACTTATGGCCCTCACGCAGTTCGATGGTCAGGGTTTTGTAGTCGTCGGAAAAACTGAAACTTTTGGCGATATCCATGAAGACCTGGGTGTTGCTGAAGTCATAGCGGAAAAGCCCATTCATGCGCAGGGTGGCGAAGCTCCAGAGATTGATCGGGTTGACCTCTCCGAAGCGCAAGGTGCCCCCGTAAACGCCGATCCGGTCCACCGGCTCAATCACCTGCGGCTCTGCCGGGAGCCGCTCATCCACCGGCGGCAACTCCCCGTTGGCAACCATCTCGGCCAGCATGGGGGATTCGTTATAGGTCGAATCTGCCTCCGACTCCATACCCTCAGTCTCAGACGCCTGTTCAGGCTCGGCTGCCTCCTCCGCCGCCGGCGCTGCGCCGCCGCAGGCCGCGATCATGGGAAGCAGCAGGATGAAGATGGCAGCAAGCGCAAAATAACGCAGCTGTGGTTTCATTTTTGCTCTCCTTTGGGGTTGTAAACACGGAACCAGACCTGCCCGAAGTTAAAGCATATATGATTTTATTTGGACTGTCTCGTGTTGTCAAGTCAGGGCAATCGCATCTAAATCTGTAGGCCGATTCAGTTGAAATTGTGGCCAGAAGAAAGCGAGAATAAGTGGAAATCACCCTGCGCTTACTGAATATCGACGGGAAGACGCCGCGGATCAGGCCCTCAGTCGGCGAGA